>DATCPG010000418.1:0-20675 GCA_036570225.1 Gemmatimonadaceae bacterium | reverse complement strand
ACCATGCTCGTAGAGAAATGATCGTCCGGATTACTCAGGTAGTCCGACAGGACCCGGCTTATAGACCGGTTGCTCTCCTAAATTGACAACCTCCAGTGAAATCACTGGGGGTTGTTGTTTTCTCCGAAGAAATTTCGAGCGGATATACATGAAGATTCTTTATCGAAAAAGCTATTGGTATCTCCTCTCTGTATTTGCCGTGGCGTGCAGCGGAGCTCGAGGCTCACCACCGGTTGCCCCATCCCCACTACCTACCCCGACGTCCCAGCCAACCGCACCTGTGGTACCCTTGGTACCCACTGCGGGAGCATCGTCCTTCAAGTATGCAGCCGGTGCAGTCAGATACAGGATTACACGAAGCGCGGCTATCGAGAGCACTGCTCCCGACTCGCAGGCTCATCGCGAACTATCCACCAACATCACCAGCGAACTGCTAACACTCGAGCCGGTCGACCAGGGAATGAACCTCACGGCTCTCATCGACACTTCTACAACAACTACTCAGGGACTGATTGGCACGGTCCAGTCGATCCAGCTGCCTGTTCAGATCTCCGGCTCATTCACAGACAGCTCATTGACAATCAACACGGGAGCTACTGGCAGTAGCTGCAATACTATCGGCTCGATGCTAGCGGCGGATCTTCGCAATCTGCTGATCGCTTTCCCGGAACAGTTATCAACGGGAGTGAGCTGGAAGGACTCGACAGATGTACAAGGTTGTCAGGCAGGCATACCGACAGCAGCACATACAATCAGATCCTACGTCGTTTCAGGAGCGACTTTTTACGAGGGGCATCCGGTGTTGGTAATTCTGAGAGCCGATACGACCCACGCCAGAGGAGAGGGAGGTCTTCAACAACATCGGGTATCGATCGACGCCGCGGGAACGGGCACCGCGATTTACTACCTGGATTCCACAACCGGACGAGTTATGCGACTAAGTATCGATCAACTTCTTGATCTCGGCATAACAGCCTCAGCCAAACGCTCTCAGTTCAGACAGAATTCCAAACAGGAATTCCAGATCGTTCCCTAGTCGACAAGCCGGAGTGGCATAACCAGGCACATGTACGAGGCTGGATCCTTCCAGCCTTCCGGTTCTATTGTCGCAGCTCTCTCCGGCGCCTTGAAGGTCAGTCTCACTTCATCGGTGGGGATATAGCGCAGGATCTCGAGCAGGTAGCTCGCATTAAAGCCGATATCCAGCTGATCTCCCGTGTACCGGATCGGGAGCTCATCCTGAGCTTCGCCAAGATCTGGAGTCTGAACGCTGAATTTCAACATCCCGGAATTGAAGGACAAACGGATCCTGTGCGTCTGGTCCGAGGCAATCACCGACATACGCTTCAGTGCACTCGCCAGGGCTACTTTGTCAGCAACAGCGACCTTGTCATTGTCTTTCGGAATGACCTGCTCATAGTTCGGATATGGGCCTTCGATAAGACGTGTGAAAACTGCCGTAAAGGGCGACCGGAAACCGATGTGGTTATCCCCACGTGCAATCTCGAGTTCCTCCTCGGCAGGAAATAATCGCCTGACCTGCTCCAGTGCTTTCGGTGGAACGATTAGATCACTCGCCGGTGCATTAGCCGAATCGATCGGGACATCCATTTTTGCCAGGCGATGACCGTTCGTTGCAACCATTCTCATCTTATCCGGCCTGAGCTCCCACAATACTCCATTCAGTATCGGCCGACTTTCTTCGGCGGATACTGCAAATGAAGTATGAGATATCAGCTGTTGAAGATCTCCCGATCGAATCCGCCAGCTCTCATTAAAGCGGACGGATGGGAATGTTGGAAACTCATCTCTCGGAAGACCGAGAAGCTTGAAGCGCGAGCGACCGCATTCGATAGTGACACGTTGCTCTCCGACTGCACCGATCTTCACCGGAGCAGGTGGTAGCTCCCGGGCGATTTCACTCAGCTTCTTGGCGGGAACTGTAACGGCACCAGCTACATCGACATCCGCCATCACTTCCGTACTAACCGCGATATCGAGATCGGTTCCTGACAGCTTGATCCCCTTATCCGTGGTCTCGAGCAGAATATTCGCCAAAACAGGGAGTGTCGTCTTCGCTGGGATGCTGGCAGCTACAGCTGCCAGACCCTCCTGAAGCTTTTCGCGAGAGATCGTGAAGCGCATCCCTTCCCTCTGTTGAATTCTGGTGATGTACTAGTAGTCTCTATTTAAAGAGATAAAAAGGAGTAGTCGTAGTAGTACAATGTGGAGCTGTGTGTAATCGGTCTAACTTATGAAAGCAGCTTGATTTCCGCTATGCTGGCTAATGTGTGATAGGATGTTGGTAATGCAGGTTGATCGAGATTGTCGACATCACTTTCCTGGACTCATAATCCTTTCCACACGAATAGGTGCCGAGATAAAAGTTTCCAACATTCCACGAAGTCGAGTGATGCGTGTTTTCAGATCAGCATCCTCCCCAATTGATTCCTGGACCTTGTCGATGCTGTGAATGACAGTTGAATGGTCACGGCCACCAAATGCATTTCCAATCTCGACCAGCTGTGTGGCCAGGAGATCTCTCGCGAGATACATGGCAATCTGACGGGGGATAGTAAGCGTCTTGGTCCTGGTCTTCGATCGAAGACCATCAACAGTCACTCCCCACTCTTTGGCGACTGCTTGCTGGATGGTGAGGATGGTAAGCTTTCCGCCCGGCTCCGCCTCGAGCCCTTCGATCGCCCTAAGCTTGTCTCTGAGAGCTTCACGAGCGACTTCAACAGTAATGTCTTTGTGCTTGAGAGAAGCATAGGCGAGAAGCTTGATTATGGATCCCTCGAGCTCTCTGACATTCGACCGGACATGTTCAGCGATGAAATGAATGACGTCATCAGGGATTGTTAGCTCGAGCCGGTCGACATGTGCTTTCTGTTTTAGAATTGCGACACGGTGCTCAAAATCAGGCAGAGTAATATCAGCGACCATCCCCCACTCGAACCGGCTCTTTAGCCGGTCTTCCAATCCTGGAATTTCAGAAGGTGGACGGTCACTTGTGAGAACGATCTGGCGCCCACCCTCGTAGAGCGCATTGAACGTGTGAAAGAACTCTTCCTGGGTTGCTTCCTTGCGGCCTTTGAGGAAATGGACGTCATCGATCAACAGCAGGTCGACCTCGCGGTAACGTCGACGGAAGTCAGCAACTGTGCGTTCTCCTATCGAGCTTATCAACTCGTTCATGAACTGCTCGGCGGCGACATAGGTAATGCGCGTTCCTGAATTCCGATCGATTGTCTCGTGCGCAATCGCCTGCATTAAATGGGTTTTGCCGAGTCCGGTGTCCCCGTAGATGAAAAGTGGATTGTAGACCTTACCGGGTGCCTGACTGACTGCATGGGCCGCGGCGGCAGCGAGCTCGTTCGACTTACCGATGACAAAGAGATCGAAGGTGTAGCGCTGGCTAAGCGGTGGCGATCCACTGCCATTCTGTGTCAGTACCGGCTTGGCGACAGCAACAGGCGGAGCCACGAAAAAATCCATCTGAGAACGCTTCTTCCGCTCCTCATTCACACGGAACACCACGTTCATTGGATATCCGAGGACAATTGGACAGAAGCTCGACAGTAAACCGGAATGCTTGGAGTCATTCCAATCTGCGGTAAACTGATCGGGAGCCCCAACAAAGAGGGTGCTACCTTCGATGGAGAGAGCTTCTGTGGGCTCGAGCCACGCCTGGAAGGTTTGATCCGGGAGTTCTTGACGAGCGCGATCGAGCAGGCGGTTCCAGACTTCGGCGGGGCTCAGCGACATGACGCGCCACGCTAGCCGTTTTATGTGGAAAAGTCAAACCAGCGACAAGCGAACTCGTCTACGTGACTTGATCTATCTTCAACGCTGGAATAGTTTTACCGGCTCTCGACAGCATCTTATTGGTTTCTGGAGCATCGTAATGGGCAAGCCTACATATCGTCCCCGCAACAAGCGCCGCATTCGGACTCATGGATTCAGGTTGCGTATGGCTACTAAATGGGGACGCGAAGTTTTGAGCCGCCGCCGGAAGAAGGGGCGTAAACGGCTTACCGTTCAGCTACCCTCCAAGTACGCCGGCGTATAAGAGCCTAGGCTTTCCTCGCAACCGACGGCTGACGAGAGAAGCCGACCTGGAGCAGGTGCGACGTGCAGGGAAGCGGATGCAAACCGAGTGTCTAGAAGCTCGGGTCTCTGTTTCCCTGTTGCCTCATCCACGAGTAGGCGTGGTTGTTCCGAAGCACGGGCGAAACATCGTCGATCGGAACCGCACGAAGCGACGACTACGAGAGCTTATCCGGCTTCGACTATTGCCTGTAATCGGGCGAGTGGATCTTCTTGTGCGAGCAAGGCCCGAGGCATATCGCTCGACGTTTGATGAACTAGCTGCGCAAGTGGATACCGTTGCCAGTTGGGTTGCTGGACTCGCAACGCCCTGATCATGCGATCGGCTTTCGTTCTTCTGATTCGCGGCTACCAGCTGGCAATCTCACCACTCTTTCCGGCGAGTTGCCGTTACTATCCAACGTGTTCGGCCTATGCGCTTGAAGCCTTCGAGCGACACGGGGTGATCAAGGGAATGCGACTTACAATTGGTCGCATTCTCCGGTGTCATCCCTTTCGGCCGGGCGGCTATGATCCGGTCCCCTGAATGGATAAGCGCTTTTTCCTCGCTCTGTTTCTTTCGCTCATTGTAATTGCGGTTTCGCAGCTGCTGTTCCCGGCGCCAAGGACCGCTCCAGGATCTCGTATATCACCCGCTGGTGATTCCGTATCCCGACTGAAAACTGTCGGAGTATCAGCGGCTGCCTCGTCCTCGTTGGCGAATGCAAGTAAGGGTACTGCTCCGCCTGTGACCCGGGTAAATCCAGTGGCGACACAGACATCTGGACAAGCCATCGCGGAGACAACGGCTGTCAGCACGCCTAAGACGATTTACAAGTTCACCAACATTGGTGCCGCGCCCGTTTCGATCATGATGCGCGACTATGCCAACCGGTCTCGGTCCGGAGGTCTGGTAGATCTTGCGGCTGAAGGCTCTCCGCTTCTCGCGTACAGACTCGTGACGCCAAGCGACACTATCGATCTGTCGAAGATTCCGTTCACTCTTTCCAGAGCGAGGAATACAGCGGGAGAAGAGGCGTTGACGTACGATGCCGCGGTCAAGAGCGATACAGTGTCGATCACATACGCAATTTCACAAGATACCACAGCGAGCTATACCGTTGGTGTCAACGGACGCGTAAAAGGACCATCCGGACAGGCCTACCTTCTCATCGACTTGCCCAGGACACTCAGGCCCGCCGAAGCAGACACGACCACAGATTATCGAACTCTTGCCTATAGCTTCAAGCCAGAAAAGGATCACGCCCGAAGTGTGCTTTTTGGAAATCTGGAACCGGGAGAAAAGACCCTGGAGCCAGGCCCACTCAGTTGGGCTGCTGTTAAGAGCAAATACTTTGTACTTGGAATTCTTTCGCCTCCCAACGGCACTCTCTTCAGCGAAGTAACCCTTGGCGGCGGTCCACGTACGTCCAAGATTGCCACAAATGCCACGGCAACGGTGGTAGAAGGGATCAAGAACAACAGCTTTGCGTTCCAGATTTACGCGGGGCCACAGGAATCCCAGCGGTTAGCAAGAATGGGTCAGGACTTTGACCACGTGAACCCTTACGGATGGCGGTTCCTTCAGGGAGTTGTGCATCCGATCGCATCCAAGGTTATCCAGGCCCTTCTTTGGATGCATAACCGGCTGAATCTGAGTTACGGCTGGGTGTTGGTAATTCTCGGAATCCTGGTTCGGTTCGCGCTCTGGCCCCTCAACCAGAGTACGATGCGCTCGAGTCTCAAGATGCAGGAATTGCAGCCAAAACTGGCTGCAGCCCAGAAGAAGTATCCAGATCCGGTTCAGCAGCGCGAAGCGATAATGAAAGTCTATCACGATGCAGGAGTCAGCCCTTTTGCGGGACTGACTGGATGCCTGCCTGCGCTTCTTCCGATGCCGATCCTGTTCGCGCTCTTTTTCGTTTTTCAGAACACCATCGAGTTTCGTGGTGTGCCTTTCATGTGGCTGCACGACATATCGATCAAGGACCCACTCTATATCCTGCCCCTGCTGATGGGTGCATCGATGTACCTGCTGTCATGGATTGGAATGCGTAATGCTCCTCCGAATCCCCAAGCGAAAATGATGGGCTACATGTTTCCGGTAATGATGACCGTCGTGCTCATCAACATGGCTTCGGGTCTCAATCTGTACTACACAGCCCAGAATATCGCGGCCCTTCCACAGCAATGGTTCCTGGCTCGAGAACGAGCGAAAGCACGTCCGAAGGGCGGATAAGGCAAACCATGCTGCGTGTCACGTATATTGGTCACGCAACGCTACTAATTGAGGTCGGAGGGAAAAAACTTCTCACCGACCCCAATTTTGATCCCGCACTCGGCAAGTTTCTGCCGCGAGTGAGTGCGCCAGGAATTGCGCTTGCTGCTCTGCCAAAACTCGACGCCATACTGCTTACGCACGCCCACGCCGACCATCTCTCGTTCGATTCGCTCGACGCCCTACCCGACGACATCCCGCTGTTCGCTCCTCCGACAATAGCGAAGTGGCTGGGAAAGCAGGGATACCGGCATGCGGTTGGGGTCGCACCCGGCGAGGCCGCCGAACTGGAAGGTGTAACGATTCGGGCAGCAGCGGCGACGCATAAGGGAAACCGCTATGGGGTTGACCGGTGGCTCAGCGCAACCAATATGTATCTGATAGATACTAATAAGATCTCGTGTTTTTTTGCCGGCGATACAGCCCTTATGCCCGACACCACACGGCTCGTGGAGAACCACCTGGGCGCCAATGGACGGAACCTTGATGTCGCCCTGCTGCCCATCGGATACGCGCCCTGGTGGAAACCTGGATTTCGAAAAGGACATCTCACCAGCTCCGACGCTCTCGCCTTATTCGAGCTGCTGAAGGCGAAATACTTCATTCCCTATCACTGGGGAACCTTCAATCACGTGACATCCACGGCGTTTGATGCGATAGATCGGTTGCGCGCGACGCTTCAAGGGCATCCCCTTCATCCCGCCGTGAAGATTCTGGAGCCGGGCACGAGCTTCGTGCTACCAACCACTGCGTCGTGAACGTGGGTGCCGTAACTGGCGTTGCACAACTCGACGACACGATCGTTGCTGTGGCAACGCCGCCTGGAATGGGTGCTCTGGCAATCGTCAGAGTCAGCGGCCCTGCCGCGTTCACAATCGCTCAGAATCACATAAAGCCATGGCCGTCGGACGCTCGTACAGCTCAGCTGAGCACAGTTCACAACCTGGACGAGGTGCTCGACCGTTCGCTCGTGACGCTTTTTCGAGCTCCCAATTCCTTTACTGGCGATGACACCGTCGAGATCTCGACACACGGTGGATATCTGGTACCAGCTTCAATAGTCGCAGCCCTGCTTTCCTCGGGTGCGCGACAAGCCCTTCCGGGAGAGTTCACACGGCGCGCTGTGTTGAATGGAAAACTCGACATTCTGCAAGCTGAAGCCGTCGGTGATCTCATCGATGCCCGGTCACATGCGATGCAACATGCGGCTTTGGGCCAGCTCGATGGCGGACTTTCCCGCCGTCTGTTGCAGCTGAGGGAGGATCTCATCGGTCTTGAATCACTGATTGCTTACGACATCGATTTTCCCGAAGAGGATGACGGGCCGGTACCTCGAGAGAAGATCGAAAGCGCCATCGCAAAGCTGGTCACTTCTCTGGAAGCTCTACTTGCCACGGCGCCAGCGGGGGAGCTGATCCGGGAAGGGGCTGTAGTGGTGATCGCTGGACCGCCGAATGCTGGAAAATCTTCCCTGTTCAATTCCCTTCTGGGTAAGTCGCGAGCGATCGTGACCGAGATTCCCGGGACTACCCGCGATGCTCTCGAAGCTGTAATCGACAGTGGAACGTGGCCACTACGGCTTGTCGATACCGCTGGTCTCAGGGACACGGTTGATCCGATCGAGCTTTTGGGGATCGAGGTGAGTGAGCGCTATCTCGCCGGTGCTGCGGTGGTCCTCGCATGCGCCGAGGATTCCGATGGGCTCGACCAGACGATTGATTCCGTGAGTCAGAAATCGAGTGCACTGGTAATAGGAGTGCGGACCAAGGCAGACTTGGCAGTGCCAGGAAACAGCCTGAATCAGAACGGAGTAATTCAGGTCAGCGCGCATAGTGGCGAAGGTCTCCAGGGCCTGCTCGACGCGATCAACGATGCAATTGCTTCGAAATACGGGGAAGCTGCACCAGATATTCCAATGCTTACCAGGGCGCGCCACCGGCAGGCACTCACCAGCGCGCTGGCGGAAATCACACAGTTTCAACAAGCATGGCGCGAGGAGAAACTACCTGCGCCCGTCGCTTCGGTTCACCTGCGTGCTGCGATTTATGCTCTAGAGGAGTTGATCGGAGCTGTCGATGTCGAGGACGTTCTTGATCGGGTCTTCAGCTCGTTCTGCGTGGGGAAATAACTTCAGGCAGAAGCGGCGGCCGAGCCGGAAATCGAAGTGATCTCGCTTGCACTCGCGCGAATGGCCCATGAAAGTCCACGAGCGTTGACTGCGGATTCGACCATTTTTGCGCCCAGGAAATAGCCGCTTCGTTCCGGGAAAACATGCCGGTCTACCGTACGGGCGTCGTCGCTCATTCCACCGGAGAGATATCGAAGTCTCAAGCCCAGGCCCGCCCGGTCGAGATCGGCATTGAGCGACCTCGTCATCAACGGCTCGAGCTCTCGAACGCTTGCGTACTCACGTCGGGTATAACCGTAATACTCCCAGGCAGCATGTCCGGGGCTGATGATCTTCGAGGCATGGGTGGCCAACCCCTCGTTGATCATGAGCTCGCGGAGCGTCGCACGCCTTCCAGTTTCCCAATAGGAGTAATAGCCACCAGCGTCCTCGACCAGCTGTCTCAGCTCGCTGCGGCTTGTTGGGGACGCATATCGAACGGTGTGAGCAATCTCGTGTGCCAGCCAGAGTGGAATCAGCTCCGGATCGAGCCCTAATCCCTGGGTTTCGGGATTTGTAACGCTCGTAAAATGCTCGAGGCAGACAAAAGCGATTCCTTTACCGTCTACAACCAGCTCACCGGCGTTGGCTGCGCCGACACCAACCATAAGCACCACATCGATATCGATATCGATGTCCAGCAAAGTCCTGCACTGCTCTTCGGTGTTTCTGGCGAGAGAGACGACATCGATTCTCTCCAGCATGGTGCGAAGATCTACGCGGCTCGCAAGTGCGGCAGAGCGAACGACTTCCAGAAAATGAGGGCCCGCCGGATCGAGGACGTAGTTGTGCCAGTAAGCTTCTAGAAAGCGGCGGTGGTTTTCGAAGTAGCGGAGATAGGCGGCGACACGGTCGGTACTGTTGTGAACTGCGAAGAAGTCAGGCAGTAGGTTGATGAGCATCAACGACCAGTTCGCGGGGTGGGAAGCCTTTCGCGGTTTTTGCGATGCGAGAAGATACAATCCACCGAAAGTCTCAACAAGCCCGATGTCTCCAAAGCAAAACTCAAATCATGGCACAGATATTCCTTCTCTCTTTCTGAGAGCGAGAGGAGGAGCAGCTAATGACAACGCTGCGTCAGATAGAGCTTCGGTGTCCCGTGTGTGGCAACGAGTTCAAGTCCCAGAGTGTGGTTTCGACGAATGCCTTCGGTGGCAAGCGGACCGATTTTCACGAGCGAGCTGCCGGCACCCAGCCGCTCGCCTATCTCATCCACATGTGCAGCGAGTGCGGCTATTCCGGCGGCGAAGCAGATTTCACAGCACCGACGGATGTCAGCCCTATTCTGAAACAACAGGTGTTGAAGGAGCTGGCACCGCTACACCCATCGCCCATGAGCGGGTCGGCGAAATACGAGGCCGCTGCCAAAGTCGCGCAGTGGCAGGGTATGGAGGCCCGCCACGTTGCCGACCTGCTTCTGCGAGCAGCCTGGTGCTGTGTCGATGAAGGAGATGTGGAAGCCGAGAGATACTTCCGCCGTCACGCTGCCTGGAAGTTCGAGGAAACGCTAGGCGCCTACGACGCGGTCCCGCGGGATGAACGCGCCATCCTCACCTATCTCGTCGGCGAACTATGGAGGCGGATCGGCGACACCAAGAAAGCAACCAGGTGGTTCGAATCCGTTTCCAGTGAAATCATCGATCTACAGAATCAGCAGTGGGTTATGGATGCGGCCGAGCAGCAAAGGCTGAATCCCAGAGAGTGGTTCGGCTGAGCGATCATTTCGTCCCGAACAGCCTGTCTCCGGCGTCGCCGAGACCGGGCAGAATGTAGCCCTGACTGTTGAGTTCCCGATCGAGTGCGACGCAGTAAATCTGTACGTCGGGGTGAGCCTCGCTCAGGCGGCGTACTCCCTCGGGGGCAGCTACCAGACAAAGGAACCTGATCCGATTCGCACCGGCTCTCTTCAGGGACGCTACTGCTGCAACCGCGCTACCTCCTGTGGCAAGCATCGGATCGAGTAGAAAGAAATCCCTCTCCGCGGTATCCCCGGGAACCTTGAAGTAGTAATCCACTGGCTGCAGGGTGGTGTGATCGCGGTAGAGTCCAATGTGACCTACTCGAGCCGACGGGACGAGACGAAGGATCCCCTCAACCATGCCGAGGCCAGCTCGGAGAATGGGAACCAGAGTCAGTTTCTTCCCACTGATGTGCCAGCCCGAAGTTCTCTCCAGCGGGCTGTCCACCTGTCTGGCCTCGAGTGTCAGTTCGCTCGTTGCCTCGTAGGCCATGAGCATGGCGATCTCATCGACGAGCTCCTTGAAATGCTTCGTCTGTGTCTGTTGGTCGCGCAGAATCGTTAGCTTGTGCTGAACGAGAGGATGCCGGATAATAGTCAGTGTCGGAAATTCCTTGACCCGCTTGATCATTCTAGCCCCAGGATTCCGGCCTCAGCACAGTGGATGTTCACCGGCCCATAATCTCTAACTCCTGATGAAAGAATACCAGGCTGTGGTGGTCAAGCTGACGCGACATACGCGGGAAGATGAAGACACCCTCACCGATCTCCTGAACGAGCGAAGCAGAGGAGGCTGGGAGCCCGCAATGATGTCCCAGGACGAACAGCGTGTGACGATTCTCTTTCAGCGCGATGCCGTAGCAGAAGGCTAGCTACTTTGGAGATAACGTTCGTCGGCGCGGCAAGGGAAGTCACGGGCTCCTGTCACCTGCTGCACGTAAACGGATACACCGTGGCACTCGACTGTGGAATGTTCCAGGGAAAGCGCCAGGATTCGGCGGACAAGAACCGGCACCTTCCTCTACCGATCAAGAATCTCGACGCGGTTGTTCTCTCCCACGCACATATCGACCACTCAGGGCGCCTTCCATACCTGATTGCGGAAGGATATTCGAAAACCATCTGGGCCACTTCGGCAACACGTGATCTCTGCGCAGTAATGCTGGCCGACTCGGCCCATATCCAGGAACGGGATGCAGAATTCCTGGCGAAGAGACACAAGGACTTCATCGAGCCCCTCTATGGAATGCGCCACGCAGTACGCACCATGGAGCTAATGGTCGGCGTTCCGTACAACAGGTCGTTTGATGTCGTGCCTGGAGTAAAGGCCACTTACATCGATGCCGGTCACATACTCGGCTCTGCCTCGGTCCTGCTCGACTGCACCGAAGGGGGAAAGACAAAAAGGCTCGCATTCTCGGGAGACATTGGCCGAAGCGGACTTGCAATCGTGCGGGACCCGGTTCCTCCAGAGGGTGCGGATGCGCTGATAATGGAATCGACGTACGGAAACCGAGAACACGAGTCCGTGGAAGGAGCCAAGGCCCAGCTCGCCCAGGTAATTCGTGAAACTGCGGCACGAGGCGGCCGGGTTCTAATTCCGGCCTTTGCGCTTGGACGCACCCAGGAGATGATCTTCGCGCTCCACTCGCTCACGCAGGACGGGGCAATACCCGCGATACCCATCTACGTAGACAGCCCTCTCGCGATCGACGCGACCACGGTCTTCGAGATGCATCTGGAGAGCTTTGACCGTTCGGAAGAGATGGTTCGAAAGGCCAAAGAGCTGTTCCGATTCGATCTCCTTCACTACACGCGTGATGTGGAGGAGTCAAAGGCACTCTCTCGTGCACACGGCCCGATGATCGTCATCGCCGCATCGGGGATGATGGAGAACGGACGGATCCTGCACCATCTCGCCCAAGGTGCCAGCGATCCGCGAAACACGATACTCGTCGTAGGCTTTCAGGCCGAGCACACGCTCGGGCGGAGAGTGGTCGAGAGGCAACCGGTCCTTCACATTTTTGGCGAAGACGTTCCACTGCATGCGCGTGTTGAAGTCATCGACGGCTACAGCGCGCACGCGGATCGGACGGAAATGATCGCGTGGCTAGGTCGAGTGAAAGACAAATCCCCAAACCTCGGCCCGATATGGCTCGTACACGGAGAGGTACCCGTTCAGGACGAGTTCAAGGTGACGCTCACGGCGTTGGGGTATTCAGTCGATTGTCCGGAGCCTCACACGCGTCGCTCGCTCTGAGCGTAGTTTCCGACGCATGAAGCGGACGGCGAAAGCAAAACAAGCGATAAGAATTGCGCGTCGAATACTGACAATCGGTATGTTGACGGTCTTTTTTCTGTGGCTGGCCTCAGCGGCGACAGTTCTGTTCTGGAGCTCTCGTGACGAAGCGAGGCCAGCGCAGGCCATAGTCGTTCTGGGAGCAGCACAGTACGCCGGCAAGCCGTCGCCGGTGTTGCGCGCCAGACTCGATCATGCTCTGGATCTCTGGAACCGCCATCTCGCTTCCATTCTGATCCTGACTGGCGGAACAGGATCTGGAGACACGACAAGCGAAGCAGCTGTGGGTAGGAAATACGCGAAGAAACACGGTGTTCCCGACAGTGCAATTCTGGTCGAGAACGTCGGAAGAACGACGAGCGAGTCGATGCGCGCAGTTGCCGGCATGCTCGAGGTGCGTGGGCTGCAGAGCGCGCTACTGGTAAGCGATCCGTTTCACATGCTGCGGCTCAGAATTCTGGCAAGACGCTTCGGATTCACGCCCTACACATCCCCCACTCGTACGAGCCCGATCTCACCGAACAGGGAGGAGCGCTGGAAGTACATCTTCAGCGAATCACTCAAGGCACCCATGGCATTCCTGTTCGAAAGGAAGCTCTAGAGGCGGGTTCAGGTTTGCGCTTCCAGTGCCGTGATGAGCCACTTCCAGTATTCCTCGCCGGCAACTTCAGCGACATCGCTATGTCCTGCCTTATCCACGACCAGAAGCTGGCCTTTTTTCCTGGCGGCGTCATATACATCCAACCCCATTCTGAAAGGCACGATACGATCGCGCTTACCATGTGTGACGGAAACTGGAACAGCGAGGCGTGAAACGACACGAATTGTGTCGAAATGAATCCGGGAAATGGCTCTCCAAATAGCAGCGACTGGAGGTGTGACGATCAGTCTGGCCATTGCGCGCGCGGAAGAGAAAGGAGACTGGAGCAACAATGCCCGCGGTTGGCGAGCCTCAGCCAGCTCGACAGCTATGGCGCTACCGAGCGAATGTCCGAAGTAAGCCATCCGGGTGCCATCGAGGCCGAACGCAGATTCCAGATAGGCGTATGCAGCAAGCGCGTCGAGCTTTGTGGTGGAGTAGGTCGGCGTCCCTCCGAGGGACATATAGCCGCGATATTCAGCCAGCATTACGGCGTATCCGGAGCGGGCCTCTACAGCACGAGCCCACTCCAGCTGCCACATCGCAAGGTCAGCATTCCCGTGAAAGCAGAGAAGAACGCCGGGTGCAGTTTCCGGATCGCCGATGATGAAACCCGAGAGAGGCTGGCCATCTGCAGCTTTGTAGCTTGCACGGCCAGTTTCCGGAGGTATTTCGTGGGAACGCGGAGGTTGAAACAGGACCCTTTCCTGGGATTGCCAGAGAAGTCCCACCAATCCGAGCAACAGCCCGAGCGCAACAAGGGCGGCAATCATGTGAGAACCCTGAGGGGGTTCCAGTCGGTTTGCATGGCGGGCAATTTACGACAATGCGAATTCCGGTAGAAACCTTTCGTCTCGAGAACGGGCTCCTCGTCACGCTATCCGAAGATCATACTGCCCCGATCGTGGCTGTGAACCTGTGGTATCACGTAGGATCTGCCAACGAGAAAATCGGCCGGACCGGATTCGCCCATTTGTTCGAGCACATGCTTTTTCAGGGATCCGCTCATGTAAGCTCGAATGAGCATTTCGAGCTGATTCAACGAGCAGGCGGCACGCTGAACGGATCGACCTGGCTGGAGCGAACGAACTATTTCGAGACAGTTCCCTCCAATGAGCTTGGACTGGCGCTATGGCTCGAAGCAGACCGAATGGGTGAGCTTCTGCCAGCGATGACGCAGGCGAAGCTCGATACTCAGCGTGATGTCGTAAAGAACGAGAGACGCTGGTCGGTGGACAATCAGCCGTATGGCACGTTCCTCGAAAAAATGCAGGAGCTTGTTTTTCCTCCGTCGCATCCGTTCCAGCATTCACTGATTGGATCGATGGACGATCTCTCGGCAGCATCGCTGGATGACATTGCACAGTTTTTCGCGACGTATTACAGCCCCGACAATGCCGTTCTCTCGCTTGCCGGCGATTTCGATTCAGCGGACGCGCGAAAAATGGTCGATGACTACTTTGGTCCGATCCCCCGAGGAAAAACGCGACCGCCGCTGCCACCGATGGATCTTCCACCCGTCTTCGGAAAACGGCTGCGGGAGCTGGTTTACGACAGTGTCAGTCTTCCCCGCCTCTTCATGGCTTTCCGCTCCCCGGTGTTCGGAAGTCAGACATACTACGCCGCCAGCATCACATCAGCGATTCTTGGCCTGAGGCGCGGGAGTCGATTGCATCGTTCTCTGGTGCGCGAGCGACAGGTGGCGGCTGATGCCTCGGCGTTCACCTTCGACCTGGCGAAGGGTACCGACCTTCTGGTCGTCGATGTTACAGCACGTCCGGAAACGAGCGCTGCTCAGCTCGAGGAAGAGGTAGAGCGCGAGATCGACCATCTCTACCGTGAAGGTGTCTCCGAAACCGAAGTGCGAAGAGCGACTTCGTTGATCGAGACTGATCTCACGGCATCACTCCAGTCAGCTGGGGAACGAGCGGACAGACTGTCGATGTTCGCGACTTATTTCGGGGACCCAGCACTGATCAATGAGCAAGCAGATCGATACCGTGCGGTCACTCCTGAGCAAGTAAATGAGATCATCTCGGAACGGCTTGGGGAAAACAACAGGGCCAGTCTCATCTACGTGCCAAAGGAAGGGGTCGAATCAGAGCAGATGCTCGCCGCCGCCGGCACCGGTTGATGGTCACATCTCTTCGTCCAAAGCCCGGACCGGCGCGGAGCTACCGATTTCCCCAATTCAAGGATGAGACTCTCCCAATCGGCGTGAGGCTGATTACGGCGCCGGTCGTAAAGCTTCCCATTGTGACAGTGCTGGTTCTGGTGAACGCAGGGTCGACAAGTGAGCCCCGTGGCAAGGAAGGAGTCGCCGCTCTCACGGCAGCCGGGCTACTCGAAGGAACAGCAAGACTCGACGGAGCACAGTTTGCCGAAAAATTCGAGCAGCTTGGTACATCGCTGGAGTCCGGAGCTGACTGGGACAGCGCCTTCCTGAAAATCACAGTGCTTTCCAACAAGCTGGAGGAGGCAGTCAAGCTGCTTGGGGACGCAATCAGCAACCCGGTTTTCCCGGACCGGGAGATCGAGCGACTCAAGGGCGAACGACTCGCCGAGATTCTCCAGCTCGAGACCGAACCGCGAGGACTGGCAGATGAAAAGTTCTCGGAATTTCTCTACGACGACGAATCCCGATACTCGAGACCGGACGAGGGTAGCACGGAAAGTATTAGCTCGCTGACACGCGACGATGTCGAGCAGTTCTACCGCTCGAACTACAACTCGGGAGCTACCACGGTAATAGTTGCCGGGGACATCTCGTCGGAAAATGCGAAAAAGCTGGTCATTGAAGCTTTTGGAAAGTGGCCTCATGGATCTTCCAGGCAACAGCCGCTCTCAGTGAAGGCGCGGACGACCCGGAAACGGATCCACATCGTGAACAAGCCTGACGCACCGCAATCCGAGTTACGAATCGGACACGTTGGACTGCCGAGGAAGCATCCCGATTTCTTTCCGACGCTGGTCATGAACGCAGTTCTCGGCGGGCTTTTCGGCTCGCGGATCAACCTCAATCTCCGGGAGGCGCACGGTTATACCTATGGGGCGTCGTCATTCTACGACTGGCGACGCGGAGCAGGCCCGTTTGTGGTTTCCACAGCGGTGGAAAGTGATGTAACAGCGCCTGCACTTCGTGAAATTCTCATAGAGATCGATAGAATCCGCGACGAGAAAATTTCGGCGGAAGAGCTCTCCCTCGCTCGAGACTATCTCGAAGGGGTGTTCCCGATCCGTTATGAGACGACGGCTGCCATTGCGTCAGCGCTCGCCACGATGGCGATCTATGATCTGAACCCGGAGTACTACGATTCGTATCGGACGAATATTCGTAACGTGTCGGAGGACGCCGTTCTGAACGCGGCCAGGACACATCTTCATCCCGAATTGTTGCAGACGGTAATAGTTGGCGATGCGGCGACTGTTCGTGACTCACTGACCGACAACAGTCTCGGCGAAGTGACCGTCCACGACGCCTGAGAGTGAACAGGGGCGCAGAAAACCGTCCTGGCCGGATCAAATCCCGTCGTGCCTACTCCGGCAAGGTCATATCGCTCGACGTCGATACCGTTCGGTTTCCTGACGGATCGGTGGGCGAGCTCGAGATGGTTCGGCATCCAGGTGCAAGTGCAGTGGTTCCGTTTCTCAGTGACCCGGTCGGAGAAGATCCGCAGGTCCTCCTGATCCGGCAGTACCGGTACGCGGCCGATGGTTATCTGTATGAGATTCCAGCAGGCCGGCTAAATCCGGGAGAAGACCCCCGCGAATGTGCCGTGAGGGAGCTGAAGGAGGAGACCGGGTGTTCCGCGGAACGCGTGGATGAGCTGTTCACCATGTATACGACTCCCGGATTCACCGACGAGAAGATTCATCTTTTCATGGCAACCGGATTGACGGCCGGAGAGACAAAGCATGAAGCGGATGAATTTCTCGAATTGCAACCGATGCCACTCTCGCGAGCTCTGCAGATGATCCAGGCTGGCGAGATACAGGACTCCAAGACGGCTCTCGGTCTGCTGTTCGCCGCGGGATTTCGCGCCGGCCATTAACCCATCTGGCCAAATTGGCGTCTAATCAACGAATAGACGCTGACGTGTCATGTAAATAGGACATACTTGGCAGAATAAGGACAAGCTCAGGCTTATCTTCACGGCCGTAAATCCTTTATTGACATACCGTTAGCTGCCAAGGCCAATCGGCATGCCCCGTGCAATACCTAATTGTGGGGAAAAGTTCCAGCAGAGATGTGCATGCTCACATGTCGTGAGAGTCTCTTTATAGAGGAGAGAAGAATGGCTGACATCGTCCGTAAGCAAATGGTTGCCGTTGAAGGCGCGACCGTCAGGGAACGATTGCAGGCGATGGATGACTCAGCCGTCGTGACTGCTTTCCTCGGTGGGGAAGAGCGCGCATTCTCCGAGCTCGTTACCCGCTATCAGACCCGACTGCTGAACTTCGTCTATCGGACGATTGGAGATCGCGAGAAAGCGGAAGATCTGGTGCAGGAGGTATTCATCCGCGTCTACCGCCATCTGCACCGTTTCGACCGCTCGAAGAAGTTCTCGACGTGGGTCTACACCATCGCCTCGAACCTCGCCAAGAACGAGCTTCGCAACAGATCACGCAATCCGCTGGTGCTCTTCCAGACGGTGCAGAAGAACTTCCAGGACGAGGATCGCCCGCTACAGTTCGAGGACCCTACGTCCCGTCCGGACGACATGTATCGGAAGCGTCACCTCAGGGAGATCGTCGAGGAGACGGTGGCAAAACTCCCAGAGCATCATCGGAATGTCTTCATTCTGCGAGAGCTCGAGGGCAAGTCGTACGAAGAGATCGCAGAGATCACGGATTGCAACCTTGGCACCGTGAAATCACGGCTCAATCGGGCCAGAACCTCGTTCGCGGAAATCATCGCCCCATATGTAGATTAGGTTCTGACGGTTCGGGAACAGGCGCCCTGCTGGTGGGTACCTGTTACCGAACCCTCAACCAATCTCCATGGATTGTCGCGAATTTTGTGATAAGCACGTCGCGTTCGTAGACGATACTCTCGCGGGTATCGAGCTCGTTCGCACGCAGCGACACGTTGCTGAATGCGAAAATTGCGCGAAGCACGATGCAAGGGTTCGTCGTGCGCTTCTCATCTTCCGGAATCTCCCCTCTATAGAGCCATCAGCAGGCTTTTCGCAGCGACTCGAAGCGCGCCTCCGCGACGAATGCCAATCAGCTGACCTCTACGCGAAAGCCCAACGCAATTTGAGGCGTGGAGCTATCGCGGCGACTCTGGCAAGCGCGGCAATGCTTGGGTACATCGCCACTACTCTCTATAGGTCAGATTCCCCACGCGACCTCGTGATGCCACCCGTCGTCGCCAGCCTTCCAGAGCCGGAGCTAACGCCGATAACCACCTCGACGCCAGCGATAGTTACCTCCGTTTCGGCAGGGCTCACGATCTGGCCCGCGGCGTTGTTCGCTGAGCAGGTTCCGACGCGATTCGCGCACTCCAAGCTCGAGCTCGCCAACTACACGCGTTAATGCTCGAGCTGCCATCGGCACCCCACTAGAGCCGCCGTATATTTCGAGGATGTCGGCATCCTCACTCAAGACACTCCGTGATATCCTCAAGCGCCGCTCTTTCGACGGCGCTTATTACATCTCGGGGGACGACGACTACCAAAAGGATGACGCCGTTCGACAGCTCATCGACGCTGCCCTGGAGCCAGGCTCCCGAGACTTCAACCTCGATATCAGAAGAGCTGCTGACATCGACGCTGAAATGCTGGATGTTCTCCTCTCGACTCCGCCGATGATGGCGGAACGCAGGGTGATAATCATTCGCGATGCCGGCACGCTCAAGAAAGACTCCCGCAGAGTGCTCGATGAGTATCTGCAACGGCCGGCGCCGGATCTCCTGCTTCTTCTGGTGTTGGCCGCCGGGTCGAAGGCAGATTCGGCGCTCTCTGCGTCGACCTCTCAACTCCAATTCGATCCGCTGACTGGGGACAGAATCCCAAAATGGATAGCGCACCACGCAACAACCGAATTGAAGATCAAAATAAGCGGGCCCGCGATTGAGCTTCTCCAGGCGGCAGTCGGCAGCGATCTGCACCAGCTCGCCGGTGAGCTCGATAAACTTGCGAGCTATGTGGAAGGAAGAGATGAAGAAATTGGCGAAGATGCTGTGGCTGCAGTAGTTGGCGTAAGGCGGGGAGAAACGCAGGCCGACTTTCTTGACGCTGTTGCCGACCGCAACGTATTCCGTGCGCTGGAGCTGGTCCCCCATATCCTCACTCAACCGAAAACGACTGGTGTTTCAATCGTCATGTCATTGACGACCCAAATGCTTGGAATTTCGTGGGGGCGGGCGAGGCTGGACGAAGGGCTTTCCCGAAGTCGCCTCTCTCAGGAATACTTCGATCTTCTCAGGGAGACTGGTGCTTATACAGGGCGGCCATGGGGGTCGGCAACAGCGATATGGGGACGTTCCGCGGAGCGCTGGAGCCGTGAAGCGCTCGATCATGCTCTCGATATCCTTCTCGAAGCAGACATCGCGCTAAAGGAGAGTAAAGTCTCCTCCGACGAACAATTGCTGGCTACGGTCGTACTCAGCCTGTGCGCAGCCGACGAAAGAAGCGCTGCCGCGTGAGCCAATAGGAGAGTGGTGAGATGTTCAGATGGGGAATTCTTGCCGGTGCTTTCGCATCCTGTGCCGCTACCATAGCAGTCGCGCAGACCACGACGCGCCCGACTGATCCGGTTTTTGTAAGGGCTCAAGCGCTCGTAAGCGATGGAAACGGCATCGCCGGAAGGGCGTTGATCGATTCTGTGCTGACTGCCACACCACCCGGTGCACGATTGTATCCCGAGGCGTTGTTCTGGCGAGCGACGCTCGCCTCGAACGCAGCCGATGCGGAAAGTGATTACAAGCATCTGGTAGTGGATTATCCACTGGCACCACAAGCCGAGGATGCATTACTGCGTCTGGCTCAGCTCGAGCTGGCACGTGGTGATCGCGATGGCGCGCTCACGCACCTGCAGCGCATTCCTCGCGACTACCCGCGAAGCAAATCTCTGGCTAGAGCCAGCTACTGGACGGCGCGTGTTCTATTCGAGAAGAACGATATACCAAACGCCTGTGCCGCGAACGCAAACGCGCTGTCGAAAGCTGGCGCGGATGAAATCGAACTCAGAAATCAGATCCAGTATCAAGGGCAACGCTGTCCGTCGCCGGCTGCGTCGGTCGCTTCAGTAAAGCCACCAGTTGTTGATACAGCTACCTCGATTCCCGCTGTGACAGCGACCGCCCCCGCTGTGGCGACGGCTCCCTCGACTCCTACGATTGCCAGCGCTAGCTCCGCCAAGGATACCAAGGCAATTGACACCGTACCGTCAAAACCGGCACCAATAGTATCAGCAGCAGCGGCTCTGGTACCAGCACCATCACCGCCGCCCCCAGTCACG
>DATCPG010000417.1:0-6211 GCA_036570225.1 Gemmatimonadaceae bacterium | reverse complement strand
CGCTGACGGCCCCCGGCTGGTCGTGTTCTGTTGTCGTGGTAGTTAGTCACCCGGCCGGTCGTGTTCAGTTGTCGTTGGCTTACCCCTGGCCGGTAGTGTTCAGTTTCTAGTTGAGGTATGTTGGCGAGAGGGGCTCATGCCGTCACCCACACATCCGATCGCCATCCACAAGTTCGGCGGCGCCGCGCTTGCCGGCGCCAGCGCGATCGCCCATGTCGGCGCGCTGCTGGCGGAGCCGTCCGACGAGCGGCGCGTCGTCGTGGTTTCGGCACTCCAGGGCGTCACCGATTCTCTGTTGCGAGCTGTTCACTCCGCGATTGAGGGCAACTCGGGCGAGGCCGAGACCATCGCGCGCGACCTCACCGAGCGCCATGCGAGCGTCGCCCACGCGGTCGTGACAAGCAAGGAGCGCGGCGCGGTCGAGCGCGAGCTTGCCCTGCTGGCCGACGCGCTCACCGACAATCTGGCCGCCCTCGCCCCGCCGCATACCGATCGTGCGGAGCGACGCGACGCGGTCCTCGCGCATGGGGAGCGTGCCGCCGCGCAAATCGTCAGCGGGATGCTGCGCGCAGGCGGGACGCCGAGCGTTGTCATCGACGCGACGAGCTTGATCGAGACCGACGGTCGTCACGGAAACGCCGCGCCCGATTTCGCCCGCAGTGAAGTCGCCACGCGATCCGTGCTCCTTCCCCAGCTCGATGAGGATGTGATCGTCGTCGTTCCGGGCTACATCGGGAACGGGCCAGATGGACAAGTAGTCACACTCGGGCGCGGCGGATCGGATCTGACCGCGACGGTGCTTGGCCGCGCGTTGTCGGCGCGCAACGTCACGCTCTGGAAGGATGTCGCGGGTGTCATGACGGCCGATCCGCGGCTCGTTACCGGCGCGCGGGTTGTTCCTTTTCTCGATGTGCGCGAAGCGTCCGAGCTCGCGTACTATGGCGCCAAAGTGCTTCACCCGCGCACTCTGATGCCGCTCCTCGGGGGGACGACACTGAGGCTGCGCCCTTTCGCGGATCTCGCGGCGCACGGTACGTCGATCATCGCTGGCCGGTCCGTCAAAGGTGCGCCGGTTCGCGCCATCTCCGGCATGCCCGACCAGGCGATGATCACCGTGAGCGGCAGCGGGATGCTCGGGATCCCGGGCGTGGCGGCGCGGGTGTTCGGGGCGCTGGCGCACGCGCACGTCTCGGTGTCCCTCATCTCGCAGGCTTCGTCGGAGCAATCGATCTGCTTTACGATTCCAGGCAATCGCGCCGACGAGATCACGGCGTACCTACGCGATGATCTACGCGAAGAATTGGCGCGACACGAGATCGAGGACATCACGGTGCAATCGGGATTGACGACGATCGCAGTCGTCGGCTCGGGGATGGCTCACATGCCAGGCATCGCGGCGCGCGTCTTCGGCGCGGTCGCTGATGCATCGGTCAACGTCATCGCCATCGCACAGGGCGCGACCGAGCGCAACATCTCGTTCGTCGTGGACGATCGTCAGGGTGGCGACGCGGTGCGCGCGGTCCACTCGGCGTTTCGACTCGACAAAGTCGGTGGCGGACGCATCGCGAACAAGGCGGACGCCGCCGACGTCATCATACTCGGCGTCGGCCGAGTGGGTGGCGAGCTCGTCGCGCAGATCCAGTCGCTGTCCTCTCGCGAGGCCCCGCCGCTCAGAATCATCGGGCTCATCGATCGAACGGGCTACTTGTACAATCGCCGCGGACTGTCGGCGCGGCAGCTCGAGGCCGCGCTCCGCGAGAAACAGGCGGGTGGGGCGCTGGGGAACGTCACTGGAGGAAAGCACGGGACGGCTGACGCGGCTGTGGCGTTCATGACCAGCCACGCGATGGTGCGTCCGGTTCTCGTGGATGTCGCGAGCGGCGACACCTCCGCGGCGTTGACAACGGCGCTCGATCATGGGCTCGACCTCGTCCTCGCGAACAAGGTCCCGCTCGCGAGCAGCTTCACGATCTCGAGGCGCATCCTCGGCGCGCGCGACAAGGGACGACGAGTGCTGCACGAGGCAACCGTCGGCGCGGGCCTGCCCATCATAGACACGCTGCAGCAGCTCGTCGCCTCTGGCGATCGGGTCGAGGCGATCGATTGTTCGCCATCGGGCACGATGGGCTTCGTGTTCAGCGAGCTCGGTCGGGGGCGCGCGTTCTCCGACGTCGTAAAGCAGGCGATGTCACTCGGCTACACGGAGCCGGATCCGCGCGACGATCTCAGCGGCATCGACGTCGCCCGCAAGGGACTCATTCTTGGCCGCATGCTCGGCTACTCCGGGGAGATGGAGGACGTCGAGATCGAGTCGCTCATTCCGGATGCGCTTCGCGATGTCTCGCGCGATGAGTTCCTCGCCGCGCTCCCCGAGGCCGATGCATCGTGGGCCTCAGCCGTCGAGGAAGCACGGGCGAACAATGCGGTGCTGCGTTATCGCGTGCGTGTCACGCGCGGCGGAGTGCGGGCTGGGCTGGCGCGTGTCAACGTGGGAAGCCCACTCGCATCGCTCGATGGGACCGACAATCTTTTCGTGTTCATGACCAAGCGATATCGTCAGCGGCCACTCGTGGTGTCGGGGCCTGGCGCTGGCGCCGTGGTCACAGCTGCTGGCGTGCTCGGCGATGTCCTGCGCATTGTGACCGCATGACGGAAAGCGCAAGAATCACGGCGAGCGCGCCAGGTGGGATCGGCAATCTCGGTCCCGCCCTCGACGTGCTCGGCTGCGCGGTTGCTGGCGCGCGCGATGAGATCACCGTTGCGCGTCGAGACGAGCCTGGTATCGAAGTGGCGGACGCGGGTCACCCGGATCTTCCACGCGATCCCGCGCGCCACACCGCGGCGCTTGCCGCTGCCGAAGTTCTGCGTCGCGCCGGCGCGAAACACGGTCTCACACTCTGGTGCCGCAAAGGACTCCCCCTCTCGGGGGGACAGGGAGGAAGCGCGGCTTCCGCCGTAGCGGGCGCGGTCGCGACCAACGCGCTGCTCGGGAATCCACTTGGCACCGATGCGCTGCTGGCGAGCTGCCTCGATGCGGAATCTGCTGTGGCTGGACGCCATCTCGACAACATCGCGGCATCACTGCTCGGCGGGATCGTGCTCGTGCGAACCCTCCATCCAATCGAGGTGGTGAAGCTTCCGGTGCCTACGGGACTGATACTGGTGCTGGCGCATCCCGCGCAGCGTCTCACGACCGTCGATTCGCGGCGTGCGCTACCCGCATCGGTTTCGCGAGAAGACGCCATCCACCAGATCGGAAACGCGGGCGCAATGATAGCTGCGTGCTACACGGGGGACGTCGCGCTCTTTGGCCGAGCGATTGATGACCGCATCGCGGAGCCTGCGCGCGCGCCGCTGCTACCGGGATTTCTCGCCGCCAAGCGGGCGGCGCTGGGCGCGGGGGCGCTTGGGGTGTCGATCTCTGGCGCGGGGCCAAGCGCGTTCGCGGTCGTGTCGGACGATAAGACCGCGCACGCCGTTGCCGTCGCGATGCGCGATGCGTACGTCGCCGCGGGACTCGAGTGCGCGACCAGAGTGACGCGCGTCGATCGGGAGGGTGCCGTCGTGCACAAGACGTGACGGGGGCGACTGTGCTGCGCTGCGAATCGTGCGGCTCGATTTACGGCGACGATCTCTCCAACGCGACGTGCCCCGCATGCGACGGGCTGCTGCTCGCCGAGCACGCGGTGCCGGAGATGAGTGGGCCAGCGCTGCGTTCGTTGTTCGACTCACGTGTCGCAGCCAGTGCCTCGTCCGCGCGCGACCGCTCGGGCGTGTGGCGATTCCGTGAGCTCGTGCTCCACGCCGCTGATGACGAGATCATCAGCCATCCCGAGGGGAACACGCCCCTCATCACTCGTCCGGCGATCTCCGCGTACTCTGGCGTGGACGATCTGGTTATCAAGCACGAGGGGCACAATCCAACGGGGTCGTTCAAGGATCGCGGCATGACGGTCGCGCTCACGCAGGCGAAGCGCGTGAATGCCCGAGCCGTTGCCTGCGCGTCGACCGGGAACACCTCGGCGTCGTTGAGCGCTTACGCGGCCCAAGCCGGCATTCCGTCGTTTGTCTTCGTGCCGGCCGGTCAGATCTCGGCGGGAAAGCTCGCCCAGACGATCGCCTACGGCGCGCGGGTGCTGCCGATCGATGGCGATTTCGACGAGTGTCTTCGACTCGCGCGCGAAGCTTCGACGCTTGGCATTTACCTCGTGAATTCCGTGAATCCTTTCCGTCTCGAGGGGCAGAAGACGATCGTGTTCGAGCTGCTACAGCAGCTCGGTTGGCAATCGCCCGACTGGATCGCGCTCCCCGCCGGCAACCTCGGCAACACATCGGCGTTCGGAAAAGCGCTGCGGGAGGCGCGAGCGCTCGGACTCATCGATCGGGTGCCGAGACTGCTCGCGGTGCAGGCGGCCGGTGCGGCGCCGTTCGCTCGAGCCTTCGAGGAAGGATTCGTGACGCGGCACAAGGTTCGGGCGGAGACGCGCGCGACCGCGATACGGATCGGCGATCCCGCATCGTGGGATCGGGCCGTTACCGTCATTCGCGAGACGGACGGACGCGTTGTGGCTGTCAGTGACGAGGAGATATTCGCTGCCAAAACTGTTGTCGATCACGCGGGGGTCGGGTGCGAGCCGGCGAGCGCGGCTAGCATCGCGGGGGTCCGGAAGCTTGTTGCCTTGGGGGAGATTGCGGTTGGTGCGCGCGTTGTAGCGGTGCTTACTGGGCACTTGCTCAAGGATCCCGGTACGGCAGCGGATTCCGCGTTGCCAGCGCCTTTGAGCTACGGGGAGGCGATGGACGTTCTGCGGAAGGTCGCCACGTACGGCACAACAAAAAACTGAACACTACCTGCCGGGGGCGGTCGGCGGGCCGGCCGTGGGCTGTGGGCGTTGCTGTGCCTTACCACCGTCCGCTGAGAGTCGCTTCAGTAACGCATAAAGCATTTTGCGCACGGTGATCGTCTGGTCGAGCATCGAGATGCAATCCTCTTCAGGGATACCCTTCGTGTCACGAGCCAGGATTGTGTGATACTCCAGTTCCGAGGCGGAGTTGAGCGCATAACGGAGAAATCGGGCGAACTCTTTCTCGCTTTCCTGTCTACGCCCTTCGGCGATGTTCGCGGGAATTGAACTTGCTGCTCTGAAGATCTGACTGCGGAGCGATGCATAGCGAGGATCGCGTATCTTCCTGCTCACGCGATCTACTGTCAACGCAAGCGCATGCGCCTTTTGCCAGACAAGAAGTTTCTTGAAATCCGACACTCCGAAGAATCACCGACGAACTCTCGACTTGCGCCATCGTTTCGCTTCTGGCGTCGCCCGTAGCCCACGGCCGGCCCGCCGACCGCCCCCGGCAGGTAGTGTTCAGTTGCAGTTCTTCTCACCGCCACCGCGCCAGCTTCAGCACGTCATTCAGTACTCCGGCAGCGGTCACGGCCACGCCAGCCCCCGGCCCGGTAATCACAATCGGATTGTTCCGATAACGGCTGGTGGTGATGGAGAACTGATTATCGGTGCCCGTCAAAGTTGCAAAGGAACTGGTTACATCAACCGCGACCAAACCAACTCGCACACTTTCGGCGGTGACAGTCGCCCGGTAGCGGAGCACGCGGCCGTTCGCATGCGCCTCCGCCACCCGATCGCGCCACACGGAGTCGAGCTCATCGAGCCGCGCCAGAAATTCCGCGGCGGGCACTGAGCGAAGGGCTTCCGGCACGAGCGACTCCACTTCTACCTTGTCGAGTGTCCCCTCGTAGCCAAGCAGCTGCGCGAGGATGAGGGCTTTGCGCGCGACGTCCATTCCCGACAGGTCCTCGCGCGGATCGGGCTCGGTGTAACCGAGCGCCATCGCGGCCCGAAGTGCGATCGAGAACGGTGTGCCGCGTCCGATCTCGCCGAACAGGTAGCCGAGCGTGCCGGACGGACAGCCTTCGATCGCGAGGACTTCGTCGCCGGATTCCTGGAGCTTGCTGATAGTGTCGAGCAGTGGAAGTCCGGCACCGACGGTCGCTTCGTGCAGCACTCGCCGTCCGTGCGCGGCGGCGTGACGCGCGAGTCCACGCGTGGCATCGCGTAAATCCGCGAGCGGTCGCTTGTTCGCGAGTACGACATCCATCCCCGCGGGCATGCGAAACCGCTCAAGCAATATGCGGCTTTGAAAAACGCCGCCGATGTACGCAATCTCAACGACCTCGCTCGCCTTCCACAGC
>DATCPG010000416.1:0-2749 GCA_036570225.1 Gemmatimonadaceae bacterium | reverse complement strand
GCCGAAGATCCCGTGCTGCACGAGAGTCATGATGCAGGTGACGCCGTTGTTGGACAGAAAGCTCAGAAGCTCGTGGATCTGGATCGGCAGCAGCCGCTCCTCCGGCATTGACTGCATGTAGCCGTTGATCGAATCGATGATGACGAGAGAGAATTTATCGCGGTCCACCGCGCGAACTACCTGACTCGCAAATTCGCCGGGTGACAGCTCGGTTGGCTCGACCTGTGTCATTCTCAGCTGGCCCGACTCGGCGGCCGCGTCCATGTCCATTCCGAGCGACGCCGACCGGAGCCGGAACGTGCTCATGCGCTCGTCGAAGAGATAGAAGAGAACCCTCTTTCCCCGATTGATCTCCGCGCGAGCGAATTGAGTGCAGAGAACCGACTTCCCCGTGCCCGCCGCGCCGGTGATCAACGTACTCGTGCCGCAGGTAAGCCCTCCGCCGAGGAGCGTGTCGAGCGGTTTGGATCCACTGAGAAGGCTGTCACTGGCCACGCTGACTCGCAATTCATCCTGCAATACACGCGGATACACCTCGATTCCGCCGGTGACGATCCTGAAGTCGTGGAATCCACCACGGAACCGGATGCCACGGACTTTCGTAACCTGCAACCGGCGGCGTTCGGAGCCGTACTCCAGAGCCACGTGCTCCAGCACGATCACTCCGTGCGCGAGACTGTGGAGCTGGAGATCCCCCTCGGGAGCGGTCTTGTCATCGAGCAGGATGACGGTGCATTCCCGTCCATTGAAGAATTGCTTCAGCGCCAGAATCTGGCGGCGGAAACGAAGCGGCTCGCGCGCAAGCAGCCGCATCTCGGACAGCGAGTCGAACGCCACCCGAGACGGGTTATGTCTCTCCACTGCCTTGAGTACCTCGTCCACCGTCTGCTGCAGCTCGACCTCGGCCGGATGAAAGATCGTGTAGCTCTCCTCGATGTCGAGCGCGCTGTCCTTGGAGAGCTCGAAGATCTCGATTCCTTCGAGACTCCAGCCGTGTGACTCGGCAACCGCGGTGAGCTCGGCCCTCGATTCGGAGAGCGTCACGTACAAGCCGCGCTCTCCGTTGCGTGTCCCCTCCAACAGGAACTGCAAAGCCAGAGTCGTCTTCCCCGTCCCTGGCTCGCCATCCAGCAGGTAAAGATGATTCGTCGGCAGGCCGCCGCCGAGAATGTCGTCGAGTCCGCGAATACCCAGGCGCGCTCTGGGGATGCTGGCTCCGTGCTCAGTCTTTGTAGGTCGAACCACCGCTCCGTCTCCTGGTAATCCGTGGCTCACGCGCTGGCGATTCTTCGCAAGGCCTGAACCGCGTCCACGACTTCCTTGCTCGGCAACGCGCCCGACATCACAACGGGAACGAGCTTGTCGTCACGGTTGTAAAGGTCATTCCCGAAAAAAAGCTGGCCGTTGTTCATGTACGTCGTGAAGTACGTGATGTAAACCGGAATCTTCTGCGGCACCTTCACCGACTTGTTGTCAGGTGGATTCTGCATTTCCTGCTGCACCTTGTCCGCCGGCCAGCCCAGAACCCACTGCGCAAGCTCGGCTGGCTTCTCGAGACGGATGCAACCGTGACTGAATGCCCGGACATCCTGCTGGAACAGCTCGTGATTCGGGGTGTCGTGCAGGTAGATGTTGAAGTCGTTCGGGAAGAGGAATTTCACGAAGCCGAGTGCGTTCTTAGGTCCGGGACGCTGACGGACGCGCGTTTGACCGTTCTCCTGATACGTCTCCATGTTCTCGCGCTCGAGATACGCCGGGCCTTTGGGGAAGATTTCCTTGGCGGCAATTTCCGGCGTCACGTTCCAGTATGGACGAAATACCACGGTCTCCAGTGAGTCGGCGAAGACCGGCGTTGCCTTGTCCTGGTACTCCTGGCCGACGATGACCTTCATTTCCAGAACTTTCTGACCGGTGTCGTACGCCTCGAGCTTGAACGCCGGCACGTTTACGAAGATGTACCGGGATCCGAAGCTTCTCGGCAGCCAGCGATAACGCTCCATGTTCGCGGCGATCTCGCCCAGCCTGTAGTCGGCGGGGACATTCATTGCGTCGATGGTCTCCTTGCCGAGCGCACTGTCGACGTTGATTCCATGCCGCGCCTGGAACAGCGCGACGGCATTGGCGAGATCATCATCGTAGACATTTCCCGACGCAGCTTTGGTCTGAGGCAGCGGAGGAATCATGGACGCCTTGTTGGCGCCGCTCGCTGGAACAATCCCCTCAGCCGCCAACCGGTTGCGCACCGCGGCGAGCACGGCCAGGTCGGCTGACGCTCCTGGCTTCACGTTGCCCGTCGCGGGCACCTTCTGCCACCCTCCCTTTACCACGAGAGCGCGATAGTTCTGCAGCTGGTGACTCAACGCCGCGTAGTCATCGTCGGTTGGGCGCATTGTCGCGAGCGCCTGATC
Source organism: Gemmatimonadaceae bacterium (assembly GCA_036570225.1). GTDB lineage: Bacteria > Gemmatimonadota > Gemmatimonadetes > Gemmatimonadales > Gemmatimonadaceae > UBA4720. The sequence continues at coordinate 341 of DATCPG010000416.1, read as the reverse complement.
CAGATGCTCGTAACGAAGGTTTCTGACCAGAGCACTGTCGATATTTTCTTCTTCCGGGTCGACGTGCCACGCTTGCGCAACGGTGCGCGGATCGACTTGTCCCGTGAGCAGGTCCTCGCCAAGCGACGTGTACGACGCAGTGAGAAGGACGTCTGCCGTCGCCAGCTGTTCTGCCGTTGGCGTCCTGGTCTGCTTCAGATCGCCAATCGCTTTCGCAAGCGCGCCGATCGGATAGTCATCGAGCCGCATTCCGTCGGTGTTGGCTGCGAGTATCGCGTCGGTGACCGCTTTCGATCTTACCTTGTGCAGCCCATCACGCGTCAGCCAGAGCGGATTGTTTC
>DATCPG010000415.1:0-36608 GCA_036570225.1 Gemmatimonadaceae bacterium | reverse complement strand
CCCATTGCGAGCGAGCCCGATCGCAGGAAGCGGAATAAGAGCAAGGCGCCACACCAACACAACAGCATCACGAACAGCAGCAATCGAGCGGTGTGTCCGCCTTTATGGGCGCCTGGATTCAGGCCTAAGTCGTCAGCGATGGCTGGCGCTCCGCCGCTCCGCGCTTCGGTAGCACCCAATTCTTCCGCACGAAGTGGCACGTGTAGCCATTCGGGATCCGCTCCAGGTAATCCTGGTGCTCCGGTTCGGCTTCCCAGAACGGACCGGCAGGTGTCACCTCGGTTACCACCTTGCCCGGCCAGAGGCCGGACGCCTCGACATCCGCGATCGTGTCCTCCGCAATTCGCTTCTGCTCGTCAGTCGTATAGAAAATCGCCGACCGGTAGCTCATCCCGATGTCGTTGCCCTGACGATTGCGGGTAGTCGGGTCGTGAATCTGGAAGAAAAACTCGAGCAGCTTTCGATAGCTGATCTGGGTCGGATCGAAGATGATCTCGATGGCTTCGGCGTGTGTCCCGTGCTTGCGGTAAGTCGCATTGGGAACATCGCCACCCGTGTAGCCGACCCGCGTCGAGATGACGCCCGCGTATTTGCGAACGAGATCCTGCATTCCCCAAAAGCATCCGCCGGCGAGCACCGCGCGTTCCGTCGATGATGTCATTGCGTCCTCCTTCTCCTCTGCTCTGCGTCTTCGGCGCTAATGTGAGTCCCCCCATCTTACATAGAAGCAAGTCTTGGGTGGAAGACCGACCCCCCCCCAAAACCATGCCGGCAAAGGTTTGAAAGGGTGCCGTCCGCCATAACCTAAGGGCAGCTTCGCGAAATCGATGGCGTAGTCCGAGGGGATAAATCGCGGTACGCCCGCTTCGACCGCCGCGGAGCAGCCGCGTCTGCGCGTCGACGATGACATCCCGAAGGCCCGACAGCGCCGACACTACGCACGATCCACCCCGCCGAGATGTCGGGTCGCCCCCGCTAGCACAATTACCGAGTCTGACATTCATCATTGGTATGGCAACTGGCGTGCGTGTGCGGAATCCCCGCGTTTCACGCTACCGGGATTCGCGAGCCGCCGAGCAAACCGTTAGCATCCAGTATGGATGTGCTTCCCACCGATGTGATGGACGCTGGTACGATATTCCCACAAGCGTACGAGCGTGCCCAACGCGCGATCAGCAACGAGCGTCGGCTCGCGGCAGTCAACGCCACCGGACTTCTCGACAGCGAAGTCGAAGAGGCGTTCGATCGACTGACCCGGCTGGCGGTCCGCCTCGTCAAGGTTCCAGCCGCGTTCGTCTCCCTGGTCGACGAGGACCGCGACTTCTACAAGTCAGCATGTGGCTTCGGGGAACCGCTGGCGTCGTCGCGCCAGCTCGAAGGACCGACGTTCTGCCACTTCACAATCCAGTCGGCCGAACCACTTGTTATTCCAGACACCCGCGCGGATCCGATCTACCGCGACGTTCCGACGGTGCAATCACTCGGCGTCGCTGCCTACGTCGGCATTCCAATCCTTATCAATGGCCAGGCCATCGGAGCATTTTGCGCGATCGACACCGCTCCACACCCGTGGACCGAAGACGAGATCGCCACTCTGCAAGAGCTTGCCGCGGTGGCGGTAAGCGAAATCTCGTTGCGCGCTACGCGTGCCGAGGTCGAGAGGGCCCGCGCCGAGGCGGACGCTGCCAATCGTGCCAAGAGCGATTTCCTGGCGGCTATGAGTCATGATCTGCGCACGCCCCTGAACGCGATCGGTGGCTATGCACAGCTGATCGAGATGGGCGTGCACGGTCCTGTCACCGACGGTCAACGCGACTCCGCCTCCAGAATCATCCGCGCGCAGCGGCACCTGCTCACGCTCATCGACGATATTTTGCAGTTCGCCAAGGCCGAAAGCGGCCAGATCCCACTCGAGATGGGTCCGGTTTCGCTGCCGGAATTATGCGGGGCGCTCGCGTCGCTTGTCGGGCCTCAGGCGACCGAGAAGCGAATCGAGTTCAGCTGCGACCTCGCCGAGACGAGTGATGGTTCTGAATATCCGTTGACGGTAGTAGCGGACTTCGAGCGCGTGCTGCAGGTCCTCGTGAATGTTTCGACCAACGCGATCAAATACACCGACGTGGGCGGCCGTGTGACGGTGACTGGCAGCCGCTCAGGGTCGTGGACAGATGTGGCGGTTCGAGACACCGGGCGAGGGATCGCACCGGAGCACCTCGAGCAGATCTTTCAACCGTTCGTACAGGTGAGCGGCGTATCAGACACGCGCGCGGGTGTCGGGTTGGGTCTTGCGACGAGTCGCAATCTTGCGCGTCGCATGGGCGGCGACATCCTCGTCGAAAGCGCTCCCGGCGCCGGTTCGACATTCACCCTGCGGCTGCCTGCCGCTACGTAGTCACGATTAGCGGCCCTGATCAGCGGCTCTAATAATCCTGCGTGAAGACTTCCAGCATAACCCCTCACTCCAGCGCGACCATCGCTGACGCGACGGCAGTGTTGTCGAGTTTCGGTTGGGAAGGGAATGCCAGCCGGCGAGTGAATTCGCGGCGCAGCAGATACATGCTGAGCGCAAGCTGAATGAACACGGCGCCAACCGAGAGATACCATATCCAGCGCAGCTGAAACCCCGCCGTGCGCGAAAGCAGTATGGCCGGCACGGTGATGAGCAGAATGCGGGCGCCGGAAGCCACCAGCGACGGAACCGTGTTTCCCATCGCCTGGAACATGCTCGACGCGACGAATATCAAACCCGATGCAACGAAGTTCCACGACACGATGCGGAGATACTCCGTACCGACGGCCAGCACCGCGGGGTCCTTTGAGAACACACCGATCAACGCGTGAGGCGCGAGGAGACAGACGATTATCAGCAGTACCATGACGGCCGAGACCATGTATGCTGCTTTGCGAAATGTGTCGACGACTCGATCGCGACTGCGGGCGCCGAAATTCTGCCCAGCGACCGGCGCAACTGAAAAACCGAGCGCGACAGCGGGCATGAACATGGCCTGAATCACACGCTGCCCGATTCCAAAGCCTGCCTGGGCCGACGCGCCAAATGGTCGCGCGATCGCGTACACGACTATGAGGTACACACCCATCATCGCGAACTCGAATCCGGAGGGCAGCCCGATTGCCAGCATCTTCCGCCAGAGCGCGAGTCGTGGCTTCAGATCGGCGCGCACGAATCGAAGGTATGAATCCTTCGGCAGGAAGTACGTGGCGAACCATATGATGGCGACTACGATCGCGATGAGGGACGACATCGCCGCGCCGGCCACGCCAAACGCGTGGCCCGTTACCCAGCCGAAAATGAGAAACGGCGCCAGCACCATGTTGATGATTACGGTGCCGGTGCCGACGATCATACCGGCTTTGAAGTTTCCGACCGCGCGCAGCGCGGCGGCCGCCGCGACCATCAGGAACTGCAGCGCCATTGCCGGAATGAACCACAGGAGATATTGAGCCGCGAGCGCGGCCGTCTCGGCGTCGGCGCTCATCGCGCGGGTGTACGGAAGTCTCACCAGCATTCCCACAATCAGAAAGCCAATTCCTGTGACGACCGCGAGCACCTGCGCCTGATTGAACATCAGCTGTGCTTCTTCGTGGTTCTTTCGTCCAGCCGCATGCGACACAGCGGTCGTTGTGCCGACGCCGAGCATCTGTGTCAGGGCGAGCACGATAAAGGTAAAGTTGCCGGCGATTCCCACGGCGGCGACCGCGTGTGTGCCGAGCCTGCCGACCCAGTAGAGGTCGATCAGGAAATACAGCGTCTGGAAGATCATCGTCACGAGCATGAAGCTCGTGGTCTTCAACAGATGCCTGGTGAGCGGTCCGGTGGTGAGGTCTTCCATTGTAGCGCTAATTTAGCTGGGACAGAGCAAGTAGGCGCACTGTCTCACATCGCGGTCGCCGTGAAAATGCTTCTCCAGTACCTTCGCCTCGGCCTAACCGCTATTGGCCATTCTCGGCGCCGTGATGTTCTGACCATTCTGATGCAGCACCAGGCCAGTCGTGTTGCCCTGTGCATCACGCACGAAGTCGATCTGTGCATCCACTTCCTTGAGAAAGAAACTGGTCTCCGATTCGGGCCACAGGCGCACCATCGGCTGACCGGTAGCCTGTGCGTATAAGGCGTTGTCCTTGAATGTGACCTCGAGAATGAACGCCGGCGCGAGCTGGTAGCGGCCCGCGTAACGCGCGAGAATCTCGGCCCGCACATCGATGGCGGTCCGCTCCTTTCGGGGCGCGGCCTTCGGCACGAGCGGTAGTCCGGAATTGAGAATGTGAAAACCAACGTCATCGGCGCCCTCGTTGCCTGAATTCGTCATCACGACAACGCCGGTCTTTCGCGACGGCTCGAATCCGATGAACGTGTGATAACCTCCCGTGCCGCCGTTGTGCCATATGATCGTGTCGGGTCCGGCGTGCAAGATGAGCCAGTTGAGGCCGATCCCCATATTGCCGGCAGGTGCACGCTGCTCGTGCGCAAACGCCATCGCTCGCTCCAGCGCGCCACGCTCCGGATGCAGATTGGCGTCCAGAAATTTCAGCATGTCATTCGTCGTGGAGCGAATCGCACCAGCCCCGGCGAGCGTCGGCACATCCCAGTTAGACGTAACGCTACCCTGCGGGTCGTGCCCAAATGCGAGATGCGCCTTCATCGAGGGCGTGAAAGTGATCGCTGTGTTGGTCATGCCGAGCGGAGTCCACACTCGCTGACGCTCCATGTCCTCGTACGACGAACCAGTCACGCGCGACAGAATATGGCCGAGGAGGCCGACACCAAGGTTGGAGTACTCGAACTCTGCGCCGGGGTCTCGCGTGAGTTGATAGCTCGACAAAAAGTCATACATCTGCTGAACAGTGTAGTCCGCAAACGGATTCGCCCGATCGGCGGGCGTGAAATTGGAAGGCATGCGCGGCAACCCGGAGTTCTGCATCGCGAGGTTGCCGAGCGTGATCGCCTTGCCGTTGCGGGTCGGTAGATGCACGGTCGCAGGAAGATATTTCTGCGCCTGATCGTCGAGGCGCACTTTCCCCTCCTGAACCAGCTCCGCCAACACAGTCGAAGTGAAGACTTTGGAGATCGACCCGATCTCGAAAACGGAATTGCCATCCAGCGGCGGTTGCCCGGGACCGGGATCACCATACGACACGATGCGCTGGCGTCCGTCCGCATCGATCACTCCCACTACAATTCCCGCGCTCCGCTTGTCGTCGACACGCTGCTTGATGATGGCGAGAATCTCGGCGTCAGGCGGAATCCCGGATCGCGCGGCTCCAGCAGTCGAGACCGCCGGCTGCTGAGCGGCAACGGGAATGGTGGCGCTGACTGCGCCGAGCAAGGCAAGAGTGGTCAGACGCACCTTCAACATGTCATCTCCGGAGAAGCTATGGGTGAAGAAAGATATAGTCGCCCGCAAACAGGGGAGCTTTTTGTGTTCGAAGGTGCGTGACTAACCGAACAACGACTTGACGACGAATAGAACATTCGCCGGACGCTCAGCCAGACGTCGCATGTACCACCGGTACCACGCCGCTCCGTAACTCACCAGCGTCTTCACGATGTGCCCCTCGGCGACGAGCCGACGCTGGGCGGCGTCGCGAATGCCGTAGAGCATATGGATCTGATACTTGTCTATGCCGACACCCGACGCCGAAGCTCGTTCGGCGATTCGGCCGATCAGTCCCAGATCATGTGTGCCGAAGATCGGAGTGCAGCTGCCGGCTCGCGCTGCCTCCAGCATCCGCGACGCGAGCTCGAAGTACGCGCGATCGGTATCGCTCTTCTTCTCGAACGCGACTCCCCTGGGCTCGTCGTAGGCTCCTTTCACGAGACGAATCACCGGCGTTAGCGGCATCAGTCGAGCAAGATCCGTGGGCGTGCGATGGAGATATGCCTGAAGCGCGATACCGGTGGATCGGTTGGTTTGTTTCAGCGAGACATAGAGCTCGAGCGTTCGATCGACATAGCTCGAGTCTTCCATGTCGAGCCAGAGGGCGGATCCTGTGACTTCGGCTTTGGCAGCGAGCGCGTGAAGGTGGCGGTCGCACTCGGAAATGGAGAGATCGAGACCGAGCTGCGTCGGTTTGACGCTGACCTGCGCGGGCAGCGCCAGCGCACGAATGCGATCGAACAAAGCGAGGTAGTGGTCACGCACCGCAACCGCGGCGGTTGCGCTCGTGATCGCTTCGCCGAGGTGGGTGAAGATCAGTCCGCGGCCGGTCGCGGCGATGGCGGAGCCTGCGGCGACAGCGTCTTCGACGTGCTCCCCCGGCATGAACGTTCGCGTCGCGCGTTTCACGAAGGCGCTCCGGAGGGCGAAATCGTTGAGCGTTTTGTTGCGCGCCGCCGCCAGGAGGACCGAACGCCCGATATTCACGCTACGATGAACCCGGTCGTTACTTCTCGGCTCGGGCGCTGCTGAATGCTGGAGGATGCCGCTCTTCCCAAGGCGTTGCATCCTGATACGCGCGCGCCACTTCCAGCGCCGCCGCCTCGCCATACATCGGCGCACAGAACGTAATGCTCCATGGGTCGCCGTTCTTGAGAAAACCGTCGGGGACTGCAACGCACGGATGTCCGGTGAGATTAGTAACGGCGAGGTTCGATCCCTGGAACGACGGAGAAACGTACGCGTCGATGCCCTCGAGGAGAGTGCTCATGTCCTCCTGCAACAATCGCCGCACTCGATTGGCTTGCAGATACTCCACGGCCGGGATGAGGTGCGCTGCCCGAAAGCTATTGGGCCACGAGCTTTGCTTGAGCAACGAATCTCTCCCCGATCGCGTCAGATCGTCGAACGCGGTCGCTGCTTCGGCGTTCAGCAGAAACATCATTTCGTCGACGGGTCGCTGCGGAAGCTCTATGGGAATGAGCCTGGCGCCCAACGTCTGCAACACTTCCAGTACCTTTCGATCGAGATCGGCTCCTTCATGGGTCGAGTCGAATGCCGATTTGATGTAACCGATTCGGAGGTGTGAGAGCCGCATCCCGGCGTCATAAGGAAAAGGCTCATCAATCGTCGTGGGATCCGCGGGGTCGCGACCCCGGATCGCGTTGAACACGATCGCGCAATCATCAGCGTTGCGACACAACGGACCCGGCTTGTCCATCGACCACGCCAGGGCCATGACTCCGGCGCGGCTCACGCGGCCATAGCTTGGCCGCAGTCCGGTAACACCAGTGCGAGTCGACGGTGAGACAATCGAACCAAGCGTCTCGGTGCCGAGCGCGAAGGGAACGAGACCGGCGGAGACAGCAGCTGCCGGTCCAGCGGACGAGCCGCTCGATCCCTCCGCTGGATTCCAGGGATTGTGCGTTGTGCCGCGGAACCACACGTCGCCCATCGCCAGTGCACCGGTCGACAGTTTGGCGACGAGTACCGCGCCTGCATCTTCGAGCTTGCGCACCGCGGTCGCCGTTTCGGTGAGCATCTGATTGCGAAATGGCTCTGCGCCCCACGTCGATGGATATCCGGGAACGGCGTACAGATCTTTCACCGCGTACGGGATTCCATGCAACGTTCCGCGATAGTGACCGGCCGTAATCTCACGGTCTGCTCGACGCGCTTGCTCGAGAGCCAGGCTGTCGGTGAAAGTGACGACCGCGTTCAACACCGAGTCGTAGCGGTGAAGCCGCGCGAGGTACATGCGCGTGAGATCGACTGAGCTGACCTGACGCGTTCGCACGAGCGCTGCAAGCTCGGGAAGGCTCCAGAATGCAACGTCTTCAAGGTTGCGCGGGCGCTTGACGTCACGGCGCGCACCCGCGAAGCGCGGCGGCCTGTTTGGCAATGGAACCCTCGGCGGCAACGGCTCAAAGAAAAGCGACGGCAGAGCGGAATTTGGCAGTGGCACCGCGCGAAGCTTGTCGTAGGCAGTGCGCCTCTGTGTCAAATCACTCCCCTTCACGAGAGCGGCGAGCTGCGCGTCCGAGTAGGTCAGTCCAGCGAGCTGCAGTGCCGATTCGATGGTCTGTCTGGTGATCGGTGGTGGGACGAATGGAGACAATGCCGCGAGTTGTTGCGCGGACAGACTCTCGAGCATCGATATCGAAAAGCGCCCGGGTGCTGCGGTCGAGTCGTATGCTCGAACTTCAACCATTTGCTGACCGCTGCGACGTACCACGGCGAGCGCTTGCCGCTCCGGACCTTCGGCGGAGCTGTCGACTTCCGCGAGCTTGGCGCCATCGGGCCCGAGGACCGTGACGACTATGTCGATACCGTGCTGAGTGCTGGCAATTCGGACGAGTGAGCCCGAATCCGCCGACAGAACGAATCTTCGCACCTGTTTAGGCGACAGGTCGACCTCCACAGGCTTACCCGGCTGAAGGAGCGTCGGTGCCTCGACCGGCGTCGATGTTTGTTGTGATTGCGCTGCACTTGGCGCGATGAGAGCGAGGATGCAGAACATCGGGACCAGCGGAAACCGGTGGCGCAAGTGAGCAACATCTGCACACCCGGCGCAAAGGAGCGAACGCATAGGACTCTCCTGTTCGACAGCGCCAATGTACACCTTGGCCGCGACCGCGTCAGTATCGACCCGATCTCGACGCCCCAGCGCCGGCGAAAGGGTGAAATTGAGCTAATATTTGTCCTCGCCATGACAAACGACAACACTCTCGCGATCGAAGCCTCTTCGCCGCCATCGCCACGCACGATCGGTTGGATCTGGATCCTTTACTTCCTGACAGGCATCCTCGGGACGCTTCTCACAAAAGGGATCATCGTACCGGCTGACGCCACGTCGACGGCGAACAACATCCTTACTCACGCGAGCTTGTACCGGGCGGGATTTGCCGTCGATCTCGTCGCGAACCTGATCTACGTTGCTCTCACCGCGCTGTTGTTCGGATTCTTCAGGCGGGTGAATCCAAACCTCGCGCTAGCTGCCGCGTTCTTCAGTCTTGTCGGCTGCACAGTGCAGATCATGGGCGAGCTGCTGCGCCTTGCTCCGACGGTCGTCCTCGGGAATCCTCAATTGGCGAGCGCGTTTGGCGCGCAGCAGCTGCAGGCAGCGGCGATGCTCAGCGTCACACTGTACAGGAACATCTTTTACCTCGCCTTTGTGCTTTTTGCCTGCTTCGAGCTCGTCACCGGCAATCTCATTCTGCAGTCGAAGTTTCTGCCTCGGTGGCTTGGCTGGTGGTGGATCGCCGGTGGGATAGGAGGGTTGACCTTCCTGTGGTCACCGCTGGCGACGTCGATCTGGCCCCTCCTTCTCGCGGCCGGCGCGGGGGAATTCGTCTTGCCGGTCTGGCTGCTGGTGAAGGGCGTCGAGAGCAAGTAGAGTTGCCCGATCGTGACGTCGGACGTCTTGGACTCACATGCAGAATCGCCCCTTCTTTGCGCTGCCCGCCTTCGCCATCGCCATCGCGATCGCCCTCGCCGTCGTTTTCTTCAAGATCTACGGCCACTTCACTCGGCCGGCCGTTCCACTGCCGGTGTCCGCAACCGTCGACCACTTTGCGCCGGGTGTCGCCATCGGAAGCACGATGCAGGCGAGCAAGAAAAAGCTGGATGATGTTCACTGGATTCAGCACCTCGGATATGTCGGCGCGCTTCGTGGCCGAGACTTCGCGCTGATCCGCCTCGCGCCGGCCGCCGATGCACGACACAAGGCGCGCGGGGACGAGCGCGCACTCGTCGAATCCGTCGAGCTCGTGAGCGTGAAGGGTGACCGCCTCCCCACCACGATGTCTGACCTCGGCATCGTCTTTCGCTCCAGTCCAAAGGACGGGTGCATCATTCCCGGGCGCGAGGACATGCCTTATCGTCGCGTGCAGTACTGGACCACTCCGAGCGATCACGGTGGCGTCGCGCTGGTGACCGACTGGACATTCACCCCTCAGACGTCCACCGCCGGGGTCGCCGTGTGGTCGATGGTCGCCTGGGCGGGTCCATTCAAGGGGACAGAGACTCTGCTCGCCAAATTCGATTCGCGGTCGTGTCTCGAGATCGTCGGAACATGATCTCGCTACGCGCGGGCGCCGTGTCCATTCTTGCGCTGTTGCCAGCGCTATCGCTGGGATCATGCACGAATGACGACAGCGCATCGGCGGCCCGCAATCTCGACTCGTCGATCGTCGCTTCAGAAGCGATGATGCTCTCGGTCCGGGACTCGGTGAGGGGCATAAGCGAAGAGGACCGGGCGCGACGCACGCGAGAAGCGCTCGCGGTGCACGCACCGGACAGCCTCGACGCCTGCTCGACTCCACTTCCGGCGAGCGAAGTCACCCGACACACCACCGACGTCTTCACGCTCGAGCTGCCCGCCGCCTTCACACTGACGCTCGACGGAGACGTCGATCGCAAGGAAAAGCATTACGGGTACGGTCGCTACGAATTCACAGGCAGCGACGGATCAGTCGTCTCCATTGATGCGGCGAGCAATTACGAGGCGCATAACGGATGGACAGGCTCCGTTTCGAGCGAGTGCAACCTCGACATCGGACCACACCATGCCCATCTGGACGTGGCGAATGCCAGCATCAATTTCGAGGATCGGATTGTCCACGCGCACCTCGATCTCTCGCCCCGTCTCGCGCTGAGGTTCCTCGCGCACGTCAAATCCCGATCTCGCCAGGCGGAGCTGCTCAGCGCGGCCCACACGATTCGCGTCAGAGCGGCCTGGGGACTGACTAACTAGATGGGCTGACTGCCCGCGGTGCGCTCGGCAATATCAGGGTGAACCGCGAGCCTTTATCGAGCTTGCTGGTGACGAGTATGTCGCCGCCCATCGCGCGCGCGAGGTCGCGGCTGATTGCCAGGCCGAGGCCGGTTCCCTCGTGCGACTGGGTGAGTGATCGCCCAACCTGCACGAAGGGCTCGAAGATCTTCTCCAGGTGATTCGCCGGAATGCCGAGGCCGGTGTCGGCAACGGCAATGGAGACGCTCTTCGAATCTTGCCGCCTGCACTCCAGTGTGACGCTGCCCGTGTTGGTGAATTTCACCGCGTTCGAGAGGAGATTCAGCAGTATCTGCTCCACCTTTGCCTTGTCCGCCCACGCTACGATATCCGCCGGACCCTTCTCGACATTGAGCTTCACGCCCTTGGCCGCCGCCTGTGGCTCGATCATGTCTCCAATGCCTTCGATGACGCTCGATAAGGGCACCGCGGAGTAATCGTAAGAGACCTGGCCGGCTTCGATCCGTGAGAAATTCAAAATGTCGTTGATGATGCCGAGCAGGTGCTGCTGACTGCGCTTGATTCGCTCCAGATCGGCGAGCTGCTCCGGCGTCATCTGCCCGCGAACGCCCATCGTCAACAGGTCGGTGTAGCCGCCAATCGCATTGAGTGGAGTCCGCAGCTCGTGCGACATCGCGGCGAGAAATTCACTCTTGGTGCGGTTTGCTTCATCCGAGGCCGCGGCCTGCCGCGCGACTTCAATCGCTCGCGCCTGTGCCGCGCGGCGCTCGGTGAGATCCCGGGTAATCTTGGCGAAGCCGGCGAGCGAGCCGTCCGGTTTGCGCAGCGCCGTGATCAGGACGCTTGCCCAGAAGCATGTCCCATCCTTGCGGATGCGCTCGCCTTCCTCCTCGTAGACACCGGTCCTCGCCGCGATTTCCAGCTCTCTCGCCGGCTTCCCGCTCTCGAGATCCTCGGGCGTATAAAAGATCGAAAAGTGCTTGCCGATGATCTCGTCAGCCGTGTAGCCCTTGATGCGCTCGGCCCCCGCGTTCCACGTCGTGATGATTCCACTGGGGTCGATCATGAAGATCGCGTAATCCCTGACGCCCTGGATGAGGAGTCGGAATCGCTCCTCACTCTCCCGCAGGGCTTCTTCGGCGAGGCGTCGCTTGCTGAGGTCGCGGGTGACCTTGGCGTAGCCAACCAGATTGCCGCCCGGGTCTCGCAACGCCGTGATGACTACATTTGCCCAGAAGCGCGAGCCATCTTTGCGGATGCGCCATCCTTCATCCTCGAACCGTCCAAGGCGCGCTGCTTCCCGCAGCTCAAATTGGGGGAAGCCTGCCTTGATTTTCTCGGGCGGGTAAAAGATCGAGAAATGCTTTCCGATTGCTTCCTTCGCGGTGTAGCCCTTGATGCGCTGCGCGCCGGCGTTCCAGCTGAGGATGTCGCCATTCGGGTCGAGCGCGAAAATGGCGTAATCGTCGACGCTCTCGACGAGCAGGCGATAGAGATCACCCGTCTCGTGGTCAATGCCGCCAAGCGGCTGTTTCGCGGTCGCGCCGCTAGCGTCGAAAGGACTTTCACCGACGCGTGGGATCACACTCACAGCTATCTCCAGCCGGTGACCGGAGCAAATGCCGGTGCCGGTGTTCTATTCGGTTTCCAGGAGTCCGCCGATAGAGGCGGATGCAAGAAGGGTCGTTGCAATTCCCGGTCCCTGTAAGGGTGTAGGGGTTTCGTTCTATTGGTTAGCAGCCCTTACCAGCGTAAGAACCGCTCCCAGGTGGATCAACGGCCCCAATCTGGCTTACTTCCTGACGTGAATAATGAAACTCGTCCGGAGGAAAGAATGCAGAAGCGAAAATTGGGACGCAACGGCCTTGAAGTCTCCGCGATCGGATTCGGGGCCATGGGAATGAGCCAGAGCTACGGCCCGCCCGGCCCGAGGCAAGAGATGATTGCTGTGCTGCGCGCGGCTGTTGAGCGCGGCATCACGTTCTTCGACACCGCCGAAATCTATGGTGCGGGCCACAACGAGGAGCTCGTTGGAGAAGCCCTAGAACCCTTCAAGGGACGCGTCGTGATCGCGACCAAGTTCGGGTTCAAGGATCCCACCGCTGGAACGGGTGCCGGTCTGGACAGCAGGCCCGTACGCATCAGGCAGGTCGCCGAGACATCACTCAAGCGACTGAGGGTCGATGCGATCGATCTGCTCTATCAGCACCGCGTCGATCCGAAAGTGCCGATCGAGGAAGTCGCGGGCGCAGTCAAGGATCTGATCGATGAAGGAAAGGTGAAGCACTTCGGCCTCTCTGAGGCCAGCGCGAAGACGATTCGTCGCGCGAATGCGGTGCAGCCCGTGACCGCCCTTCAAAGCGAATACTCGCTGTGGTGGCGTGAGCCCGAGAAGCAAATCATTCCTGCCTGCGAAGAGCTCGGCGTCGGGTTCGTGCCGTTCAGCCCACTGGGCAAGGGTTTCCTCACCGGGAAGATCGACGAGACCACGACGTTCGACAGCACCGACTTCCGGAACAGTGTCCCTCGCTTCGCACCGGAGAATCGAAAGGCGAATCACGCAGTGGTCGACGTGCTGGCGAGAATCGCCGAGCGAAAGAAGGGAACGCCCGCGCAGCTCGCTCTGGCGTGGCTGCTGGCGCAGAAGCCGTGGATCGTTCCGATTCCGGGCACGCGAAAGCTCGATCGGCTGGAGGAGAATATCGGCGCGGCGGCGATCGACCTGACGGCCAGCGACCTCCGTGAAATCGAGGACGCAACGTCGAAGATCACGGTGCAGGGCGAGCGATATCCCGAGGCCGCGCAGAGAACGATCGATCGGTAAGGCCTTATCGGTCAGCGGCCGTAACAGTCCGCCAGCGCGGTGAACGCAGTTTTTGGCTCCCATGGCATGTCGGGGTAGCGCCGCCCGCGTGCACCGCCCTCGAGAATTTTGACCACGCCGAAGCTCGCCATGTCGAAGTCTTCGCGCGGGTCGCTGCGGTGCGGAAGATCGTAGCGCGCGAAAGTATTCACGAATGCAGCATCGACACCCTCGGCCTCGAAGACTTCCAGAACCTCACGCAGATACCTGGCCTGCTCATCCTCGTCGCGCACGTACTCGGCGTTCAGCCGCACCGGGCGGGCGTCGTCGCCCCACACGATGATTGCCCCTTCCGCCAGCGAGTCGCCGCCGCCGTCGGACGCGCCGCGGTGCGTCGTACACCCGAACTCGGTGATCGCGACGGGCTTCCCAAGTGCGCGGCCCTGCGCGACGAAGGCGCGGATGTTCTCGCGGAAGCGCGCGACGGTCGCCTTCGTCCGACAGGCGGCGTCGGTCGAGATGATGTCGAAGGGGGGCCCAGTCGACACGCTCGAGTGGGAGCGACGCGTAGCTCACCTTTCCGCCGAAGCGGGCGCGAACGACGTCGACGGCTCTGCGCAGAAAGTCGTTGATGCGCGCGCGGACGTCGCCAATCATCGGTCGCAGGCGAAGCGGGTCGGCAACCAGCGCGAGCCGCTCCTCCTGCGTGACGCCGTTGACGAATGGGCAAAGCCAGACTTCGAGCCCGGCGGCGGCGGCGTGTGTGGCGGCAATCTTCAGCCGGTCCGCATATCCGCCGGTGACGCGCACCGCGTCGCAGTGCAGGTCGTCCCGGATGACGCGCATCTCGCGCCGCACGATCTCCGGGTCGAACGGCTCGCGTGTGCTGGTGCCGGCGCTCCGGAAGCCGGTGTCGAATGTGATTCCTTTGCGCATATTTCCCTAACTCTAAATCCTCAAACTATGAAAATCGATCGCCGCGGTTTCCTCGTAGCGTCATCTTCGGCACTGGTGCTGGGCAAAGGCAAGCTATCGCCGGCGGTATACGAGCAATCGTCCGAGACTCCCGAGCCGCCCGAGACCGATCGAAGCATCGCGGGCAGGGAGATAGCGGTCTATACAACCGCCGACAAAACCAACTACCGCCTCTCTGTTACGGACAAGCTGACGTTCAAGCCGATGGGCCAGCCTCTCGAGACCCAGATCTGCGTTTTTGTCGATCCCTCCAGGAGATCCCAGACATTCATGGGGATCGGCGGTGCGCTCACGGATGCGTCCGCTGAAGTGTTTGCAAAGCTGCCGGCCGCCAAACAGCGCGAGTTTCTGGACGCGCATTACGATGCCAACAAAGGCATCGGTTACACGCTGGGAAGAACCAACATCCACAGCTGCGATTTCTCCTCCGGCAGCTACACGTACGTCGACGAAGGCGACAAGGCCCTCAAATCCTTCAACGTCAGCCACGACAGGCAATTCCGCATTCCATTCATCAAGCGGGCGCTGGCCACCTCGGGTGGGAAGCTCAATCTCTTTGCGAGTCCGTGGAGTCCCCCCGCATTCATGAAGACGAACAACGACATGCTGCACGGTGGAAAGCTGAGACCGGAATTCGCGCAGTCGTGGGCCAACTACTACACGAAGTTCATCAAGTCATACGAGCGCGAGGGAATTCCGATCTGGGGCATCAGCGTTCAGAACGAGCCCATGGCGACGCAGAGATGGGAGTCGTGCATCTACTCCGCGGAAGACGAGAGAGATTTCCTGAAAAACTACCTTGGCCCCACCATGCAGAGAGAAGGACTGGGCGACAGGAAGATCATCGCCTGGGATCACAACCGCGACCTCATCTACCAGAGAGCCCACACGATCCTGAGCGATCCAAAAGCCGCGCAGTACGTATGGGGTATTGGGTATCATTGGTACGAGCCGTGGAGCGGTGGCGACCAGATGTTCGACAACGTCCAGCTCGTGCACGAATCTTTCCCGGACAAAAAACTGATCTTCACCGAAGGCTGCAACGATTCCTTCAAGGCCGAAGAGCTCAGCAACTGGAGATTGGGCGAGCAGTACGGACGGTCGATGATCAACGACTTCAACGATGGCGCGGTCGGCTGGACGGACTGGAACGTGTTGCTCGACGAACAGGGCGGCCCGAACCACGTCGGGAATTTCTGCTTCGCTCCGGTTCACGCGAACACGAAAACGGGTGAGCTGATTTACACCAACTCCTACTACTACATCGGACACTTCTCGAAGTTTGTCCGTCCGGGCGCGCGGAAAATCGCCAGCGCACCCAGCAGAAGTGCGCTGCTTTCCACCGCGTTCGTGAATCCCGATGGAAAGGTGTCGGTGGTGGTAATGAACAAGGGCGACCAGAAAGTTTCCTACTATCTCTGGCTGGATGGCAACGCCGCGGAAGTGAGCAGCTTGCCGCATTCCATTCAGACGCTCGTGTTCTGACGGGCTGTACGACGAAGCAATGGCTCAAGACTCAGTCTTGATCCGCCGAGCAACGCCTGCAGATATCACCGCTGTTGGCCGACTCGGCGCGCTCCTCGTGCGCGTGCACCACGACTTCGACCCCAAGCGCTTCATAGCGGCGACGTCGCAGACCGAGCAGCGGTACGGCTCTTTTCTCGGGACGCAGCTCGCGGAGCCGAACGTCATCATCCTTGTCGCCGAGCGGGGCGGGAAGGTGCTGGGTTACACCTATGCGGGCGTCGAGGGGAATGACTATATGGCGCTGCGCGGGCCGGCGGGCGTCGTCTACGACATCGTCGTCGATCCTGCGCATCGCAAACAAGGTGTCGGTCGGTTGCTGCTCGACGCGACAATCAAGCTCCTCAAGGCCCGCGGTGCGCCGCGTGTTGTGCTCTCGACGGCGGAACGGAACACCGAAGCGCAGCGCCTGTTCGATCGCGCCGGCTTCCGGCGGACGATGATCGAGATGACCCGCGAGCTCGACGATTAGGATTCAAGGCAAGGAGAACGCGCATGCCATTGGCGTCATCGAGACGGAGCCGCAGGTGCGAGCGAAGCGGCATAGGCGGCCACAGCGATCATGTTCTCGATTGACAGCCCCGCCGCCGCTGCCTGCATCGGCTGCGAAGCGGGCGTGGATCGCGCGCCAGTCTTGAAGGCCAGGAGCTGGCGGACGATGTAAGTGGGATAGCGCCCGGCGAGCGGTGGAATGGGACCCATCCCGGCCAGCGTTGGCCCGTGACACGTGACGCACGCGGTGGCGACACCGTTGGTGCCAGCCGTCGCCAGGGAACGGCCACGCTCTATGCTTCCTGGCGGCACATAGGCGACGTACGTCATTGCATCGTCGTGGAGCTCGTGACGCTCGAAGTCGGGCGGACCCTCGACGATGCGGTTGCCGATTGGCTCGGTTCCTTGTCCCGGGATGCGCGCGTACACGAATCCGACCTGTCGCGTGAGTGGCACGCGCGCCGCCTCGATGACCCTGACTCGCGGCGCGAATTTCAGTCCGGAGAAGTAGCGTGCGGCCGAGGCGACTTCAGCTTCCGTGGCGTCCATCGCGACAGCGTGCATTCTGTTGGCCGGGATCCAATCCGGTAACGGACTTTGTCTGGCGGAACTGCGCATGGCCGCGATCTGCGCGATGATGTAGTCCTCGGATAAGCCGGCAAGGGTTGCGTTTTCGGGCCTTCCCAATCCATTAGGCAAGTGACAGTAGGCGCACGCAAAGACGTTCGGCTTCCGGCCATGCGCGACGACATCCGGCATTGCCGGGTGTCCGCTCGGATGCCAATCGGGCGGCGCGAACAGATCGACGACCTGAGGCAGCGTGAAACCCGCCGCGCTGTTGGGGACGTGGCGCAACCGCGCGCTGTCGGCGAGCGTGGAATCGCGTCGGGTGCCGGGGAAAGCCCAGGCGGGAACATCGAAAGGCTGCTGGAAAACGGCGAATGCAACCGTGAGGAGCGCGATGAGCATCGGGAGAGCTGGCCCGACAGAGCGCAGGGTCGAGGATCGTGTCATGAGGGCGTGAGCTTCCGTGTAGAGAAGTATTGACTCAGCTGGTTCGGGTCGGCGCCAGGATCCGCGAGCGCCACGTAACCATCGGGTCGTACGAGATACAATGCTCCCTTCTGCAAACCTGCGAGTCGCATTCCTGATTCCCACGCGAATGGGTGGAGCTCCAATCTGAGCGATTCGCACGCATCACGCACGTTCTGCTTCAGATCGCCATACACGTGCACCTGCCACGCGAGCGACGTGAGCGGCGCGAAGTTGTCTCCGCCGGAACGGAGCTTGACCCACGGCAGTCGATCCCCGCCGCGCACTTTCCCAGCAGCACCTGAGCTCAATGCACTGTCACGGTAGTTGACCTGGGTTTGCGACACAGTCCGGAAAAGCAAGCGACGCATGGCGCTGATGCGAAAGAGCAACGGCACCACGAGCGGAACGATCCGCTTGCGCACTACAGCAGCGACGACGCCCCGCGCCGTGACGAGCGCAAAGCCACGATCCGTAGTCGCGACAAGCCGCCGGGCGAACGCAATCCGCTCTGGCTCGTACGTGTCGAGGATTTTCTCGGACGCGCCGTGCTTCAATACCTGAGCGAGCTTCCACGCCAGGTTTACCGCATCGCCGATGCCTGTGTTCATCCCCTGTCCGCCGACCGGACTGTGGATATGCGCGGCATCGCCGAGCAGGAAGGCGCGTCCCTCGCGGAAGCGGTTAGCGACGCGATGGTGGACCCGATAGGTCGAGAACCAGTTCACCTTCTCGATATTGAGCTTGAGGTGCTCGATGGCTTTGCCCTTCACGTCGTCGAAGGCGAGCTGGCCGTGCTCTCCCTTAGGCAAATCGTGAACGGTTCCCACCAGACGCCAGCGTCGATCGCCTTTGAGAGCGAAGAGGAGCAGGAAATCGGCATCTTCGATGTCGACGTGGAGCTCGCCATGGACCGGCTCGCCCGTTGCCTGCACGTCGGCGACGTAAAACAATCCCGTGTACGTTCCGCCCGGAAACTCGATGCCGAGCTGTGCGCGAACTACTGACGACGCTCCGTCGGCGCCGGCGAGAAAGGTCGCCTCGCAGATTTCTTCGGAGCCGTCCGGTCGTCGCAGCGTTGCCTTGACGCCGCCGTTCGTCTGCGAGAAGCGCAGCAGCTCAGTTCGTCTTTCTACGCTCACTCCGAGCGCGCGCAATCGCTCGATCAGCAGTCGCTCGTGTGCGTCCTGCGGAAAGATGAGCGCGAAAGCGTATGGAGTGAAGCCTTCTCCGATGCGCTGGAGGGGAACGCTCGCAACCCGGTCCCCACTCGCCCACAGGTTGAGCTTCTCGATCTTGACGCCGCCCGCGACGACTGCGTCGTCAAGCCCAACCTGGTGATAGAACTCCAGCGTGCGCGCCTGCACTGCGAGCGCGCGGGAAGTGGTGCCGGCTTCCGCGGTCTTGTCGACGATGCGCACTTTGACGCCGAGCCGAGTCAACCAGAGCGCGAGCACGAGGCCGGTCGGTCCGGCGCCGGCGATCAGGACGGGGCTGTCACTCATTCAGCTCACTGCTTTCTTCACGAGGATCCTGGCGCGATAAGAATCCGCGACCACCCAGGCGCCGGCCGTCAACGCCCAGGAGTCGACGAACTCGCTCCACTGAAAAGAGTTGGGGCCTGCCGCCACGATGGGTCCCCACACGAGCAGCGTGAAAAGTCCAACCTGCCACGCCGAGAGCGCGACTGCCAGTCGCGCGTAAACGCCGATGAGAATCGCTACGCCCGCCGCGATGAAGGCGCTGCCGGTGAAGTACGCCCATGACACGTGCCATGGCAGCCAGGCTGGCACCAGTGAAGCCGTGCCTTTGAGATTGGTGAAATGGCCAACGCCGAAGGGGATCAAGGCCAGCCCGTAGAATACCCTCGCGATGCGCAGACCCTGGGTGCCGCCGGCGAAGCTGAGACGCTGCCCATCTCCGTCACCGGCGAACCAGACGTATAGAACCCAGGCGGCGGCAATCATGACTGCGGTATCACCGCAGCTCCACCACGTATCCAGTGCCTTGGGGGCGAGAAAGATCTGAGGCACCCTGAACACCAGCAACCAAACCAGGAGGTAGACGAGCAGCGCGCGGGAAGCGACGACAGCAGTGCGCTGAAAGAGCAGGCATATACCGGATACCAGAGAGATCACGGCGCAGAGATAGGCCAGTGCCTCACGCGAGGGCAAACTCTTGGGCACTCCGGTCCATGTCGGAGTGAAATCGCCGGTTATGAGGC
Source organism: Gemmatimonadaceae bacterium (assembly GCA_036570225.1). Lineage (GTDB taxonomy): Bacteria > Gemmatimonadota > Gemmatimonadetes > Gemmatimonadales > Gemmatimonadaceae > UBA4720. The sequence continues at coordinate 16,908 of DATCPG010000415.1, read as the reverse complement.
CCAGGATTCCGAGCGCGATCATCGTCGCGGCAAAGACCGCATGACCCCAGCTTGCGATGCGCATTGCGGTTTGTCCGGTTCTCTTTCTCGTAGTGGTCGGCCTGTCAGCCGCGGCGAGCCGCCTCGATTGCAGCGACGTCGATCTTTTTCATCTGCATCATCGCATCGAACGCGCGCTTGGCCACGGCGGGATCGGGATCGGTGACCGCCTTCGTCAGAACGATCGGCGTGATCTGCCAGGACAATCCCCATTTATCCTTGCACCAGCCACACGCGCTCTCCTCGCCGCCGTTTCCGACAATCGCGGTCCAGTAGCGATCCGTCTCGGCCTGGTCGTCGGTTGCGACCTGGAACGAGAACGCTTCGTTGTGCTTGAACGCAGGTCCGCCGTTGAGCCCGAGGCACGGAATGCCCAACACGGTGAACTCGACGGTCAACACGTCGCCTTTCTTCCCGGACGGAAAGTCTCCCGGTGCGCGGTGCACCGCGCCCACCGAGGAATCAGGAAAGGTCTTGGCGTAAAACCGCGCCGCTTCCTCGGCGTTGCGATCGTACCAGAGGCAAATCGTGTTTTTTGCTGGCTTGGTCATTCACTTCTCCATTGAGAGGAGACCTCACCGACGCACATAGCGCAAGTGTGTAGCAGCTGGACCATCAAGAACCTTGTCAATGCGAAACTGCGGCCCGGGCTCGCGTAGGTTCTCGAAGAGACGCCGCCCACCGCCGAACAACACGGGCGCCAACGCGATTTCCAGCTCGTCAACGACACCCAGGTTCAGATACTGCTGGATCACATCGGCTCCGCCCGCGATACGAATATCACGACTGCCTGCGGATTTCCGAGCCAGCTCGAGGGCACGCTCCGGCCCGCCATTGATGAAGTAAAAGGTCGTCCCACCGGGGCGCACCCAGGGTTCGCGTTTCTCATGGGTAAGAACGTATACCGGTGTGTGAAACGGAGCCTCCTCGGGCCAGGAGGCCTCGCCTTGGTCGAACATCTGCTTGCCCATAATGTTGGCACCGATGCGCTCCGTGGTGCTGCGAACCAGGTCATTGACCGGGCCGGTCTCTCCCCCTGGTCCGAACTTGAGATTCTGGCGGAAGTACTCTTGCTTGATGATCCAGGCCATCAGCGCCCCCCACTTGGCGCCCCAGTTCTTGTACTCAGGCCTGTCCCAATGCTCCATGGTCATTCCTTCCGGTGCCATGTAGCCATCGAGGCTGAGTCCAATGTTGACGAATACTTTACTCATGATTCTCCTCTCGCGATGCGACCGAGTGTAGGCAGCACTGATCTAGAAAAGCCATCAACCCTCCTCGCGCAGCATGCGAGCACAAACCAAACCCGCCGCAGGAATTTCGTTCAGCGCTCTTGTCTCCGGGACGAAGTGCCAGGCTCTGACTGGATGCCAGTCGGGCACCTTCGCGTAGACAGCTGCGATTCCAAACACATAAGGATTGGTGCTATCGCCGTGGCGGCATTCGCGAACAACAGTCTGAGTAGAGTCTGTCGACGGGAACGGCCCCCGTGCCTGGGTCGACCAAGTGATGAATCCGTCGGCGGTTCGTCCGACACTCTTCTTTACGCGGGCGTATCGTGCGTGGTTGACCGAATAAACGTCCAGAGCGTACCAGCCAGCGCTGTCACTTCCCGCGATAATAGCGCCGTCGAAAGCCGTGACAGTGTCGTCGTGAGCTGTGATTAACGTGTCGGGGCCGCCTTCTCTCACGCTGTCCAGAGCCGAATCTACCCGAACTCCTAAGCCCGTCGTGTCTCGGGATACCGATAACTGAGGTGTGGATGAAGTGGACAGATCGGATTGCACGTTCTTTTCGGACTTGCAAGCCAGGAAAAATATGCTGAGCCAAAGGTAGGGTGCTGCAACGTTCGTTAGGCGGCGTAGTGGCCGCACCTTCATCTTGCGGTCTTTGCGAGTTCGGCAGTGTAACCTCCGCGGCCAGCCCCGTCGGGAATTCGACGAAGGAAGGCGAGAAGACCTTCCGGCTTAAGATGTTCTGGAGGCGCCGGCCAAAGTTCGCCGGCGACATATCCGATCCGTGAATACTCTTTGGCGAGTTCAGCGCGCTGGAGTTCTGTCCATTCCATGGCCACTTCGTCTCCTGCGTAGTCCGCCTAACGCCTTAGTTCAGCTGCAAGCACGTTACAACCATTGCGGCGAAGCCGCATCCGAAAAGTGCTTGTCTGCTGCAACGTTCGTTAGGCAGGTCGCGCGCACAGGCTAGTCTGAATATCCTGGCGATGCGCCTTCCGGTCTGCGCGACATTATGGAAACGCGCGCCCCCACTAACGCTCCACCGAGCAGAAAAGGGAGGCTGAAGGAGCGGTCCATTCCGAATGCCGCGATCCAGATCGCAGCGCCGGCAAATACACCTCCGACACTACCAACTGTCACAGCTCCCCAAGACGATCTCGTGAACGGCTTGAGAAACCCAACGCATAACCCCCCTAGAAAACCGAGAATCGTGGTGACCGCAAGGATTTTTGGGAACGTCGCCCCTCCGTAGACTGCGGAACCTCGAATCAGCATGGCGAGACCGAGAACAACCGAGAAGACGGCGCCGAATAGGACGCCACGTGATATGCCCCAGCGGAGAGTGCCACGCTCATCGGTTCTAATCATCAAACGAAATCCGGTACTCTGCCTAACTAGTAATTATGCTGCGTGTTTATACTGCGGAGAAATTGCAAAGCAGCAAAACTCGCGCGCGATAATTACAGTGTATAATTTCGCCCGCCTCACAAGTTCCACTAAACCAACGCGTTACGGCATGCAGTTTTTTTCAGCCGCATCGCTTATACTGCGAGCGCTCCGCAGTATAAACAATAGAAAAACTGCTGTAGGACGAGAGGTCGCGCGACTGGATACCTCCACGAGTCAGCGCTCAGCTCTCAGCTGCTAAACCCGGTCGCCTACGCTTGGCGCCGCCAGCGTCGAACGCCTCAGCATCCACCCGTACAACCACACAATCGCCCCCACAAATCCAATCACACCAAGCCACGGCGCGGGTGCAAAATCCTCCGGCACCAGCGCAATCGGCGCGTCCTTCGAGAACGCGACGATAAGCCCGGCGTTGATCACGCCCCAGATGCTTTCCCCAACGATCAATCCCGACGCCACCAGCGTTCCCAGCCGCCGCGCGCGATCCGGATTCGGCATCGACCGGCCGCGTCCATCGTACCAGTGAGCGAGCACCGCACCGACGATCACCGCAAACGTCGCCGACATAGGCAGGTAAATACCGATTCCCACAGCCAAAGGTGGAATGCGCAACTTCTTCATCGCGCCGAGCGCGGCGTCCAGGATGACAAGCCCAACGCCGACGAGCGCGCCAATGCCGAGCATCGTCCACTCGAGATGACCGCCGATCACACCCTGGGCCAGAGCAGAGATGAGCGTCGCCTGCGGCGCCGGCAGCGGATTCGCCGCGATCACGCTCACATTCGGCGCTCCGGCGAACCCGTATGCCTTCGCGAGCAGGTTCAGCACAAAAGGAATAACCGACGCGCCAGCAGCCACACCGACTATCAACGCAATCTGCTGCCGCATCGGTGACGCGCCAACGAGCTGACCGGTCTTCAGGTCCTGGAGGTTGTCGTTCGAGATTGTCGCGCACGCAAAGACGATCGCCGTCACGAACAGCGCGAATGCGACGAGCGCCTGGCGCGTATCCACGGTCGGCGCTACGACTAGTATGATCAACGACGCGCAGATCACGATCGACAGAATGCCAACGCCCGAGATTGGGCTGTTCGACGCCCCGATGAGTCCCGCCATATATCCGCACACGCCGGCGATGACGAACCCGATGATCAACACGAACGGAATCGCTACCAACGTCAGCTTGAGCGCGCTCGGCGCGAGCACCGTCGAGCTGGCGAAGGTGTACGCGAGCCATGCGGTGATCACCAGACAGCCAGCCGTCAACGCGTAAATCCAGGGCGGCGAGATATCGCGGTCGGTCTCGTCCGTCGTCTTCACGGCGCGCGAAGCGACGAGCGTGCTTACGAGCCCCCCCATCACCGGCTTCGCAAGTGTGATCAGGGTGTAGATCGCGGCCACCGCGATCGTCCCTGCGCCGATGAACCGCACCTGGGTCCGCCAGATAGCCGTCGTGTGCGCGGCCAGTGTCTCGGCAACTCCGGCCGGGTGCATCGAAGTAAGGATCGGCACGGCGATCACCCACGAAATAATCTGGCCTACGAGCATCGCCATCCCCACCGACAATCCAACGAGGTGACCCGCGCCGAGGAGCGCGAGCGACCACGCGATGTTGTATCCACTCGACGCGTTGGCGCCGATGCGGAAAAATCCGTTCAGCTCTGCGCCGGCAATTCGTGTCGCCGTGATGATCGCGAGTCCCGCCGAGGCAACGGAGCCGAGGATGACAGCTCGGAGGCCTTCTCTCGCTTCGCCAGTCTCATCCTTCGTCTCACCGCGCGTCCCCGATCCGACCTTGAGCACTTCGGCCGCAGCAACTCCCTCCGGGTACGGCAGGTCGGAAGTCGTGACCAGCGCGCGACGCAAGGGTATCGTGAATACCACGCCGAGCACGCCACCGCTCAGGCAGATGAGAAACGTCTCCCAGAAGGGGAATCCAGTCCAATACCCGACGATCACGAGTCCCGGCAACACGAAGATGATCGCCGAGAGAGTGCCGGCCGCCGAGGCGACGGTCTGGACGATGTTGTTCTCCAGGATCGACGAGTCCTTGAACGCGCTCAGGATCGCCATCGAGATCACCGCCGCGGGGATCGACGACGCGAAGGTGAGCCCGACCTTGAGGCCAAGATAGATGTTGGCCGCGGTGAAGACCGTCGTGATGAGCGCGCCGAGGATGAGGGCGCGTATGGTGAGTTCTTTGGGTTTCATGGACTAAATCCTACACCAAACGGTGAAGGGCCACGAGTACCGCCCAATCGCCCCTGGGGAGACCCGTTCAGTTCAGTGGGAACCTGCGCGAGCGTATCGGAGCCCGTACCCAATCCTGTATAGAGGATGCGCCGTGTCGTGCGGGAGGTCGGATCGCTGCTCTTCTACTTCCGCCATCGAGGAGGGAAGCTCGAATGGCAACCTGCCCTCAGGCCTTGCAACGCCCGTAAGCACGTCGAGCAGTGCCGCATCGCTGACACCAAAATTGCCGACGAGCGCGCTCGCCCGGTCCTTGAGCTCAGTGAGGATGGCCGGCCGATCGAGATAGATCGTCACGATGGTCGGCACCGCCGCGGTGATGCGCTTGATCTCCTCGAATTCCGGATCCCCATTTCGGAATCCGAGATCGCCTTCGTGCTGCATCGCGCCGAACACGTAGTTCGGGTGCAAGGTCTGGAAGGGCGCGTGCGTGCGTACGATCGCAAGCTCGGCCTTGGACAGATCCGACACAACCGTAAAGCCATAACGGGCGGCGGTCGCCGAATCGATGCCGTGCAGGAAGACCCGCTTGCCACGCGCGATGAGCGGAAGAATCCCATTCTTGTTTTCGAGCAGCACCAGCGACCGTCGCTGCGCCGCCGTCGCCTCGGCCTGGAACTCAGGATTGCCAACGAACCTCCCTGCTTCGGCCGTATCGACGTACGGATTCTCGAACAAGCCCTGCCTGAATTTCTGGATCGCAATGCGATACACGGATTCGTTGATGCGGCTCTCCGGGATTTTGCCCGACTTGACGGCCTGCACGACGAACTGCGCTTCCTCGGTGCCCCCGAACTGATCGACGCCGGCGTTCACGGCTTTTGCGAATCGATCGACCTTCGGCAGGTCCTCTACTCCCCACGGCATTGCGACGGCCGCGAACGAAGGACGCTCTCCCGCAGGGAATCCATTGCGACACAGGTCCGAGCAATCGCCGGTGATCAGCCAGTCGGTGAGCACGATCCCCTCGAATCCATAGCGCTTGCGCAGGAGATCGGTCAGGAGCTGGTGATTGAAGCCCGCGCCGACCTGCTCGACCGGATGTCCGTTCAGCGTCGCGCCCTCGAGAATCGAGTACGTCGGCATCACTCCACCGACGTGCGCGGCGAAAGCGCCGAGGAAGGGTTTGATGTGTGTGTCGAGTGCGCCGGAAAAGCTCGCAAATCTTCCGTAACTCGAGTGACTGTCGAACCCGTTCTTCTGCGCGCCGTATCCGACCCAATGCTTGACGACCGCCAGCACGCCCGCGGAATCGACGCCGGACCTGCCGTGCTGAAATCCCTCGACGTACGCCTTCACCAGCTCACGCGTGAGATCGGGATCCTCGCCGAAAGTCCCGTTGATGCGGCTCCAGCGCGGCTCCGTCGCAAGGTCGGCCTGCGGCGAAAGTGTCTCCTGGATTCCCACGGAGCGGTATTCCTGGCGCGCGATGTCGGCGAAGCGATGCACCAGCGCAGGATCTCGTATCGCCGCGAATCCGAGCGTCTCTGGCCACTTCGAGAATCCGCTCGACTGCGCGCTCGCGCCGAGTACGTACTGAAAATGGTTTCTGGGGTCGGTGCTGATCGTGATGGGAATCCCGAGTCGCGTACGTTCCGCGAGCTCCTGAAGCGAGTTGTTCTGCGCCGCGAGCGAGCGCGGATCGCCGCTCAGTCGGGTGATGAAGCTGTTGACGCCGACGTCGCGAATGACTTTCCCAATAGCAGCAGTATCGTAGCCGGCGCCGGTGCCGATCATTCCGCCGGGCCCGGCACTGCGGGCCGTGCCGTGCATCATCATGCCGGCTTTTTCCTCGAGAGTCATCCGATGCACGAGATCCGCGGCGCGCACGGACGGCGAGAGACGCCAGTCTTCGTATGGATCGAGAACGCCGTTCTTATTGAGGTCCCTGAAGCGGACGCCCTGGCGTACGAGGATGTGCGAAGAGCGTGAAACAACTGCGCGTCGCTGGTCGCTGTGTGTGTTGCCGGCTTGCGCGCCGAGCTCAGACGATGAAGAAGCGACAACCAGCAGCACGATCAGGCACTTTCCAATCATTGGTCGAATCGCAAATTACCTGGCCGGTGTGATGACGATGTTGCGGTACTCGACGGGACCATGATCTCCCTGGAGGAATATTGGTCCGGGCTCGCCTTCGTTGCTGTCCAGCGCTCCTCCCGTAATCCCCGGAATCTCCTGATTGCAGATGACCTGTTGTCCATTCGCTACTACGGTCACCATTCGGCCGACCAGCGTGATGTCGTAGGACTGCCACTGGCCTGGCGGTTTCGCCGCGATCACGCTCGGCGAGATGAAGCCGTAGATCCCGCTGAAGCGGTCGTTGGCGGGCTCATTGCCGAAATCGTCCTGGATCTGCACTTCGTGGCGGCCGCGAAGATACACGCCGCTGTTGCTTTCCTTCGGGTAACGAAACTCGACGTGCAGCTTGAAATCCTCGAATTTGCGATCCGTCACGAGATTCGTTCCGGAGTGCGGACTGCCCAGTACGCCGTTGGTGACCGTCCACTGATTCGACGCGCCGCTGGCGTGCCAGCCGCCGAGGTCGTTTGCGTGCAGCAGCTTGATCGGCGTACCCCACGCCGGTGTTGCTCGAGTGAGACGGGGAGTGCGCACCGCCGTCCAGGAATAGCTCTTTCCGTCGGGGAACGTCATCACACCAGCGAGCCCGCTGCCTTGCACCCTACCCGCCACAGAAAGGTCACCCTCTCCAGCTTCCCACTGGTGGGGAATCGAAAAACTCAGCGAATCCGCGTTCGCTGTGATTCTCGCGACGGGTCTCGCGCTGCCGAAAACTCCGACGAAACGACCCACCATGGCGTCGCGGCCAGAGTGCTCGACCTCCAGCCACGATGGCTTGATCCCATCGGGAGTCGTGATGGAGATATCCCACCGCCCGAGGATGCGCTCATCCACCGCCGACGGACGTGAGAAGACTGCCGACGCGTCGTTCGAAGCGCTCGGCGAAATGATTGTGAGCAGCAAAATCAGATGTCGGAGCATGGCGCGGTCATCCTTGCACGAAGGGTTTTAATGGGGCGAGCTTCGTAATTCGCCCACCGATAATCCATTCGACAACATAGACATTTCCGGCGGCGTCGGCAGCGACCGAGTGCGGTGTGACAAAACGGCCCGGCTCGACCAGCGACGGATCGTTGGGGAACCCGGTGCGCGCGCACACCTGATCGTTCTCGCCAAGCGTGGCCACTACGCGATCCTCTGGATCGAGAATCGTCAGTCGCGCCCGGTATGGAGCTTCAGGTATCAAAGTGAATTCGCCATATGGTATGAACGCACACGCGCTGGTGTCCACTGTGTCAGATAGCAACCTTTTGAACGTTCCCTGAAGATCATATACCTGAATACGGCGATTCATCCTATCCGCGATGTAGAGCTCTGGATCGGTTTTTCGGCCGTCGACGTAAAGACCGTGCGGGTGTCGAAATCGTCCTGCGCCCGTCGTTCCATCGATGCTGCTCAGATAGTTTCCCGCCCGATCGTATCTGTGGACGTACGCCGCCCCATAACCATCGGCGACCCACACATCTCCGTTGCCCCCGAATCTCTCCTCGAATACGGTCACCCAGGTCGGCGCGTATTTCGGGTCATCGTACCCTTTGAAATTCGGGAAGGGAAGCGACAGCACCGTCTCTCCCTGCAGCGTCGTCTTCACGACCTCACCTGTCTTGTAGTCGGTAAGCCACAGGTACTCGGTACCGCCCTCCTCGACGAGCGTCAACCCGTGCGCTCCAGGAAATCGATCGCCCCACGAATCAAGTAGTACGCCATGCGCGGTGAAGATGAGAATCGCGGGTTTGCCCAGGTGAAACACAATGACACGTCCGTCGCGGGTAACAACGACTCCGTGGGTGCGACCGTCGGCTCTGCCCTCAGGCGTATCTGGAATTACCGCCCAGTTCTCGACCCATTCGAAGGTGTGCTGGCCGCTACCGATGCGCATGAAAGCTGAGACGGTTCACTATCGCTTGAACTTCGGGCGGCGCCGGCGGATGCCCGGCCGCGTACGTGAAACTGACTACGCAATCGAGCATTTCCCCGCGGTTTTCAGGAGCACGTTCCATCCAGAGATATGTGAGCAGCAGAGCCCCTCGACCATCGATCGACACGGTGTGATGGTCATATCGCAGAAGAAGGGGGACATCGGCAATGGGGCATGCGGCGACCCATCGCTCGTCAGAATACTTGCTCATGGCTTCTCTAGACAGCGCGACGTTGTTTGTGCCTCTCGATTCGTAGTACGTTATAGACAATCATTTCGCGCCCACCCCGCGACCTAACTTCAACAGTCGTCGGACAGAAAGACAATGACAAAATTCGCCAGCATCCTCGAGACCGTCGGCCACACGCCCGTCGTGAAAATCAACAAGCTTGCGCCGCCGAACGTCAATCTCTACGTCAAAATCGAAGCGTTCAATCCCCTCGGCTCCGTAAAGGACCGCCTCGCACTCGGGATAATCGAAGACGCCGAGCGAAAGGGGCAGCTCAAGCCGGGACAGACAGTCATCGAGGCAACGAGCGGCAATACCGGCATCGGACTGGCGATGGTGTGTGCGGCGAAAGGCTATCCGCTGGTGGTCACGATGGCGGAATCGTTCAGCATTGAGCGCCGGAAATTGATGCGCTTTCTTGGCGCCAAGGTGATACTGACACCAGCCCCGGAAGGCGCAACGGGAATGGTAAAAAGGACTGTCGCGCTCGCCAAAAAGAATGGGTGGTTCTACACGCGCCAGTTCGAGAACGAGGCAAACGCCGACTATCACTCGAAGACGACGGCGCGTGAGATCATCGACGATTTCGCCGGCGAGCGACTGGACTACTGGGTGACCGGCTTCGGAACCGGGGGCACGCTCAAAGGAGTCGGTCGCGTGCTCGACAAGGAACGACCCGACACGAAGATCGTTCTGGCCGAGCCGGAGGATGCAGCGCTGGTGACGAGCAAGACGCCGCAGGAGAGAAATCCCGACGGATCAGCGGCGGCGCGGCATCCGGCGTGGAAGCCGCATCCGATTCAGGGCTGGAGTCCCGACTTCATTCCCAAGCTCACCGGGGATGCGCTGGAGATGAAGCTCGTGGACCGCGTCATCACAGTCCCGGGGCCGCGGGCGATGCAGACGAGCAGGCAGCTGGCGCAGAAGGAGGGGATTTTCGTCGGCGTCTCGGCCGGCGCTACGTTCGCCGCGGGTCTCGAGATCGCAAAGGAGGCGCCGAAAGGAACCACGATCCTGTGCATGCTCCCCGACACCGGGGAGCGGTACCTGACCACGCCGCTGTTCGCGGACATCCTGGCGGAAATGAACGAGGAAGAACAAAAGATCGCTGCGACAGTTTGATAAACGTTCATCCTGCAAGCGGCATCTTATTGGTGAATCTCTCGCCGAAGAGGATGATCATGAAAATTCAGAAGCTTCTCATTATCCTGACGACAGCCAACCTCGGGCTCCTTGGCTACCAGGCGCTCCAACCTCAGCTAGCCCGAGCTTCGACTCCTGATGTCCCGGGCGTCCTGCGCGGACGCGCACTCGAGATCGTGGACGCGCAGGGCCGGATACGAGCGAGCCTGAGCGTGATTCCGGAGGATCCCAAGGTCATATGGAACGGCAAGCCATATCCTGAAACGGTGCTGCTGCGTCTGATCAGCGCCGAGGGCAGGCCGAACGTCAAACTGGGCGCGTCCCAAAAGGGGGCTGCGCTCTTGATCGGCGGCGAGTTGAACCCCACCTATGTCCAGGTGCTGGCCGAAGGCGGGGAAACCACTCTCAAATTGATCAACAGCAGCGGCACTGAGCGGGTGATCAAGCCGTAGGACCGCCCAGCAGAAGCTCGTAGGAGATTAGGCCGACCGCGCCCCATGCCCAACGACTGGGACCGCAGCGTCCCAATCGATAGAGTCCCCAACTCGAATGACACCGCCAACAAGCACCTGCGCGAACACGCCGCCGCGCCAATCGGGGCGGAGCGCGGCCTGCAGCCCCGGCGTTACTTCATCCATGCGATCGCACGGTGTCAGCTCGCCTCCGATCGCAAGCCGCGCATCTCCCACAGCTAAAACGCGTCCCCGTGTGTGGACGAGCCTGACTCCACTGAGAAGGATATTGGCTCTCCGAAAGGCTGGATCTTTTTCCACCCCAAGCTCTGTCATGCACGCGCCCCATGCCTCGGAATCGAGCAGCGTCACCTGTCGACGGCGACTCCGATCGACACTGCCCGCGACGCCCTTTCCCGCGACTAGCGTCGCCTCGTCCACGCTGTCCATCGGCCCGCGATGCGCGCGTTTTATCCAGATAGCTTCGACACGTCCCGTGAGCGATGGAGAGCGAGTAGTCACAACTCGAACACGTGTTCGCACCCGTAATTTCGTGCGCCCGGGGTTGGAGGGGGTGGAGGATCCCAGTACGTGTACGGCGATTCGTTGAGAAAACGCCAGCCGCCGGGTCGACGAACGAATCGATAGATATACACTGCACCGTATATCACTCCCGAGCCTTTGCAGGTGCGCTCGCTTCGGTCCACGAATGCTTCGGCGGAATCCCCTGCCAGGCGAATGGATTCTACGCTCACAACCATTGCTGACGAATCACCGGCCGTAAATTTGCGCCCGCCACTCGCGCGCAGCACGGACCCCCGAAATCGAGTTTCTGCTGGGCCTCCAACGCTTCTGGCCCTCACCAGCCATGCTACTCCTCGGGCGATTGCTGGCGGTTTGAGCCTTCGGACCGAATCAACGTCTGCGAGTATTGGCGGGGTCAACGCCACGAGCAATTGACGCCGGACCGCGGCATTGTCTTGGGCATCCCCTCGACCGGGCGTGACTAGAGAGCGAGCTGCGCGGACGTCGCGAAATTTCGTGTTGTCGGGCAACCTCAGCTCGCCAACCAGGCTGTCGCCGCGCACTGTGAAGTGCCACACGCCATTCGGCATCGTGCAGGTGATTCGCGCACCTGATATGGCAACGCGGCACTCGATGACGCCCATGTCTTCTTCCTGTCCGTTCACGATCTTGCGCGCATCGACCAACAGACTGTCGCTCGCATTCACGCGCGTAATGCGATAGACGACGATTTCGTCCTTGCAGGCCGAGGCACGCACGAGGCACACCGACTTGCCTCGCCAGACACCGACGGGGTTCGGTGCAGCTGGCGGCACCTGCGCAAACGCGCCGCGCGTGAGCAAACACGCAGAAGTCAAGGCGACGATACTCATCCGCCTCAGAGTCGACTCACTCACTTACTGGGCTCCTCGTACAGACCGAACTCGTTTCCCACGGGATCGGTGAACGCTGCAAAGGCGCCCATCCCCGAGCCGATGGCTGTGCGCCGCGTCACCACCCGGCCACCCTCCTTCTCGATGCGCTTCAGGGTTTCGACGATGTCATCGACCATGATGTACGTTCGCGTGCGCTCATCGGGCGTCCGGTCGGTTTCCTTTACCCAAGTCCCGCTGACGCCACCGGTGTCATCGAACGCCAGCGCTCCATCCCCGCGTTTCCTGACCTTCCAACCAAAAATGCTGCTGTAGAAGTCGGCCGAGGCCTGGGCAGTCTCCGCTGGTATTTCCAGGTAACAGATTTTTCCGTGAGGCATGAAGGCTCCGTCAAAGGATGCGGCCAGGCGCCGTCCCACGCCCAGCGCCTTAATAATTGCCCGCGAACCGCCCATCGATAAGGGCGTGCGCCGTACCACGATTGCTACATGGTCAAGGCAGTCAGAGATAACTAGAAACTAAGTTATAAGGTATCTCGTAAGTGATGAATGATCGGGCAGGGGCCAGCGACCGGTTGTCGGTCACGGCCCTGCCGACCACGTCAAGGACCGTGCGGAATTCACGCGAATCACCGAGGAGCAGGCCATATCTCGACTCTACGGAGGAATTCACTACCGCTTCGACAACGACGGCGGCCTTGCGCTCGGGCGGGTGGTCGCCCGGTACGACGTCGCGCAGGAGCGACGCGGCGTATAAGGCGGGAGTCGCGCGCAAACCTTGACTGCAACTACGCTGCCGCCCGCTTCCCGCTCGACGCTGCCCGCTCACCGCTGCGAACGCATTTGACAGTCCGCCGTGGCGTAATACCAGAGATCAATTGCTTGTGATCGTAAGCCACGCGATCTGTCCATACGGTTGCGGCGGAAAGCACGCCGCGGTGAGCGGGAAGCGGGAGGCAGCGTAGTTGAAGATCCCCGCTGTCGCCGGGATTCTGGACTCGTCCTCTGTCCCCCGCGGCGACGGCGTTGCAGATTGGCGTGTCGCTTTCGCTTGTCGTCACGCATCGCCCTGGTCCGCCAATGCAACGACTCGTCCCGCTCACGCTTCTCCTCGCTGCGCTCTGCGTCCCGGCCGTCGCACGCAGTCAGGAGCCACGCGTACTCGTCTTCTCCAAGACGGCCGGATTCCGCCACAGCTCGATCGGAGTCGGACGCGCCGCTATCCGAAAGCTCGGACAGGAGAATGGATTCGCAGTCGACACGACTGAAGACGCCGGCGCGTTCACCTCGAAGAATCTCGCGCGATACCGCGCCGTCGTTTTCCTGAACACCACTGGCGACGTACTCGACGCCGCACAGCAGGACGTCTTCGAGCGCTACATCCAGGCCGGCGGCGGATACGTGGGAGTTCATTCGGCCACCGACACGGAGTACGACTGGCCGTGGTACGGCCGTCTCGCCGGCGCCTGGTTCAACGGTCATCCGGGCAATCCCAACGTTCGCAAAGCCACGTACCGCGTTCTCGACAAGAACCACCCGTCCACCGCGGGATTTCCCGACACGCTCGTGCGGGAAGACGAGTTCTACAACTTCAAGTCGATCGATCCGACGATCCACGTGCTCATCGAGATCGACGAAAAGAGTTACGAGGGCGGGACGAACGGCGACCACCATCCAATGAGCTGGTATCACGACTTCGATGGCGGGCGAGCATGGTACACGAACATGGGTCACACCGAGGCGACGTACTCCGAGCCACTCTTCCTGCAACACCTCCTCGGCGGGTTGCGATACGCGATGGGCACCGGGAAGATCGACTTTGCCCGCGCGCGGCCGGAGGAAAACCGCTTCACCAAAGTCGTTCTCGCCGAGAAGCTGAACGAGCCCATCGAGCTGGCCGTACTTCCCGGCGAGCGTGTGCTCTTCATCGAGCGACACGGTTTCGTCAACCTGTACACTCCGGCGACCAACCACGTCACACGGATTGCGACGATCCCCGTCAGCACGAAGTACGCGGACAGCAGTCAGGCGGAGGACGGCCTGCTCGGACTCGCCGCCGATCCGAACTTCGTGACAAACGGCTGGATCTACATGTACTACTCCCCGGCGGGCCCCGAGTCGAAGAACGTGCTCGCTCGCTTCCACATGATCGGGGATTCGCTCGATCTCGACTCACGCAAGATTCTCCTCGAGGTGGGAACGCAGCGCCTGAAATGTTGTCACACCGGTGGCTCGATCGCCTTCGACAGCAAGGGCAACCTCTACTTTTCCGCGGGCGACAACTCGAATCCATTCGCCACCGGCTACGCCCCCATAGACGAACGGCCAGGGCGAATGCCCTGGGACGCACAGAAATCCTCCGCGAACACGAACGACCTGCGCGGGAAGATCATCCGCATCCATCCGGAGCCGGATGGTACTTACACAATCCCGGAAGGAAATCTCTTTCCGCCCGGCACCGCCAAGACCCGCCCCGAGATCTACACGATGGGGCATCGCAATCCTTATCGGATCTCGATCGACTCTCATACAGGATTTCTCTACTGGGGCGACGTCGGTCCCGACGCGAACGTGGACTCCGTCGGACGCGGACCGCGTGGCTACGACGAGATCAATCAGGCACGCAGCGCCGGGAATTACGGATGGCCGTACTTCGTCGGCAACAACCAGGCGTATTACAAGACGACGGTCATTGACTCTGTGACGATTCAGGGAGGAGAGCAGTTCGATCCGGCGCACCCGGTCAATCGCTCACCCAACAACACCGGTCTCACCGAGTTGCCGCCGGCGCGCGGCGCTTTCATCTGGTATCCGTACGCGCCGTCACCGGATTTCCCGATCGTCGGCACTGGAGGACGTGCGTCGGCGGCGGGGCCTGTCTTCCACCGTGACGATTTTCGCGGCGCCGCCAGACCGTTCCCGGAGTACTACGACGGAAAGCTTTTCATCTACGAGTTCATGCGCCACTGGATCATGGCGGTGACCATGGATGCGAAGGGCGACCTCGTCTCCATCGAGCGCTTCATGCCAAGCGCGAAATTCAGCGCTCCGATCGAGATGGAGTTCGGGCCGAGCGGAGACATGTACGTTCTCGAGTACGGGACAGCCTGGTTCAAGGGCAACGACGACGCGCGCCTCGTCCGAATCGAATACAACGCAGGCAATCGGAAACCGATCGTGGCGGTCGCGGTCGACCAGCCGGCCGGTGCGCTCCCGATGCGCGTGCAGCTTTCCTCGGCGGGCACGATGGATCTCGATGAGGATTCGCTGCGATACGTGTGGACGATCTCCCGTCGAGACGGTCCGGTGCTGCAAAGACTAACTGAGCCAAACCCGTCGTTCACTTTCACTCAGCCGGGCGCGTACACGGCGTCCCTCACGGCGATCGACACTCACGGCGCGTCCTCCACCGAGTCCGTTCAGATCGTGGCTGGCAACGAGCCGCCCAATGTCGACATCGATCTCGCCGGCAGCAACCGGTCGTTCTTCCTCCCCGGCATTCCGGTGCGCTATGCCGCGCGCGTCACGGATCGCGAGGACGGCTCGCTGCGGAGCGGAACCATCCCGGCGCGCCGAGTGAGCGTGAGCGCGCAGTACCTGAAGGAGGGAATCACGTCGGGTGCGTCTCGCCCGAGCGACAACGCGCACGCGACAGGCAGGAAACTGATCGAAGGAAGCGACTGCCTGTCCTGTCACCAGTTGGACAGGAAGTCCATCGGCCCCGCGTACGTGGATGTCGCGCGCAAGTATCACGACGACAAAACGGCGACCGCGCGTCTGGTGCGGAAGATCCGCGAAGGAGGGTCGGGCGTGTGGGGGAGTGTGACGATGCCCGCGCACCCCGCGCTCACCGACGCACAGGCGTCGGCAATGCTCGGCTACATCATGGGCCTCGCCGATGCGAAGGCGAGCGTGAGCTCACTCCCTGACCGGGGCGCGTACGTACCTCCGGCTGGATCGAGCGATGCGCCGAAAGGCGTAGTGGTGCTGCATGCGGAGTACACCGACCGCGGCGCGAACGGGATGCCGGCGATCACGAAGGAGAAGACGATCGCTCTCCACTCGCCGACGGTGGTGGTGGCGAGCGGTGAGCTCTCGCAGGGAGTGCAGAGGCAGACGGCCGCGCAGCTACCGGTCGAGATCGCTGTCGTGAATCGATCCGGTGCTTCTGCCGCTTTCAAGCAAATCGATCTGACGGGCGTCACCGCGGTGACCTTCGCGGCGGTGGCGCCGGCACAATACCAGGCGAAGGGCGGAAAGATCGAGGTGCATCTCGATTCACCGACCGGCGCACTGATCGGTGAGAGCGAAGCGATTCGTCCGACCGAAGCGACCGCTCCCGCGGCGCAGCTTCGTACGGCGCTCCGGTCGACGTCGGGAATTCACGACGTGTATCTGGTCTTCAGGAATCCCGAAGCAAAGGGTGATCAGTTCCTGTTTGGTCTGTTGACGGCAACGTTCGGGGAAATTCCGCGATAGCGCTGCGGTTCTGACACCCACACCTGCATGTTCCTCGTCTCAGCGCCGGTACCAGGCTCTGCGACCGTAGCGAGGAGCGTGAAGCCAAGGCGCGGTGGGATCGCGGCGCTGGGACCGTTTCGGGCATCGCACCGGATTTCCGCGCGCGAGAATCGCGCGATGTGCGATGCAACGGTCAGCACCGCCCTCGCGGCTTCGGTTACGAGTCCTTGACCGGTCTCATCGGCGCGCAACCAATAGCCCAGCTCGACGCGGTCCGACTCGGCAAATGGAACTCGTCC
>DATCPG010000414.1:0-4561 GCA_036570225.1 Gemmatimonadaceae bacterium | reverse complement strand
TCGTCGGTGCAGAACAAGTGGTCGACTGCCGCGATGCCCGGCATCAACGGGCCGGGCGTGTCGATGGCCGGCGGGTCGAGTCTCTCACTGTTCGCCGCGTCACAGCACAAGAAGGAAGCGTGGATGGTGATGGAGTATCTATCTCGACCGGAGATCGAGCTCCAGTTCTACAAGCTCACCGGAGATTTGCCGCCGCGCAAAAGCGCGTGGGCGGACAGCGCACTCGACAACAACAAGTACGCGAAGGCGTTCCGCGATCAGCTCGAGCGAGTAGTGCCGTTGCCGCAGGTGCCCGAGTGGGAGGAAATCGCTACCACGATATTTGAGCACGGCGACCAAGCGATCCGGAAGGCCAAGACCGTCGATCAAACATTGGCATCGCTCGATCAGGACGTGAACGCGATGCTCGAGAAACGGCGATACCTGTTGGCCCAGGCAAAAGCAAAATGAGCGCGAAGCCGGCAGCGCAAATGCCTTCCGATGTCGGCAGGGCGGCGTGGTTCTTCCTCGCGCCAGCGCTCCTCCTGATCTTCGTTTTCTTTTTCCTGCCCGTGCTCGCTTCGCTGGTGTTGAGCGTCACCGACTTCGACATCTACGCGATCGCGAATCCGCCCACGACGCGCTTCGTCGGGATGGCGAACTACACGAAGCTCTTTCACAGCCCCGAGTTCTGGCAGGCGCTCAAGAATACTTTCTACTTCGCGATCGTCGGTGGGCCGCTCACGATCGCGGTTTCACTCGGGACCGCATTGCTCCTGAACGCCAAGCTTGTCCGCTTCAAGAGCTTCTTCCGCACTATATACTTCACGCCGTTCGTGACGACGCTCGTCGCCGTCTCGATCGTATGGCGCTACCTCTACCACACGCGGTACGGCGTGCTCAACTACGCGCTCGCGCACGTTGGAATCGCTCCCATCGACTGGCTCGGCAATCCGCACTGGGCGATGCCGGCCATCATCCTGATGTCGGTGTGGAAGAACTTCGGCTATAACATGCTGATCTTCATCGCGGGGCTGCAGGCGATTCCGCAGGATCTTTACGACGCCGCGGAGATCGATGGTGCCGGTCCCGTCCGTCGATTCTTCGCCGTCACTCTCCCACTTCTTGGGCCGACGCTGCTTTTCGTCAGCGTCATCACGATGATCGGGTACTTCCAGCTGTTCTCGGAACCGTACGTCATGACGCAGGGCGGGCCGCTTCGAGCGACGACCAGCGTCGTGCTGATGATGTACGAGGAAGGGTTCAGGTGGTGGCGGATGGGGTACGCCGCTTCTATCGCTTTCGTTCTGTTCATCGTGATTTTGATTGCCACGCTCATCCAATTCCGCTTGCAAAAGGATCGGACGTAGATGTCGCGCACTAATCCTCGGTTCGTTCCTGGAACTGAACACGACCGGCCGGGGGCTGAGGGCGGGCCAGCTTCCGGCCGCGGGCGAGTTGACTCAGCTCTTACTCGGCGGCGCATATCGCAGGTCGTTCTTTATGCCCTGTTGATCATTGGTGCGTTCATCGCGCTGCTGCCGATGATGTGGATGCTGTCAGCTTCGTTCATGCCTACCGGGGAGGCGAGCACGTATCCGCCGCACTTCTTTCCGAGTCGGATAACGTTCTCGCATTACGGGGAGCTGTTCACGCGATTGAATCTTGGGCGCTACCTCTTTAACAGCGCTCTGATTGCGTTCGTCGTCACCGGGTTGTCGCTCGTGATCAACTCCATGGCCGGATATGCGTTTGCGAAGCTTCGCTTTCGCGGACGCGATCGGGCGTTTCGTATTCTGTCGCTCGGTCTCGTCCTTCCGGTGCAGGTGGCGATGCTGCCGCTCTTCCTGCTGATGAAGAATCTCCATCTCATCAACACCTATTGGGGCGTGATCATTCCGGGCATGGCGAGCATCTTCGGGATATTTCTCATCCGGCAGTACGCGCTCTCGATCCCCGACGACATGCTCGACGCAGCGCGCATCGATGGCGCGACCGAGCTCAGGATCTACTGGTCGGTCGTCGTGCCGGGAATTCTTCCCATTCTGGCCACGCTCGCGATCTGGACTTTCCTTGCGACCTGGAACGACTTCATGTGGCCGTTGATCGTGCTCAGTGACGAAGCGCATTACACTCTGCCGGTGGCGCTGGCAAACCTTTCCGGCGAGCACGTGATGGATACCGAGCTGATGATGGCCGGCTCCGTGCTCACGGTAATACCCGTGCTCGCGGTGTTTCTTTTCTTGCAGCGTTACTACATCCAGGGTGTAATGGCCGGGAGCGTCAAGGGATGATGCTTCCCATTCCAGATTGGGGCGCTTCGGTTGGATTGTCAAAACTGAAGCAGGGAGCTCTCAGAGGCGCAGCTTCTCAGCTGGGAGCTTTCATACTGGCGTTTGCGGTCACCGCTGTCCTGACGTCGGGAGCGCAGTCACAGACGCCGGTGACCACTGCTCCGCCACCCAAGCCGCCTACGCCTGTCGCCACGGTTGTGTCAGCTCCGACAACCGCGCCCACTACTATAGTATTGGATTCCTTCGACTCGGTGAGCCACTGGACCGCGACTCCCGCGGATGGTGTCGAGATATCGGTCCACGCCGATTCCAACGGCGTGCACGGCCGGGCGATGCGGGTGGATTTCGATTTTCACGGGCACGGCGGGTACGCGGTAATCCATCGACCGCTCAGCCTGACGCTGCCGCCCAACTACGAGTTCTCGTTCGCCATCAAGGGCGACGCACCGAGCAATACACTCGAGTTCAAGATGATCGACTCGACGGGCGAGAACGTGTGGTGGTCCAACACTCCCAATTTCCAGTTTCCGAAGGACTGGCAGACCTTCACGCGGAAAAAGCGACAGATCTCCTTTGCCTGGGGTCCAACCAACGACAAGACGCTGACACGATTCTCCGCCATCGAAATCGCCATCACCGCCGGATCGGGCGGGAAGGGAAGCGTGTGGCTCGACGATCTCGCGGTCACACCACTCGAGCCCGACACGCATTTCTATCCCGCTCCGACGATCTCCGCGTCCTCCCAGGTGCAGGGGTACGACGCATGGCGCGCGATCGATGCGGACGCGGCGAGTGGATGGCGAAGCGCGCCGCTGCGAACGCCTCCACCAGGTGGGACCACGACATCCCCCGGGCAAGTCCCTCCAGGTGCGGAGACAATCGATATCGACTTCACCCGGCGCCGCGAATTCGGCGGGCTCGTGATCAACTGGGAGCCGGGCCGCCGCGCGAATTCCTACGAAGTGCAGGACTCGCAGGACAAACAGACCTGGCAGACTCTCTACAGAGTCAATCGGACTTCGGCCTGGTCGCCCGCCCAAGTCGCCTCGTCGAGCAAGAGTGCGATCGCTCCGTCCCCACTCTTTCGCGATTACCTGTACGTGCCGGAGAGTGACGCGCGCTACCTGCGCATCGTTCTCCTCTCGCCCGAGAACAAAAACGGTTATGGCATCCGCGACATAGGCATCAAGCCGCTCGAGTGGGCCGCGACCGAAAACGATTTCTTCACAACCATTGCCCGGGAAGCGCCGAGGGGAAGCTATCCGAGGCCGTTCCTGGGCGAGCAGTCCTACTGGACCGTGGTCGGCGTCGATCGCGACAGCGCCGAGGCGCTGATAAACGAAGAGGGAACGGTGGAGGTGGGGCGGGCTCAGTTCTCGATCGAGCCGTTTCTTTTTGCCGACGGCAAGCTCATTACCTGGAACGATGTGAAGACTTCCGTGACGCCCAATCGCGAGGCGTTGCCGCTGCCGCAGGTGAACTGGAGCACAAAGGATCTGGATCTCGACATCAATGCGTTCGCCGGTGGCCCATCGGATTCATCCGTGCTTTTCGCGCGGTATCACGTCACCAACAACTCCAAGAAATACAAGAAGCTGACTCTGTTTCTTGCGTTGAGGCCGTTTCAGGTGAATCCGCCGTGGCAGTTTCTGAATCTTCCCGGTGGCGTCGCGCGTGTGGACACGATCTCGCTGCAGGGCTCTGCGGCACGCGTAACCGGGAACAAGTTCGTGCGCTCGCTCAACTCGCCGAGTGGCTTTGGTGCGGTGACGTTCAGCGATGGAAACATCGTCGACTGGCTTCGTGCCGGAAAACTCCCGAGTCTTGTGTCCGTCACCGATCCCGCCGGACACGCGTCGGCAGCCTTCGCATACGAGATCGAGCTCGGCCCACACGCGACGTCCAGTCCGATCGATATCGCAGTGCCGCTTCATGGGGGAGATCTCCCGTCGGGAGCCGCTCTGCTTCCCGGGCAAGGTGAGCGCATGGTTGCGGCGCAGCTCGAGAAGACGCAATCCGATTGGCGTGAAAAACTCGGAAGAGTCTCGATTGCCCTGCCGCCGTCCGCGTCGCGTTACACCGAAACGATGCGCGCGCAGCTCGCGGATATTCTGATCAATCGGGACGGTCCGGCGATCCAGCCTGGCTCGCGCTCGTATTCGCGCTCGTGGATCCGCGACGGCTCACTCACCTCGACCGCGCTGCTGCGGCTCGGCCACGCCGCCGACGTAAAGGATTTCATGGAATGGTACGCCCAGTACCAGTACGACAACGGCAAAGTCCCGTGC
>DATCPG010000413.1:0-2796 GCA_036570225.1 Gemmatimonadaceae bacterium | reverse complement strand
ACTGTGGAGCGCACGCTGTCACCGAACGAAACAGGGCGAACCTGGTACAGGCAGGATCCTCCGCTGCCGCGCGTGAAGTGGTCGCTGCGCGACAACAACAATTACGAGGAGACGGGATTGCTCGTCTCGCTCAGCTACTTTGCCAACAATCGCGCGCTGTTCCTCGACAATTTCTGGCAGAAGAGCAAGCGCTCGATTCTCAAGGCGCGGACGGAAGGCCCGGCCGCCTATGTGCTGCCCAGCGACGAGAGACGTCCCGGTGCGCAGGCGGAATTGCTCCGCATTCTCCAGAAGCAGCACGTCGAGATATCGCGGGCGACTGCGCCTTTCACCGTCATGACACCTGTTCCACGTTCGCGTCCCGCCTTGCCCCCAGGCGCAGCCGGGAGATCACCCGACACCGCAAGGCGCGCGGATTCGGTGCGCGCCGACAGCGCGAGACCAACAGTGCTCACGCGACCGGCCGACAGCACAAGACCGAGTGAGATGTCGAGAGCAGCCGTGCCGCCGCCTCTAAATCCATACGACACGCTCCCGCTCTCGGTGCTCCGACTCGAAGCGCGACAGTTTCCGGCGGGCAGCTACATCATTCGTATGGACCAGCCCTACTCGCGCATCGCCGATGCGCTGCTCGACTACCAGTTCTGGAGCCCAAGCGACCCGCAACGAACTCCTTACGACGACACGGGCTGGACCTTTCCGGAGAATTTTGCGGTGCGCTCCTATCGCATCACGGATCCGAAAGTGCTCGCCGTCCCCATTGAGAACGTCAGCGGTGCGATCAACGCTCCGGGCGGTGTAGTCGGCAGCGGGACCGTCTTCGCGATCGATCACAACGCGGACAACGCGCTCGCGACGCTGCGATATCGCTTGAAGGACGCGGATTTCCAGGTCGCCGAGCAGCCGTTCCAGGCGGCAGGTCACAGCTTCGCGCGCGGTTCGTTCATCGTGCGACGGGTTGGCGCCGGAGATCTCGACAAGGCGTCGAAGGAGCTGGGCCTCAGAGTCTACGCGCTCGCGACAGCGCCATCGGTGGCGACGCATCCCGGCCGCGCGGCACGCGTAGCAATCATGCACACCTGGCTGAACACGCAAACCGAGGGGTGGTGGAGGCAGGCGTTCGACTTCCTTCACATTCCTTACGACTACATCAGCGTTCAGGATGTGGCAGCCAATCCGAACCTCAATGCGAAGTACGATGTGATTCTGTTCCCGCCGGGAGGCGGAAGTCCGCAGTCGATCGTCGCGGGAATGCCCATGTGGCGAAATCCGATGCCGTGGAAAAAGACGGACCTGACACCCAACATCGGAGTCGACGAGACCGACGACATCCGTCCGGGGCTCGGCCTAAAAGGAGTCGACAACCTCGCGGCGTTCGTAAGGAGCGGTGGAGTACTGGTGGCCGTAGAGAACACCGCCAGTCTCGCCGTGAATTTCGGGCTGACGAGTGGTGTATCCACCAATCAGCCACCCCGGCTACACGTCGTAGGAAGCCTTTTGCGCACCAAAGTGGTGGACGACGCGAGCCCGATCACCTACGGAATTCGCGACAGCCTCGCCGTGTACAGCGACGATGGCTCGAGCTTCAGCATTACGAATGTCCTCGGGACGCGCGGTGGGCGCTTTCAAGATTCCGTGACCGCCCGACCGACGGGACGAGGCACAGCGGAGGACGTCGACGTCCCCCAGGGCAGGCTCGCGCTCGATCCGCGCAACGATGTTCCGCGAAGGAGGCCACTGCAGCCGTGGCAGGCAGCGCCGGTAACGGACGAGCAGCTCCGAAATCCGCTGAACATCATCCCGCCAACGCTGCGGCCGCGGGTGGTGCTCCGCTTCAGCGATCAACGCGATCTCCTCGCGTCAGGACTGCTCGACGGTACCGACGTCGCGCAGCGGCCGGTGGTAGTCGACGCTCCGCTCGGGAGGGGTCACGTGGTCCTGTTCGCCAACAACCCGGTCTACCGGGGCGAAACGATCGGTAGCTACTTCCTCGTCTTCAACACCTTGCTCAACTTCGATCACCTCGACGCGGGAAGGAAGCTGGATACGCGCTGAGACGTAAGTTTGCGAAGAAACAATCGTAAAAAATATCCGAAGAACCGCTTTCTCTGGCACCCGCCCTGCAAAGCAGAGCCAGTGAGCACAGACCTTGGCGCACGATCGGCGACGGAGGACCTGGCGGTGAGCTACCGGACGTTTCTCGATTCGCAGGGCAGACGCTGGGAGGTGTGGTTGATCACACCAGCCGCAGCCGAGAGACGAAAGGCTGACCGCCGTGCGTCAGCGGGCGGAGGCGCCCACTTTCAAGGGGAGCTGGAGCGAAGGAGGACGCCGGAGCGCCGAAGGGGCCCGTTCCATCGCTCGGCGGCTGTCGCGAGCGAATACAGCAATGGCTGGCTGTGCTTCGAAAGGGAGGGCGAGAAGCGCCGGCTCGCGCCGGTACCCCCAGCATGGGAGGAAGCCGGTCCAGACCGATTGGCGACTTGGCTTCAGGCGGCGAAACGCGTTGTGAAATGCGGGCCCTGATGTAAATTCAGACCTCCTGCCGTTTCAGCTCCCTTTTCCCGGGATCGCAAAATTCGAGTACTGCCTCAGACTTTACGCGAAAGAGATGCAATGATTTGCCGATCCTGCCAGAACGAGGAGCGTGCGTCCGAGGGCTATCCGTGCTCGAATTGCGGAACGTTCATCTGCATCATCTGCACATTCCGCGGCGTTGTGACGTGCCGGAAGTGCCAGGAAGAGAGCATCGATCCTCTGGTTCAGCGAAGCGCCTGAGCAGCCCGCGGCACCGCT
>DATCPG010000412.1:0-1798 GCA_036570225.1 Gemmatimonadaceae bacterium | reverse complement strand
TCCTTGAGATCAACGTGCGCGGCAAACGCGGCTCCGGCAACCATGGTGAGCGCGACGGCTGAAACGAACGGCTTGGAGAATCTCATGGCACCTTCCGAGCCGCGGAGAGGTGATCAGTCGATCTTCAACACTGCGAGAAATGCCTCCTGCGGAATCTCGACTTTGCCCACCCGTTTCATCCGTTTCTTCCCCTCTTTCTGCTTCTCGAGGAGTTTCCTCTTCCGGGTGATGTCGCCGCCATAACATTTGGCGAGGACGTTCTTGCGGAGAGCTTTGACGGTCTCACGGGCGATGACACGATTGCCAATCGCTGCCTGCAGAGCGACTTCGAACATCTGCCGGGGTATGAACTCCTTCATCTTCTCGACGAGCAACTTTCCGCGCGCGAACGCTTTCTCTTTGTGAACGATGAGAGACAGCGCATCGAGCGGCTCGCCATTGACCAGGATGTCCATCTTGACCAGGTCGCTCTCGCGATACCCGACGAATTGGTAATCGAGCGAGGCGTATCCGCGGGAGATCGATTTCAGCTTGTCAAAGAAGTCCAGGATCACTTCATTCAACGGCATCACGTAAACGAGCATCACTCGGTTACTGCTGACGTACTCCAGCTTCTTTTGCTGGCCACGCCGATCGATGGCAAGAGCGAGAATGGGGCCAACGAACTCGTCCGTTGTGAGGATCGTCACTTCCAGAAACGGCTCCTCGATTGCGCGGATGTACGCGGGGTCGGGCATCTTCTGGGGGTTCTCGATCTCCATCACTTCGCCATTGGTTTTCGTCACCCGGTAACGGACGCCGGGCGCTGACGTCAGCAGCTCGAGATTGAATTCACGCTCCAGCCGCTCCTGGATGATCTCCATGTGCAGCAGGCCGAGAAAGCCGCAGCGGAAGCCGAAGCCGAGGGCGGTGGAGCTCTCGGGCTCGTAGCTGAAGGACGCATCGTTGAGCTTCAGCTTGCCCACGGCGTCGCGGAGGTTTTCATAGTCGTCGGTGTTGATCGGAAAGATCCCGGCGAACACCATGGGCTTCACTTCCTGGAAGCCGGGAAGCGGCGGCGGATTCTCGCGCTCGGTGGTCACCGTGTCGCCGATCTTGGCCTGCACGATGTCCCTGACGTTGGCGGAGACGAATCCAACTTCGCCGACGCCGAGGCGATCCACCGGCTTTGCTTTCGGCGTGAAGATGCCCAGCTCGGTCACCTCGTACGAGCGGCCGGTGGAGAGGAACTTCATCATCATCCCTTTGCGGATCTCGCCATCGACGACGCGGATGAGACACATCACGCCGCGATAGGAGTCGTACCAGGAGTCGAAGAGGAGCGCTCGCAGCGGGCCGTCCGTGTCCCCCTTTGGCGCAGGAATCTTCGTGACGATCTTCTCCAGGATCTCGTCGATGCCGATGCCGGCTTTGGCGCTGGCCAGGACTGCGTCGTGCGCATCGAGGCCGATGACGTTCTCGATCTGCTCGCGCACTTTTTCCGGCTCCGCGGATGGCAGATCGACTTTATTGATCACCGTCAGGATGTCGAGATTGTTGTTGATGGCCAGGTAGCTGTTGGCCAGCGTCTGCGCCTCCACCCCCTGCGTGGCGTCGACAACCAGAACAGCCCCTTCGCACGCGGCCAGACTGCGCGACACCTCGTACGTAAAATCGACATGACCGGGAGTATCGATCAGGTTGAATGTGTACTCCTGACCTGCCTGTGAAGTGTAATTGAGCGTGACTGCCCGCGCCTTGATGGTGATGCCACGCTCGCGCTCCAGATCCATGTCGTCGAGCATCTGCTCCTGCATAT
>DATCPG010000411.1:0-12232 GCA_036570225.1 Gemmatimonadaceae bacterium | reverse complement strand
CTTGAAAGAGGCGCCAAAGCCGGACATCTCCGATCCGCGTCGCCAGTCCTGGCGATAGGCACGACCCTCGAACCCGTAACCGCGTAGGAAATCCGGCTGCTTCGATTTTATGTTCCGGAAGCGCGGGACGTAGATCGCATCGGGGCGGTTTCCGATCTCCCTGCGGTCAGTCGCGAAGGGCAGCGTTCCCACGGCGCCGCCGTTCATGATGTGGTCCATCAGGTTGTGACCCAGCTCGCCGCTCGAGCTGCCGAGTCCGTTCGGAAATTCGGCCGTCGAGGAGTTGAGTAGGATGCGCGTCGATTCCAACGCAGACGCGTTGAGAAACACCACCTTTGCATAGACGTCGAACATCTCCTTGGTGTTCGCGTCGATCACACGCACGCCGGTCGCACGGCGCCTTGCCGGGTCGTAGATCACGCTGTGCACGACGCTGAACGGCCTGAGCATCAGCCGCCCCGTTTTGCGTGCCGCTGGAAGCGTCGCGTTGATGCTGCTGAAGTAGGAGAGGGTGATGCATCCGCGCGCGCAGTGGCCGCACAGGTGGCACTTCTGGCGCCCGCCGTGATCCTCGGTCAGCACGGCGAGGCGCGCGTTGGTGATAACGCGCTCGCCGCCGAATTTCGTGAGCAGTATGTCGCGCGATCTTTGTTCGGCCGCGTTCAGAGGCCACGGCGTCTGGAATTCGCCGTCGGGCACCTGCGGAAGATTTTCCTTGCGCCCCTGGATTCCGACGAATTTTTCGACGTAGCTCCACCACGGGGCGAGGTCCTTGTATCTCAACGGCCAGTCGACGCCGTAGCCTTCCTTTGCATTGGCCTCGAAGTCGAGATCGCTCCAGCGGTAGACGCATCGCCCCCACATGATCGATCGCCCTCCGACCTGCCGCCCGCGTATCCAGTAGAATGGCTTGTCGTCGGGAAACGAGTACGGGTTGTCGAGATCGTTGACGAAGAACTTGGAGGACCACTCGTCGCACGCGCCCGTGTGCCTCTGAATCGGCTGATACCGCTCGAGCTGTTTGCGGTTGCCCATGCCTCGATAGCGTTTTTCCCCCGGGAGCACGTGCTCCACATAGTCGACGGCCGGATCGATTGGCCGTCCTGCCTCGAGCACTATCGTGCGGAGTCCTTTCTCGGTGAGCTCCTTGGCCGCCCAGCCACCAGAAATCCCCGAGCCGACGACGATGGCATCGAATGTCATGGGAGGCATCGTCAGACCGCCG
Organism: Gemmatimonadaceae bacterium; assembly: GCA_036570225.1. GTDB lineage: Bacteria > Gemmatimonadota > Gemmatimonadetes > Gemmatimonadales > Gemmatimonadaceae > UBA4720. The sequence goes on along the minus strand of DATCPG010000411.1, from coordinate 11,007 downwards.
GAGTGAAAGGCACGTTACCCTGATATCCGTTGAAGAACATCTGGATCTTGAGGATGTCCTGTTCCACGGGCAGCGACGTGAAGTAGCCGTATACCGTCAGTGCCTTCAGACGGCGAAATGCGAAAGCGGCACCCGTCTTCTCCGAATTCGCGGCATCAAGCGCGGTCAGCAGCTCTACTTTCTTCGCCGCTGGCAACCCGACGAATCGAGGTGAGCCCGCTGCCGACGCACGGGTGTCGATGTCACCCAGCCCGGCGAGAAAGTCCCTTCGCTCATCGTCGCTCGCCCATTCGGTCAGGATGAGATCGATGAACTCCGGCACCTTCACGCTCGTGGCGCCGGGGGTATCGGTCTCGGGAATGATCATCTCCGCGATGTTCGTCACGAGAGCCTGCTGATCCCTGTTGAGCGTCCTGAACGGAACGTCGCCCAGGCGCTCGTGCAGGTTCCGGCCCAGCTGAACAGCGGCCTCTGCTCCGCGGGGAAGAAACGGCAGCGCGAGAGCGGCGCCGAGGAAGCGTACGACTTCGCGTCTTCGCATGTCGGGTTATGACGGAGAAGGGGCGGTCAAATCAATCCTGGCGCTCCGAACGTAGGACGCGGGAACGGATGCGTCAAGAAATCGTTGTTGGTGAGGTCGCGCGATTTACTACTTTGCGCCTCCGGCATGAGCGCCAAAGAAAGCACGGCCTCCGACGGCCGCTCGCCGGCCCGTACCCGAACACGAGCGCATTGTAGTTGTCGTAAACGAACTCGACGCCGCCCGAAATTTCCCTTCACATCCGCTTTCGCGCATCGGTCGCGAATGCGACGATTTCCGGAGTGTACTTGGCGAGAAATCCGGCGATCTGCTGCTCGGCGCTCCGATCAGTCGCCGGCATCACTCGATCTCGATCGACAGCACCGCCGGGTCGGCGGGCGGGTATCTCAGATCGAGCTTATCCAGAGCGTTGGCGATCGTGCGCGCGACGAGCCAGTCCCGAACATCGTTGTCGTCGGCCGGAACGATGTACCAGGGTGCCCATTTGGTGCTCGTGTGCTTGAGCGCTGCCTCATACGCCTTCGTGAAATCGTCCCACTTCGCCCGGTCATCCAGATCTCCCACGCGAAATTTCCAGTTCTTCGTTTCGTCGGCGAGTCGCTCCATCAGGCGTCGCTTCTGCTCCGCGCGCGACACGTGAAGCATGAACTTGAGTATGACCACACCGTTGCGATCCAGCATTTTCTCGAAGTCGTTGATCTCGTCGTAGCGCGCGAGCCACTCTTTCTTCTTGATGGAGCCACGCACCCGCGGCACCAGCACGTCTTCGTAGTGGGATCGATTGAAGATCCCGATCATCCCGCGTTGCGGGACCTGGGCGTGCACCCTCCACAGAAAATCGTGATGCTGCTCGAGGTCTGTCGGGGTCTTGAAGCTCGCGACTGAGCAGCCCTGCGGGTTCACCGCCGTGAAGACCTTCCTGATCGTGCCGTCCTTCCCCGACGCGTCGCGGCCCTGCAGCACAATCAGGAGCGCGTACCGGGCATCCGCATACAGAACGCGCTGCAGATCGGATATCCGCTTGACGTTCTTCTCGGTGGCGCGCTCCAGCGCCTTGCCACTCTTGACGCGACCATGGGGCCGCGCGCGTGAGTCGTTCAGCTTGATCGAGCCTTTGGGGTCGACGGGGTGGAGCTTCACCCTCCGCTCACCGCGGCGAGCACGAATATCGTGGCGCCATTCGGCACGGCAGTTCGAAGCCCGTCGAGAAATCGAACGTTCTCGCCGTTCACGAAGAGGTTAACGTGACGTCGCACTTCTCCCTGCTCGTCCATGATTCGATCGAGCGCGCCCGGCGACTTTCGGCCCAGCGCGGCGAGCGCATCACCCAGAGTCTTGCACGGCTCGTCGAGCACCAGCGACGGATTCTGGTCCGTGTACGAGCAGAGAACGTTCGGCAGCTCGACGGTTATCAGGATGCCCCCGCGGTTCCTGTCTTCACGCAGACAATCGGTGGAAGTGCGTCGGCGATCTCGGTCCACGACGCGCCTTCGTCGCTGGAGCCATAAAGCTTTCCGCTTCTGGTTCCAAAATAGATCCCGGCGGAGTCGAATGAATCGGCGGTGAGCGCGTCGCGGAGCACGTTCTCGTAGGCACCGCTTTGCGGCAGTCCTTTGGTGAGCGGCTGCCAGCTCGCGCCCGCGTTCCTCGTTCGATATACGCGCAACTTCGCTTCCGGCGTCGCCCGAAACATGTCGGCTTCGATCGGCACTATGTAGACGGTGTCCGGGTCATGGGGATGCATCTGCATCGCGAATCCGAAATCCGAAGGCACTCCGTTGGCGATATCCACCCAGTTGTCGCCCCAATCGTCGCTCCGGTACAGGCCCCAATGGTTCTGAAGAAAGAGCCTTCCCGGGCGGCTTGGATGATGAACCACCTTGTGCACGCACTGTCCGAACTCCGGATAGCGCTGATCTTCGGGCATGAACTGGGCGCGGACGCCCGAATTACGCGCGCGCCAGCTCTTGCCTCCGTCGTCCGAGCGATACACTCCCCCGGTCGACATCGCAATCAGCATGCGTCGCGGATTGTTGGGGTCGAGGACAATCGTGTGCAGGCAGAGCCCTCCGCCTCCGGGCTGCCATTTGGGTTGGTGCTCATGATTGAGCAATCCCTGATTGGGTTGCCAGCTCTCGCCTCCATCGCGCGACTCGAAGAGCGCGGCGGGCTCGACCCCACAGTAGAAAACGTCGGGCTCCGCTCTTCTGCCCGACGCAATCTGCCAGATCTGCGCGAGCGCGCGTCCGGAGTCGGCTGGAAAGCGAACCGTCTGTGGACCCGGCTTGCTCCAGGTGGCGCCGTTGTCGTCGCTGGTTCGGAGCGTGGGCCCCCAATGCATGCTGTTCGTCGCGGCGAATGTTCGCGGACGATTCCCTCGGGTGTCGTGCAGCAGCGCGTAGACCGCTTCTCCACGAAAGTGCGGGCCCTCGATTTTCCACTTCTTTCGCGATTTGTCTGAGCGCAGGACGAACGCGCCTTTCATCGTTCCGACGAGTAGCAGAGCCTCCTGATTCCTGGACGAGCGACCACTTGCCTTTCGAGCTTTCGACACGCGACTCACCTTCGGCGCGCGACTTGTTTTCGCCGCGCTTTTCCGCGCTTTCTTGACAGCTTTGCGACGAACCTGTTTCGGCATTCGACCTCCGGCCAACTAAGAGTGTCAATCCTTCAGCGCGACAATCGACTTGAAGGAAGGCAGTCGACGCAAGGGCGCCAACCAATGATCGTCAGCGAGCGAGTTCATCAGCGAGACCAATTCCCAGCCTTTATCGCGCCCCGCGTCAGCCAACGTGACGGCTTCCTCTAGGTCGCCTAGCTGCGCATGAATCCTCGCTCTCATAATCTCGATCTCGCCTCCTTCCACAAGCGCCGCTGAAGACTTGAGGACCGAGTCGATGTGAAGCGCCTCGGCGGGAAGCTTGAGCTGAGCGTTGACGATCCCAAGGGTGCCCAGCACTTGAAGTCTCGTCGGAATCCGCCGCTCCCGCGAAGGGACAGCCGCCGTCGAATCAATCGCCGCGAGTCTCATCAGCAAGGCCTTTGCTTCCACCGACCGCCCGGCGGCGATGAGCAGCAGCGCGCGCGAGTGATCGAACTCGGGTCCGCTGTTCGACGAACGGTCCAGCCATTTCGTCGCCAGCCTTTGTGGCTCCGAAAGCAGCCCAACGTCGGCCATCACCTGAGCCGTACGGGCAGCGAGCTCTACCCCGGCGGGCCCTATGTCATTCGCAAGAAGGTCGTCTGCCGAATTCAGATCCCTGAGCTTTATAAAGGAAGACACGCAGTAGTAGGCAAGGAAGTAGTCCTTGGGAAATCGCTTCAGTCCCCGCATACATGCATCGGCGGCGCCGCGATAATCAGCCAGCTGGTAGAGCGCGACAGCTCGATTCTTCAAGAAATACGGAGCGGCGAGATTCAATCCGCGATCGGGATCGACCGCGCGAAGTGCAGTGAGCGCGGTATGGGGCCGGTGGTCCCCCAGCGCCGCTGTCGCGAGCATGAGTGGCGTCTCCGACGACCCGGGCGTGAGCCGAAAAACCGTCTGCGCAGCGCGCAATGTGCCTTCGAGGTCGCCCTTGGTTTTGGCTTCCGTGTAGTCGATGATTGCGCGCTCAACGGGCGTCATTCTCCCGGTTAGTTGGTTGGCGCGCTTCAAGGCTGAATCCATCACCGCCTTGTCGCCACGCAGCTCGGCGGTGACGGCCATCATGACCCAGGGTGTTACATAAGCGGTATCGAGCGCGGTCGCGCGGAAGAAATGAGCGTAAGCGCTCGGAGAGTTCGTGAAGGTGCCCTCCAGACCCCGTTTGAACTCCGCGTACGCGTCGAGCGACGGAGGATCTGACAGTGTGGACAGAGCAACGGATGTCGTATCCGAGGTCTGAGCGACAAGCGCGACGATTCGCCGAGTGAGGTTCTCGAGAACTGTTGTCGGTGTACCCACCGGACCGCTCACGGGAGAGAGGGACCACAGGAGCTTTCCATCGGTGACGTCAACGACGTTCGCCTGGAACCGGAGCGTGTCCCCGTCGCGGTAGAACCGCCCCGAGATGAGCATCCCTGCCCCAGTCTCTTCCGCCAGTGCTTTCCCTCTGTCGCGGCCCCGCCAAGGCCACGGAGTTCGGCTGACGACCTCGGAGGTGATTGCCACGGTACGCGCATCGACTACGTGCAGCGTTCCCGTTTTCGCGAGCCCCTGCGCTATCCAGTCCGCCGCCATGGAACCAAGGGGGGTGAGATGCTGATCGCCCGTCTCGTTGCTGAACGGGGCGACAATGATACGATCGTTGTGCAGTGGTACTGGACTGCGGCGGGCGAGAGCGATGGCGGTCGCCAGCTTTTCGCGCGGAACGAACGCGAATGCGACCCCGGCCAAAAGGCCGATCGCTATTAGAATTCCCGCGGCGATGGCACCCGCGCTCGCTGTCCACCGGGTCCGGCGACGAATCGCGAGCAGGAGTGAATCCGCGCTCGCCGGGCGTGCGTCGGGCTCCTTCGCCAGGCATTGCATCACCACGTTGCGGAGAGACGCGGAATATCCGGAAGCATTGCTCAGGGGCGCCGGCCTCTCGCTCACGTGAGCAAGTATCACCTGCTGCACATTCTTCGCGTGTGCAAATGGATGCCTGCCCGTCATCATCTCATAGGCCACGACCCCCCAAGCGTACAGGTCCGATCTCGTATCGACCTCGTCACCGACCGCTTGCTCAGGAGACATGTAGGCTGGCGTTCCCAGCGACAGCCCAACGCCTGTGAGCGATTCGTCCTGAGATGCGTGCTTCGACATTGCAAGCGCTTTCGCAACACCGAAATCAGTTACAGTCGCAGCTCCCCCAGAGAGGAGAATATTTTCCGGTTTGATATCTCGGTGCACAATGCCATTCGAATGCGCGCAAGCGAGAGCGCGGGCGACGTCGATCAGGATCGAGCGCGCTTCCGCCACCGGTATCGGTCCGCGCTTCAGTCGCGCTCTCAGGGACTCGCCGTCCACGAACGGCATCGTGAAAAACGGCAGTCCCGCAGTCTCGCCAGCGGTTAGAACCGGAACGATGTTCGCGTGCTGGAGATTCGCGGCGACCGCAATCTCACGCTCGAACCTTTCGACCGAAACGCCGGCGACGAAGTTGGGTGGGAGAACCTTGATCACCACCTGCCGCTGGAACCTCACCTCACGTCCGAGAAATAACCGGCTAAGCCCCCCTCCCGGGAGCTCACGCTCTACGGTATGCGTCCCCGCCAGGGTTTTTTGGAGCTGGGACTGGAGAATGTCGCTCACCCATGATCCTCGACGCGCGAAGCACCCAATCTAGGTCTCGGTCGAAGCCCGGCAAGACAAAAAGCGCTAGATCTCCCAGTTGGACAGGACGATCCCGCCCCCCGTCGGATGCGACTCGGCAAAGTCGTGGACCGACATTCTCAGATCAGTCCAGCGAACCCGGGCTCCCCGCGCCATGAGACGCCGATAGACGTCGCTGTACTGTCCCTGGACCCTGATCGCCACGCGTCGCCCGGCCTTCGCGCGCGCGTGCGCGCAAAGCTGAGTCACCAGATGGTCGAAATCGGCTTCGCTCCGCGCGACCATCTTGAGAACGCGCATTTCTTCCGTGGCGCGTCCTTCGACCAGGGGCACCGAATGAAAAATCGCGAATGAGATGACCTCGTTCCCTTTGCGCACGAACACCGTGTCGCCGAGGTCGTGATGAGCAGTGAGAACGATTTCGCGCGTGTAGTCGTATCCGGGCGTCAGCTGCTGCAGCATCTGGCGGCACTGTCGCAGCGCCAGCTCGCGCTCGTGCGGATCGAGTGTGGACATCGGGATCGATTGGATTCCGCTCCGCGTCGCGTCGAGCGTTACCGTCACCGTCAGATGTCCGGGCGTGAAGCCGAGCGACGAATAGAATCCAACGTTGTCCATCGTGCGAGGCATCGTCTCGAGCCCAATCACTTTCGCGCCCGCCTTTTTCAGCCACTCGACGCCGGTGGTGACGATCGTCTTGCCGATTCCCTGCCCCTGATAATCGGGATGTACGGCGAGCGGACCCATCCAGCCTTCGACGCCAGAGCGATGCACCATGTTGAACGCGGCAATGCCTTCCCGCGCGTTGCGCCAGATCATCGCCCCATCTTCGGCGTCGGTGATCGCGAATCTCCACACGGCCGGGTTCAGATGCGGGACTCTTACGCCGACCATCCCGTCCTTGCGGTAGCGCTCGGTAAAAGCTTCGCTGAACACAGCGTTGAGCGCCGGGATTTCCCGGACGCTCACTCGCTCGGGTGTCTCCGACACCCAGGCGTGTCTCCAGTTGCGCGCGAACGCCATCAAGCTGCCGCCCCCGCGTCGGATTCGGCGCCTTCGACAGAATCCTGTTCCCCGCGACGCCTTTCACGGCCGGGCTCGAACGCGCGCGGACGCATGTCATCACCCATGCCGACGCTCTCATTCTCGGTCTGAGTGACTACGGACGAGCCCAGGTCCGCATCGTAGCTGACAGATATCACCCGATCGAGGCCCTCGCGCACGGGCTCGATGTGCGTGATGAGAATCACCTGCTCGAAGCGATCGTGAAGTCCGCGCAGCAGCTCGACGACGTTGAACCGTCTGGCCTCGTCGAGCGATCCGAACACCTCGTCGAGAATCAGAAGGGAAAAATTCTGGCCCGCGCGCTCCGCGATCATCTGGGAGATCGCCAGACGGAGCACGAGATTCGCCAGATCTTCTTCTCCACCGGAAAGCACCGGTTTCGGAACACCGTCCTCCAGAATCACGATGTTGTACTGATCGTCGAGCTCGAGCTCGGTATAGCGCGCATCTGTCAGCTCGCTCAGAAACGCGCTTGCCAGCTCCGACAGCTCCGGACGCAGCTGGAAGTTCAGATCCGTCCGCAGATCCGAGAAAGCGCGATCGAGCTCGTCGTGCATGCGTCTGTCATCCTGCAACACTTCCAGATGGGCGACCTTTCTCTTCAAGTCCTCCGCCGCTGCTTCCGCGGCAGCGAGCGCCGCGGTCGCGCTCGACACCTGCTCCTGCGCGCGCGCCGCCGCAACCTTTGATTCCTGCAGCTCGCCGCGAACGCGCTCGAACTCCGTCTTCAGCTCATTGAAATCCTTCTCCGTGAAGGAGATCTGTGTCCGGCGTGTGCGCAGAGTTCCAAGCGTCGATTGTACGCGCATGATGTCCTGCGCAATCCTCGTCTGCTCCAGCCTGAGCTGCGGTTCGCGGTCGAGCATAGCCTGGAAGCGACCCACCTCCGCCTCCATCGGCGTCAATCGATCGACTTCCGCGATGACCTCCGCGTGGCGCGCGGGATCGTAGCCGGGCGGGATTCGCGAGAGATCCCGCTTCATCTGCACCTGCCGCTGCTGCTTGGCCGCAATCTCCCGCACGATGGTGCCAAGCTCCTGCACCGCGAGCTGCACCTTGGCGAGTCGCCGCTCGAGTGTTCCCACTTCCTGCATCAGCACGCGCCGCTTCTCGTCGAGGTCGCGCACGTCTTCAGGCATCTGCTCCAGCTGCTCTACGCGTGCCTTGTAGTAGTTCCCGTCGACGTTGACGGTATCCATCAGCTCGTCGAGGTGCTCCACCACCGTGTGCAGGCTTCCGCCGAGCGGGCGGCTGCAGGTCGGGCATTCGCCGTTCTCTCCGAGCGAGACGACCCGATCGCGCTGCACCTTGACCTCGGCGTACTGTGCGCGGAGCGCTTCACGTTTGGTTTGTGCCTCCTGCCTGTCCCGCACCCACTCGGTGCGGCGCGCCTCGAGGAGCCCCTGAGCATCCTCCAGCTCGATCCGCTTCTTCTCCAGCTCCAGCGTCGCTTCTTCCTCGAGAGCGGGCGCGCGCTCGATCTTCGAGTGGCGGTCGGCGAGCCTTGCGATCTCTTCACGCAGAGCGGACTCCGCTTCGAGAAGAGTCTTGCGTCGGCCTTCCTCGCGGTAGAGCGTGTTGAGTGCGTGAAGCTCCACGTTGAGCGCGAACAACGGCTCGATAGCCTCGCGAAGATTGTCGAGCTGCGCCCTGGCAGCCTGCACGCCCTCTAGCTCGCGGACGACGCGCTCCGAGTCGCGGTGCAACGCCGCTTCCTTTTCCTCGGCGACGGTGATCTGCGTGAGCAGCTGCCCTGACTGCTCGCGCTGCCGCTGCACCATCTCCCAGCGCGGCTCGATCGCCATCATCTCGCGCGCCCGCACTGCACCGCGGTGAGCGGCCTGGTGCGCCCGTCCTTCGGCCTCTGCTTTTCGCGTCGCAGCCTCGGCGAGGGACCGCAGTACGGCTTCGGGGTCCGGCATTCCCCGCTGCATCCCTTCGATCGATGCGCGAACACGATTTCGCTTCTCGCGTGTGAGGTCCTGCGCTATGCGCAGCTTCTCGTAGCCGAGAACCCTGGAAAGAAACTGTCCGCGCTTTGCCGGCGTCATCGCCGCCATCACGGTTAGCTCCTTCTGGGCAGTGAAGTAGGTGTGGAAGAACTCAGAGAGCGACATCCCGAGGCGTCGCTGGAGCAGGTCGGTGACCGCGGAAATGGTATTCGCAATCGGAGTGTCCGCGCCATCCAGATAGACTTCGGCGCTCGTGAGTCCGCGGCACACGCGATAACGGTGCGAGCCGAGGTCGAAGTCCAGCTGCACCTCGACGGGCGCGCGCGCCCCCGCGCCCATGAAGCGAATCGAGTCACGATTGCCGCGAATCGCCGCGTTGCCGTAGAGCGCCCAGGCTATCGCTTCGAGAATAGTTGTCTTGCCCGCGCCGTTGGGCCCGATGATCCCGGTGAGGCCGGTCTCGAAGTTGATTTCGGTCCGGGCGTGCTGACGGAAATTGGTCAGACTGAGGCTATTCAGTCTCAAGCGACCGCTTCCTCTTCCGCAGGACCCGCAAGAGCGTCGGCTTCGCGCAGATAGTGAAGACCCAGCTCGACGAGGCCCTCGCGATTGATGTTCTCGGTGAGAACGCGCGACATGAGCTTGTCGCGGACGGTGTCGGCGAGAGAGGCGCGACGACCGGGAGCGCCCTGCCCCTTCTCCGGACGCACGATCTCGGGGCGCCGCGTATCGAGATTGAAGTGCAGCGCCCTCCGCTTGTACTCTCTGAGGGACTTGTGATCCAGGTCGCGAAGGATGTGCCTGGGTACGTCGCGCACGACGAGTCGCACGATCTTCTCGTCGATTCCGCCTTCGCAGTTGTCCAGCGCGGCGTGAATCGCCTCGTCGAGCGCCGCGGGTGAGAGTCCAGCCCCCGAGAGAGGCGGGAGATCGACCCAGGCTCGCAACGGCGGGAGCGGGTGAAATTTGTGCTTCTTTGAAACGAGGTCGTGCTCGATAATTCCCTTGCCCCCGAGCCCCGCTTCGCGCTCTTCCGCGATCTCGCCCCACGGATTCGTGCTGGTGTAATCGACGGACCCCGAGTAGAACGCATTCGGCGCGACCGACCGGTACACGTGGTAGTGGCCGAGAGCAACGTAGTCCCATTTCTCTGCGCCCAGCTCTTCCTTCGAGATCTCCATCGTCGAGCGCTCGAGCTCCCGCCCATGCTTCGGCAGAACTCCCTCGATCTCTCCATGCAGAAGGAGCACGTTGTACTTCGCGGTGTGGTCCGGTTCCAAAGCGGGTTTGTCCTGCGCCATGTCGGGAACGGCCAGGATCATCAGATCGCGCTCCGGAACCGATATACGACTGGAAACGGTGTCGACCACGGTGATTCCGAGCCCCTTGAAAAGGCGGAGGATACAGCCCGTCTCCGCCGTGCGCGGCGTGTCATGATTGCCGGCGATCATCACGACAGTCGCATCCGGAAGCATCTGCTTCAGTCGCGAGAACTGAAGAAACCCGTGGAGGATCGCGGGGTTCGTCGGGCGGACGGTGTGAAAAACGTCGCCGGCGATGAGAACGATGTCGGGCCGCAGCTCGATCACTGCGTCGATTACCCGACGCAGTGACGCGCCTACGTCGGCTTCCCGCTGATTCATTCCGGTCGGCGTCTGCCGCTGGTACTGCCGGAATCCAAGATGTATGTCGGCAAGATGAACGAGTCTCATTTTGCTCGCATTGCCCTGATCCACTGGGTGATTTTTGTCCGCACCTGCATTGGTTCCCCCTTTGGATCGCCTCGATGATCGGGAGCCGACTCGATTGTCGAATGCACGATGATGCTGCTCTTCGAGTCAGTTATCCAGCCGAGCCGCCGATCTATCTCGATGGTTCCGGAGAGCTGCCCCGACGTGCCGTATCCCGGTCCCGCCGGCGCGGCGCCCGGAGTGTTGATTCGCGCCATGGTTCCGCGCATGGAGATGTAAGCGATATCTCCGTTTCTTCCCAGAGAATCCAGACGGAACGTTGCGCGCACAGCGCCAACCGCCCCAGGCTCGCTGCTGAGCGGGATCTGCATCTCCCTCGTCCACTTCTCTCCGATGGCGACCGGGCTCCGCGCGAGCACGGCGGGCATCTCCCCGAAGAGATGTCGCAGCTCGCTGATG
>DATCPG010000410.1:0-15910 GCA_036570225.1 Gemmatimonadaceae bacterium | reverse complement strand
CCGCGAGGCCCATGTAACGTCCCTGTGCGACAATGACGTGGTCCTGAACTGGCCCGACTCACTCTTTCCCGATGCAGTTCACACCCAGCCTGTAACAGGTTCGCGACTGGTGACCCTTTCGTCGCTCTTGACGTCTGCATATCGTTAACATGATGCAGCGCCCTTCGCGTCTAGCCGGCCTTTTCACGAGCCTATTCCTCGTGGCCTTTGTTCTGGTCACGAGTGGCTTCGCGTGCATTGGGGCGGTCGGTCCTCAGACCATGCCAGCGATGGGAATGAGTTCGGCCCACGCAGCGGGGCAGGTGACTCCACAGAGTCTCGCACCCGTTCAGAAGGACGGCCCGGGCGCGCCCTGCAAGTTCCCGTGGGCGCCTGATGGATGTCAGTCGATGGTACCGTGTGCGCCGGCCGCGCTCGCTTCGGCCACATCTGTTCTCGACCAAAGCGGTTTGGTTCCCCAGCGGGTAATGCCTGCCGCCGAAGTAACGCTTCTCTCCGTAACGTCGCCACCCGAGCTCCCACCTCCTCGGGCGTAGTCCACCACACAACATAGAAGTTGTAGTTCCGACGCGTCCAAACCAGATGTGTCGGAGCGACTCGCGCGCTTCCTTCGGACTGCTGCGCTGTTCTCGTGGACTCTCTCAAAACCGGACTATGCTTTACTCAAATCGGATGCGTCCTTCGGGAGTGCGTCGATCCATGTTCTCCGTGCTCCTCTCATTCGGGATTTTCGCGTTGCTCGCATCGCCTGCATGCGGGCAGACCTCGAATTCTCTCGAGTCTCTTCTTGCACGAGCAGATTCTGCGAACCCTTCGCTTCAAGCTGGTCGGGACCGCGTGACAGCTGCCGCGGCGCGAGTGGGGCCGGCAGGGACATGGGCCGACCCGATGCTCATGGCCGGCATTCTGAATCAGCCGCTTGGAAACGAGAACGCGGCGAGCGTCGGCGGACACGGCAGCACGGGTCCGACAGTTCCGGGCGACCCGATGACCATGAAAATGATTGGCGTCAGTCAGACGATCCCATATCCCGGGAAGCTCTCCCTGCGACGCCAAGCTGCCGAGCGGGAAGTGGAGGCGGCAAGAGCCAACCTCGATGCGTCACGTCTCGCCGTCACGCGAGACGTCCGCACCGCTTTTTTCGAGCTCGCATACATTGACCGCGCGCTCGCAATCGTGGAGCGGAACCGATCAGTGCTCGCCGACGTAATCCAAGTCACAGAAGCTCACTACGCGGCCGGTACTGGTGGTGAGCAGGATGTCCTCAAGGCGCGAGTCGAAGCGGCTCGACTCGGTGAGACCGCAAGTGCACTTCTGGAAGAGCGGCGTGCCACATCGGCCGAGCTTAATGCGACGCTGAATCGAGATGACACGACGTCGATTCCGTCCGCCTTAATTCCTGAGCGAATCGTACAAGCCGCCATTCCTACTGATCCAAATAGCGTTCGCTTCGCCACCCAGACGTTGGGCGCGCGCACAGTCGATTCACCATTCCCTCCGCTCGCCGAGCTGCAGGATCTCGCTGTTCGTCAGAACCCATCGCTGAGAGAGAATGAAGCAAACATCGCAGCGCAGACCTCACGCGTGGAGCTGGCTCGGAAAGGGTCCAGACCCGATTTCGACGTTTCGCTCCAATACGGTCAGCGGAATCAGCGACCCGATATGATCACCGCCGAGGTTTCGATTCCTCTGCCGATCCACAAGGGAGCTCGCCAGGATCAGGAGCTTGCGGAAGCGCGCGCCGACTTGTCAGCGACGGAGTCCGACCGTCGCGCAAAGATCAATTCGGTCCGGGCGCAGGTGGCGAGACTTGTCAGCCAGCTGGAACGGGGCCGCACCCAGCTGGCAATCTATGCGAAGGCGATCCTTCCCCAAGGTGGCGCAGCGGCAACAGCCGCACTCGCAAGCTACCAGTCTGGAAAGACCGATCTACTCAGTGTCCTCGATAATCAGAACACTCTGTTCATATACGAGACGGAGTATTACCGGTCGCTATCCGATTTCGCGAAGAATCTGGCAGAGCTCGAACAAGTTGTTGGCTCGGAGATCCTCCGATGACGCGAGCTCAGAGAGTAAGCGTCTGGTCAGCCGGCGTCGTAGCTCTTGCCCTGCTGATTTCTATTTTGACGTACAAGGCTTCACGCCAACAAAACCGGACGTCGAAGGATTCCTCGAATTCCTCCACAAATGGCAGCGAGATGAGCGCGATGCCCGGCATGAGCTCGAGCGCGACCGGGCCCGTCGTGCTGACGCCGAAACAAATCCAACAACTCGGGGTGACCTTCGGCGACGTCGCCTTGCGTCCGCTTTCAAACGAGGTGAGGACGGTTGGAACGGTCGTCGTCAACGAGACACGACTGGCCAAGGTCACACCAAAGTTCGGCGGATACGTCGAGAAACTGTACGTGAACTTCGTCGGTCAGCCGGTGAGGCGAGGGGAACCGCTGGCCGCGATTTTCTCGCCCGATCTTGTTGCTGCCGAGCAAGAGCTGCTCGTTTCTGCGCGATTGTCGCGCACCATTGGCGCAAGCAGTGTCCCCGGCGTACCCGGCAACAACACGGATCTGCTCGCTGCTGTAAAAGAACGACTGCGATTGTGGGATGTGTCGGATGCGCAGATAAACGAAGTACTGGCGACGGGCCGCGCGATGAGGACGGTGACGCTTACTGCGCCCGCATCTGGGTTCGTGATCGACAAGAGAGTGGTACAGGGACAATCGATCCACACTGGAGACGAGCTTTACACAATCGCCGACCTGTCCGATGTGTGGGTCGAGGCACAGCTGCAGGAGGAAGACGCTGGACGCGTAGCGATCGGCGCGACTGCAACGCTTCAGTTCACGAGCTACCCGGGGCGAGCTTTCACCGGCCGAGTCACTTACATCGATCCGATGTTGGGCGAGCAAGCGAGAACAGTGAAAGCGCGAATCACGGTCCCGAATTCGGATAGCCGTATCAAGCCTGGGATGTACGCGACGGTCGTTCTCAGCAGTGCAACACAGTCCGCGCTGACGGTGCCACGGTCTGCTGTCGTCCAGACAGGCGAGCGCGCCTTGGTCTTCGTCGATATGGGGAACGGCAGGCTCAACGCTCAAGCAGTCCGGCTCGGGAGAACCGCTGGTGATTACGTGGAGGTTCTGAGCGGACTGGCTTCGGGCCAGCGTGTGGTTACATCCGCCCAATTCCTGATCGACTCCGAATCCAATCTTGCTGAGGTCATGAAGAGCATGATCGGTATACGGGGACAAGGTGACACCATGTCGAACATGACACCGGAGCCAACGAACGCAGTCAACGCCAAAGGTGCGGACATGCGCGGAGTGCCGGAGATGTCGCCCCCTGCGAAGAGGTAAGCGCCAATGCTGAATCGAGTCATCAACTGGTCGATCTCTCACAAGCGAGCCGTTCTGCTGGCCACGATCGGACTATCGATCGCTGGGCTGTGGGCCATGCTCAGCACGCCCGTCGATGCAATTCCCGACTTGTCTGACGCTCAGGTAATCGTCATGACCGAGTGGCCAGGCCAGGCGCCGCAGCTCGTCGAGGATCAGATCACTTACCCGTTGGAGACGGAGCTGCTCAAAGTTCCTCACATAAAGTTCGTTCGCGGAATGAGCTTGTTCGGCTTATCCGCGGTGTACGTCGTGTTCGAGGACGGGACCGATCTGTATTGGGCGCGCAGCAGAGTTCTCGAGTATATGAATGGCGTACGCGACAAGTTGCCAAGCGGCGCGCAGCCGATGCTCGGGCCCGATGCAACCGGAGTCGGTTGGGTGATGCAATACATCGTCGCCGACACGACTGGTACTCTAAATCTCGCGCAACTCCGCGGAATCCAGGATTTCATCGTCCGACCGGCATTGACATCAGTGCCTGGTGTTGCCGAGATCGCGTCGTTGGGCGGGTTTCAGAAGGAATATCAGGTCGAGATCGATCCCACAAAGCTCCTTGCCTTCGGGATTCCCGTCGAGAAAGTAGCCGAAGCTGTGCGCAACTCGAATCAGGATGTCGGCGGTCGCGTGCTCGAGATGGGTGGGTCGGAGTACGTCGTGCGGGGGCGTGGACGATTCACGGGCATCGATGACATTCGTCGCGTCTCGGTGGGAACGGCTCCGGGCGGCATTCCAATAACGGTTGGTGATGTTGCGAATGTGCAGATTGGACCCGCATTGCGACGCGGGATCGCAGACTTCGACGGCAAGGGTGAGATCGTCACTGGTTGGGTGGTGATGCGATACGGCGCCAATCCGCTCGCCGTGATCAAAGCGGTCAAAGAGAAGATGGTGGAAGTTCAGGGCTCGCTCCCGAAGGGGGTGCGCTTTGTCGGAGGATACGACCGTTCGGGTCTGATTGGCGCCGCAATTCGAACACTGCGCGGCAAACTCATCGAAGAGTCGATCATTGTGGCGCTCGTGACGATTCTTTTTCTCTTCCACGCGCAGAGCGCACTGGTGGCAATCGTGACGCTGCCGATCGGTATTCTCATGGCATTCCTTGCGATGAGAGTACTCGGCTTGAGCGCAAATATCATGAGCTTGGGCGGATTCGCGGTCGCGATCGGGGCAATGATCGACGCCGCGATTGTAATGGTCGAAAACCTTCACAAGCACATCGAGCGAAATGGCTCGCACGGGAGCGCGAGGCCCCATTGGCAGCTCGTCAGAGAAGCGGCACAAGAAGTGGGCGGGCCGCTCTTCATCTCGCTCCTAATTATCACTGCGAGCTTCCTGCCAGTGTTCGCGCTTCAGGATCAGGAAGGGAGACTTTTTAAACCACTGGCCTGGACCAAGACGCTTGCGATGGCCTCGGCGGCCATTCTCTCGATCACGCTAGTTCCGGTGGCGATGGGTTATTTCATACGAGGCAATCTCAGACCGGAGTCCGCCAATCCGATAAATCGATTTCTTATCCGTATTTATCGCCCGATGATCGAGTTTGTCCTTCGCCATCGCTGGCCAACGATCGCAGTCGCAGCGGGATTTCTTCTCCTCACGCTATTCCCATGGTCGAGACTCGGCACTGAGTTCATGCCGCCTTTGAATGAGGGCAGCATCATGGACATGCCTTCGCTCTTTCCGGGCGTCGGCTCGGGTGAGGCAAAGTTGATACTCCAGCAGCGCGACGCCGCGCTCGCCCGGATTCCCGAAGTCCAGATGGTGCTCGGCAAGATCGGGAGAGCGGAGAGCGCGACTGACATGGCGCCAATGTCGATGATCGAAACGATTGCCGTGCTCAAGGACAAGAAAGACTGGCGAGCCGGCGTGACTTACGACTCGATCGTTTCGGAAGCCAACAACACTGTGAAAACGCCAGGAGTCGCCAACATGTGGAGCATGCCAATCAAGAATCGGCTCGACATGCTCGCTACAGGAATCAAGACTCCGGTTGGAATAAAGATCTTCGGCCCCGACTTGGCCAACCTCGATCGAATTGGCAAGCAGATCGAAGGGATACTGCCTTCAGTGCGCGGAACCAGTGCTGTATTTGCCGAGCGCGCGATGGGTGGTCGATACCTGGATGTAACAGTTGATCGCGCGGCAGCCGCCCGCTATGGGCTCACAGGCGACGATGTACAGATGGCGCTTAGCACTGCGGTTGGTGGAATGGACGCAGGCCAGGTAATAGAAGGCCGGGAACGATACGGAGTACTGGTTCGCTATCCGCGAGAGCTGCGAGACGATCCACAGGCCATCGCTCAGGTACTAGTCGCAACTCCTTCAGGCGCGCAAGTCGCTCTCGGTGAGCTGGCTAACATCAAGGTTGTCCAAGGATCGACGCTGATCAAATCCGAAGATGGATACCTCAACAATGTCGTTTACGTGGATGTGAGAAACCGCGATGTTGGAAGCTACGTTGGCGAAGCAAGGAGCCTTCTGGAGAAGCGCATCGCTCTGCCGACCGGATATCGACTCGAATGGTCCGGACAGTACGAAGCCATGCAGCGCGCGGCGAAGCGGCTGCGTGTGGTCGTGCCGATCACGCTCCTCATCATCTTCGGCCTTCTCTATTTCAACTTTCGCAGTACCGCCGAGAGCCTGATTGTCATGGCATCCCTTCCGTTCGCACTAGCTGGCGGTGTCTGGCTGATGTGGATTCTCCGCTATAACCTGAGCGTTGCAGTTGCGATCGGGTTTATTGCTCTTGCTGGCGTAGCAGCGCAAACCGCCGTGGTGTTGCTCATATATCTCGATCAGGCGTGGAATCACACAGTCGCTTCGGCTCGGCAAGCTGGATCCGTGCCAACGCGTAACGAATTGGATGCGGCAGTGGAGTTCGGTTCGGTCGAGCGCCTTCGACCAAAGATGATGACTGTCGCAGCGATAACGCTCTCACTCGTGCCGATCCTTTGGAGCCAACAGACTGGATCGGACGTGTTAAAGCGGATAGCGGCGCCAATGGTCGGCGGCCTCATCACCAGCGCCGGTCTCACTCTGATGGTGCTGCCAGCCATCTACTCTCTCTGGCGTGAGCGAGAACTGAGGAGTGTTGCCGTCCAGCCCGTCGATCTTGCGCCCGTTGAGGACCGGACTCGCCCACCTCTGGGGCAAATGGCAGGATAACACGGACACCTCATGACAAACGCATTTCACGCGATAGGAGCTGCACTCTGGATGTCGTTCGCGATGTTCTGGTTGATCCTCACGACCTTCTATGTGGCGATGGCGGGAGTGGCCCTCATCGTCGAGCTTGTATTTCAGTGGCTCGGCCTGATACCCTCGCATGGCGGCGCGATTGTCGCTCACACGACAATCACTCTAAGTTACACGACTGGCCTCAACGCCATCTTCCTCGTGATCGCGGCGCTGCTCGTTCGTCGGTTCCTCAACAGAGGCGGCCCGCACATGATCAGGATGATGGATCACCCCATGGCAGCATGAAATGCGCGACGCTTTAGTACGCCGCGGCCTCGCACTCAACTATGCAACGATCGCGTACAACTCCTTCGAAGCGGTGGTGGCGCTTATCGCGGGCGTCCTCGCGGGGAGTGTTGCCCTCATGGGGTTCGGGATTGACAGTGTCATCGAAGTCACCGCTAGTGGGGCTGCGCAGTGGCGACTCAGAGTACACTCGGATGACAACAGACGTGATCGTGTTGAGAGGATAACGCACCGTATCATCGGGTGGGGTTTCCTTGCCCTCGCCGCATACGTTACGATCGATAGCGCAAAGTCCCTGTATTTTCGAGAACGTCCTGACCGCAGTTTGATTGGAATTCTCATTCTGACGCTGTCGGTGCTGGTAATGCCACTGCTTGCGCGAGCCAAACGGAGTGTGGCCCGACAACTTGAGAGTCGAGCGCTGGAAGCGGACGCGCAACAGACATCACTATGCGCGTACCTATCTGTCATCGCTCTTCTCGGCGTAACACTCAACGCTCTCTTTGGCTGGTGGTGGGCCGATCCCGTCGCAGCGCTCGGGATGGTGCCAATTATTATGAAGGAAGGCTTTGAAGGCATTCGCGGCAACGTACATTGCGATGATTGCGCGTCGTGAAGGTACAGAGGCTGGCTTATGAATCGTAAATCCCATTGGGAGTCAGTTTACGCGACCAAGCCTGCAGCGGCCTTGAGTTGGTACCAGGAGCACCCGCGCCGATCACTAGACCTCATTAGCCGCACAGCTTTGCCCAAAAACTCGCGCATTATCGACGTAGGCGGTGGTGACTCCTGCTTGGTCGATGACCTCCTTAACGAGGGCTACAGCGACGTTTCAGTTCTGGATTTTTCGAGAGCCGCGCTGAATCGTGCCCGGGCCAGGCTGGGAAACGCCGCAGCCCGCCGGGCCGCGTGGCTCGAGGGCGACATTCTCGAAGTAAATCTGCCAGCCGAGGCGTTCGATATATGGCACGACCGCGCGGTGTTTCACTTTCTCACTACGTCGGAGCAGCGTCATGCCTACATCCGCGCTGTCGAGCACGCCGTGCGCCCAGGCGGCCACGTCATCGTAGCGACGTTTGCTGAGGACGGCCCTACGCGATGCAGCGGGTTGCCCGTCAACCGCTACTCCGCCGGCCAGCTTCACGGAACGTTCGGGGCTGCGTTTCACTTGGTTGGATCAGAACGAGAGACACACCGCACTCCAGCGGGGGTGGACCAGCCCTTCACATATTGCTGGTGTCGTTACGAGCCTATAGGGATCGAGGCCGTTGGGGCAGGGAGTCGTTGACGCTCCTATTGGTTACGCAGTCGCGAATGTTGCCGATGCAGTGATTACGCTTCTGATATGTTGGACGTACGTTCCACTCTCTCTCAAGATTCCCGCATCAATCAGCAAGACACCGTTATTCGGGAGGATCTGAATGACAGCTAAAGTTGACACAGCCTTGCCCGGCGTCAGTCGAGGCATTGAGGGATTGGATGTCGACGGTCTGAGGCGAGCGATTCAGGAGGAGTACGCACTCGTCGCCGCAGAGCCGGAGCGAGACTTTCACTTTCATACGGGCCGGCGGCTCGCCGCGATCGTCGGCTATGACGAGGAATGGCTCGACGGTGTGCCGGAAGCGACGATCGCTTCGTTTGCCGGAACAGGGAACCCCTTCAGTCTCGGCGCTTTGATGCCAGGCGAGCACGTCGTCGACGTTGGCTGCGGCGCCGGGATCGACAGCATCATCGCGGCAAGAATGGTCGGTTCCACCGGGAGCGTCATCGGCCTCGACATGACGCCAGCGATGGTCGAGAAAGCGCGAGCAGGCGCGAAGGAAGCAGAGCTGAACAACCTGGACTTTCGGCAGGGACTCGCCGAATCACTTCCCGTCCCCGACGGTTGGGCCGACGTCGTCATCTCTAACGGCGTGCTAAACCTCTTTCCCGACAAGCTCGCCGGACTCCAGGAAATGGCGCGTGTTCTCAAGCCGGGCGGCCGCCTCCAGATCGGCGACATTCTGGTTCAGAAAGCAGTACCCGAGAAGGGAAAGCAAGACATCAACCTTTGGAAGGGTTGAATCGCCGGCGCTCTGCTGGACGCAGAGCTTAAAGCAACGGTGGTAGCGGCGGGCTTCGTGGATTTCGAGATCACCTGGCGCGCCGAGGTTTACGCTGGCGCGCCCCAGTCCTCGAGCGCCGCGCAGTTCGGCACGCTCGGAATCAACTTCCGCGCACGAAAAGCGCGGGACGAGGCCGAGTGGGCGAATGCCGTTGCGGCACTGACGTGCGAGCTGTGATCGCCTCAGATAGTCTTGCCAGCCCACCTAAACAGTTGCATATGAGTGAACAGAACTGATCAATCCCTCTGAAAAGGAGACACTCATGAGAATGATCACCACCCGGATCATAGGTTTTGCCGCAATTGCGTTGTTTGCGATGGGCAGCGCCGATCCAGTCCCGATGGCCTGTTGCTTCAATCCGGGTAACCCGCACATGGCGTGTTGCAGCCATGGCCAGTCAATGGCTTGTTGCCGGCCACATCTGAAAGGAATGAAGCACCACATGGCCTAGCCCGCCCTGGTGCGGACCGGCTTCGAGCGGCGCGGCGAGCCCATACGACTTGCCGCGTCGCACTCGGCAGTTGCAAGGCTCGGGTAAAAAAATTCTCGCGTAATCTCTCCGACCAATCGAGATTCTCAAATGGCCCCGCAAATCAAAGTTGCTCTGGCCGTAGCGCTCGTTTTCGTTTTCACAGGATGTAGCGCTAAGACTGAAACGCCGAACGGTGTCTACGATATCAAGGGCACCGTGGTCGCGCTCGACACGACCAAAATGACAGTCGAACTCGATCATGAGGAGATTCCAGGAGTCATGGCAGCAATGGACATGGCATACTCCGTTGCCGACGCGAAGATATTGGCGGGCCTCAAGCCCGGAGACACCGTTCGGGGCAAGCTCAAAGCACAGTCCGGCGACTATACGATTACTAGTCTCGCCAAACACTAAGCGTCTTATTCTCTACGCCCGTCGCGGCATCTTCGTCGCCACCAGTACTCCTCCAGGAGCTACCATGCGCAAGTACGCACTTTGTTTCGCAGCCCTTTGCTGCGCGACGGTCGCAGCCGCTCAGACGGGAAGGTCCCCCAGCGTGTCGTCGCCGAATTCGCTCAAGTGGGGACCAGCACCATCCATCCTACCGGCAGGGGCGAAACTCGCGGTGCTCGATGGGGATCCGATGAAATCGGGTGCGTTCACAATGCGGCTCATGATGCCGCCAGGGTATCGGATTCCGCCGCACTTTCATCACGCTGATGAGCATGTCACCGTAATAAGCGGTGCGCTGAACGTCGGCATGGGGGACAAATTCACGACCAAGGGCGGAATCGCACTTCCCTCCGGGACATTCGGAATGATCCCGGAAGGCGTTCACCACTTCGCTTGGACTAAAGGCAGAACGATTATCCAACTTCACGGACAGGGGCCGTGGGGACTTCAGTACGTCAACGCTGCTGACGCTCCGAAATAAATATTGAGCGCTGAAGCGGGGTGAGTTGGGGTGAGTTTCTCCCTGCAAACTCCGTAATTGATGGTCTGGAGAACCGGCACCGACGCTCGATTCCCCTATGAAGTCCGACAAAATGTCGTGATTGGTTTAGTCGTTGCCCCGTTTTGGGAGCAGGAGGCCCCAGATGGTGTCGGTTCAGGTGTCGGTTGGATGCGGACATCGGTGGACATCGAGGCAGGGGTGCACAGGACATTTCGCGGTCCGTCATAGGTAAATGAGGACATCTTGTCCCAATTCCTGCTTGTACTTTCGCGCCTGGAAAGTGTGTGTACGTTAATAGCGTACCGTGGGTTCGAATCCCACCCCGTCCGTAGACAGGTCCTATCCCGTGTCCCTGTACCTCAGCCCAGGGAGGCAGAGGACGGCTATAGGACACGCCATACCAGATGACAAGCGTGCTCGAACACGCGCTCACGCACTCCGCGGTTTCGGAATTCGGCGAGCTCGATCTCTTTCGAATACTTGATATCCTCGCTGAACAGCTTCTCAAATCGCGCTCCAACGCCCTCATCGAAGATGACCAGATTTGATTCCTCGTTGAAGGACATCGAGCGATTGTCGGCGTTCATGCTACCCACCGACGCCCACCGGCCGTCAACCGCGATGGTCTTGGCGTGCATCATTACCGGCTGGTACTCGTAGATCCGGACGCCCGCCGACAGCAGATGCTCGTATCGCGCGCGGCCGGCGTACCACGTGCTCTTCACATCGGTGTTCTTGCTGACAGTCAGGATGCGCACGTCAACGCCGCGCTTTGCGGCGGCGCACAACAGATTCCGGACCGCGGCATCGGGGACGAAGTACGAATTGCTGATATACAGCCGCTTTCTCGCGCCGGTAATCATCAAGACGAACAACCGCTCCGCTGAAGTGCTTCCGATGGTTGGAGACGCGTGGAGAAGCCCAGCGAGAATTGGCACATGCTCGGCGGCTCCGTCTCCGGCGTCGGGGAAGAGAAGTGGGCCAGTGAGCAGATGGCCTGTGGTTTCAGCCCAACAAACCGTGAAGGTTGCCTGAAGTTGGCGCACCGCCGGCCCGATGAACCGGACGTTGGTGTCTCGCCACTGCTCGGCGGAGCGGCCGTCGCCGTACCATTTGTCATCTAAACCGAAGCCGCCAGTGTAGCCGATGGTCCCGTCGATCACGACAACGCGAATGTGGGCGCGGTGCTGCGCCTTGTGCATCGATCGCCAACTGAAGGGCCGGAATCTCCCGAGGCGCACACCGGCGGCCTTTAGCGGCTCGAAGAAATCCTTTTTGAGAGACGTGCCGAACGAATCGTAGAGGAAATAAATCTCGACCCCAGCCCTCGCCCGCTCGATGAGAATCTCACGGACGGTGTCGGCCATCCGGCCCTTGTTGCAGTAGTAGAGTTGCATCGTGATCGATGACTTCGCCGCGCGAAGGTCGGCGAACAGCCGCGAATAGGTCTCGTCCCCATTCATGAAAATCTCGACGTCGTGGGCGGGGCGAAGACGCGTCCGGGTCAGCAGCTCCATTGCCTCCCGGAAGAACGGGTGTCCAACGGCTACCGAATCGCCCCCCTTTTCGTCGGCGAGTGCGCGGTGCACCGGCGTTCCGCGCACGACATCGAGCACTCCGATGAGGAGAAGCACGGTCAAAGTGATCCCGAGGAGGGTGAAGCCGGCGTAGACGAGGATGTTCATTCAAGCGTCCCTATGTCGGTGGTATCAGCGGGGCAAAAGAGCCGGGTAAGCCTGCTTCGGCCTCTTTGGGGGAGGGGGCAACTGCTGTGCCTCGTCCCAATCTGTCAGACAGTGCGAAAAAAGCGTGACCGCACTCGGTGTTTTCCAGTCCATTAAGCAATGGCTGACACCGTGAGCTCGGCAAGAAAAACAATCTGGTTCCGACACGTCGGAAAAGTCGTCACCCTCGCCGCTTCTTCAGGAGCCGCGCTGGTGTCGATTTTTACCGCGCTCTACTCCTACGGCGTGATCGGCCAATCGGAATCCCACCAGTCGATCGGCAACATCGGCGCGGCGTGGGTTGGCCTGCGCCCGGCGATCGATACCGCGGCTGCCATCGATGACACGGTGCACTACGCGGCGACGGTCACTGACAAGAACGGGAGCATCCTCGTGGGCGCGCGTCCGACCTGGACGACGGGCGACTCGAGCATCGCCACGGTGTTGTCGGATGGTTCCGTCATCGCGCATGGTCCCGGCAGAACGATGGTCAGTGTCGTGGTCGGAAAGCTGGTCACCCACTCGACGATCGTCGTCAAGCAGAAGGTCGCGACGGTTGAAGTAGGGAGGGCGTCTGGCGACAGCATGATCGTGATTCCGGAGGGTGCGGAGCTCCAGCTTCGGGCGCGCGGAATCGACGCGCGCGGACATCCGATCGATGGACTGACGGCTACCTGGCACATCGACGACAACAGCGTGGCCGCGCTGGATAGCGGCGGAGTGATCACCGCGCGCGCGGCCGGCCGAACTACCGTTGCCGCCAGGATCGACGGTGTTTCGGCACGTACGGGCGTATCTGTGGTTACGCCCGCTACGGCAATCGGGCTTGTTGCCGGTTCCAACCAGCGCGCGCTGGCCGGGAAGGCCCTGGCTCAGGCACTCGTGGTCCGCGCAACGAACCGGAAGGGCGGTCCCGCTTCAGGAAAGCGAGTGATCTTCCGGCTGGGTGAAGGGCAGGGATCCGTGGATCCGGCAAACGCGGTTACAGACGCCGACGGACGCGCGCGGGCGACCTGGACCCTTGGCTCATACCCTGGAAGGCAGACACTCCTCGCCAGCGTTGAGAACGTAGACAGTGCCCTCGCGATTCAGGCAGAGGCCGACCCGATTGCCGCCAATACCCGGGTGGCCGCGCTTGCGGACCATCTCAGCGGTCATGCGGGCGATCAGCTCCCGGACTCCGTCGCGATTCGCGTAACCGACTCGGCTGGACGCGTGCTTCCGGATGTCCCTGTCCGCTGGACCGCGGTGGATGGAGGATCGGTTCAAGCTGAGGACCCGCGTACCGACTCACTTGGTGTGGCGACCGCCAAGTGGACACTGGCCAAAAAGACAGGCCTCCAGCGACTGCGGGCTCAGGTGGGTATCGCGTCAGGTTTGGGGATTCCGCCTGTCACGATCAGCGCGTCGGCGCTAGCGGGTGCGGCGTCGGCCATCGTCGTTGCCTCCGGGGACGCCCAGCACGCAGCAGCTGGGGCCGAGTTGCCTAAGTCCGTTGTCCTCAAGGTCTTGGACGAGAATGGGAGCGCGATAATAGGCGCGGCTGTGACCCTTGCGCCGTCCGGTGGTATTGTCGCGGACAGTGCGCTCGCCACCGACTCATTGGGCTATGCGAGGACCCGCTGGACGATGGGGCATTCAGCCGGTGACTACACGCTCGCAGTCCATGTGGAGGGCGTGAAAAAGCTCGTCAAGGTGTCGGCGCGCGCTACCCCGGCTGCCGCGGCTAACCTGGCGTTCGATGATGCCCCGCGCGAGAAGCGGTCGCGGGAATCGACCAGGCAGAAGAAGCTGTTCGCGGTCGTCACCGACGTCTACGGCAACCCGGTTCCCGATGCCCGAGTGAACTTCAAGGTGAAATCGGGGACGGTTACCCCGGCGCGGGTTGTCAGCGATGCGAAGGGCAGAGCGGCTCTGACGTGGAAGCTTGGATCGGCCGCCGGCGAGCAGACACTGACCGGCGCGGTTCGGGGGACGGACGTGACGGGCGAGTACGTGACCCAGGTGGGCGGGGTGGTTCATGAGCCACTGGCCAAGCAGGCTTCATTGAAGCAGGCGTCCTTGAAATCTGCGAGCAGACAGTAGCTCGACGTCAGATGTTTAGAGGGTCGGGATGCCAGCCCGAGACGGGTTTGGCGAGGGGTCGTCAAGGGCGAGCGCCAACCTCATTAGCTGCTTGAAGGCGATGGCCATATCTTCTGAATACGTCATAGGATAGGACGCCGATATAAAGTAACACAGCAGACGTTTTGAACCTCAGCAGTTACATTTTTACGGTCCCAATAGTCATTTTATTGTTAGCGCCCAGCTGATCAGTACCGGGCGCCTCCGACAACCGGCAAACCCGCCTAAAGGCGGCGACGCAAAGCCCCGAGACTAAAGCGACGCGAGAGCGACGTCATGTCAGTCGAGCTACCGAAGAGGAGCCATTGATGACGGTATTTCGCTACACACTTAGCTCAGCCGTAATAGCACTTCTCCTTCTCACGGCGATCATCCCGCCGGCGCAGGCGAGCGCGCAGTTAGCCTCCCACGCCAGCCGGGTAAGCTCGAGTGCTGTCGCGAATCAAACCGACTCTCTTCCCGTCTTGTCGATTGGATCGGGCACCGAAGTCGACGACACGCCTACTATCGAAAAGCCGTTGCTGTCGCCCTCTGGTGAGAAAGGCAGCGGACTGAGCGGAAAGGTCTTCGCTCGATTCGTCCTTCCGGAAGACTGGATATCTCTGGCCGCCGTCCCCGGCGCCCAGATGGCGAGCGCCTCGATTCAGGCCTCTCCCGCGACTAGTAAAGAGACCGTCTTTACGATGCGCTCCTTCGGGCAAAAGGTTCGCGCCTGGCTGAACGGGTACCGACT
This sequence comes from Gemmatimonadaceae bacterium, assembly GCA_036570225.1. Taxonomy (GTDB): domain Bacteria; phylum Gemmatimonadota; class Gemmatimonadetes; order Gemmatimonadales; family Gemmatimonadaceae; genus UBA4720. The sequence continues at coordinate 919 of DATCPG010000410.1, read as the reverse complement.
CGGATACTGGCCCCAGGAAAAGGGCCGTCTCCGCTCGGAGGCCTACCGGAACCCCGACGGGTTCATTGAAGTGACACCCGAAAACGAAGACACGCGGGTGTCCGAGCATTTTCGTCTGAGGGACTTCGTCTCACACGGACAGACCGAGGTCTGGCCGAAGTACGTCGTGCTCCGCGAACCCCTGCTGGACAAGCTGGAGCTGGTTATCGAAGACCTCAACGATCATGGGGTCAACGCCGAAGGGATGCGAATTCGCTCCGGCTTCCGCACGCCTGCGCACAATCAGGACGTTCGCGGTGAAGGCAGCGCCCGGGACAGCCGGCATCAGTTCGGTGATGCTGCCGACGTCTATATCGACGCGGTAGGGAACGGCAAGGAGTCCGACCTGAATGGGGATGGCAAAGTCAACTTTGCCGACGTGAAGCTTATCCTCGACGCTGTCGAGCGCGTCGAGGCGCGCTATCCGGAACTGGTTGGGGGCACGGGGCTCTACGCCTACTATGGCCGCAGTGGTCCGTTCGTGCACATCGACGTCCGAGGCACGCGTGCCCGCTGGGTGCGCGGCGTGTACAGGGCCCGCTCGCACCGGACAGCGAGCTCACGCAAACCGGCGACGAAATCCAGCAAGTCGTCCGTCGCGGCAAAGCCTGCAGCAAAGCCTGCGGCAAAGCTCACAGCCAATCACGACGTCGCCTACCGTCCGATCCAGTAGGTCCCCTTGATCTGAAAGACGTTCGTGGGCCGGTCGCGGAAGAGCGCCGAACGGTCCCGGCTGAAGTTGAAGTCCCCGAACTGGTCGAAGCCGTCCCGCTCCTGCGTCCAAACGAAGTAGAGCGTCGACCCGGGCCGATACTCCCAGCGAAGGACCCCGGTGCCCCGCAGCGAGCGTGAGTTGAAGTCGGGGTTGTCGAAAGTGAAG
>DATCPG010000409.1:0-2702 GCA_036570225.1 Gemmatimonadaceae bacterium | reverse complement strand
ATCAGCAGGTCGAGCACCTCATCGTGCACGCGCATCGGGTCCGAGCCGGGGCGGTCGATCTTGTTGATCACGACGATCGGAGTGCGATGCAGTGCGAGCGCCTTGCGCAAGACGAACCTGGTCTGCGGCATCGGCCCATCGAACGCATCGACCACAAGCAGCACACCATCGACCATCCTGAGGATGCGCTCGACCTCGCCACCGAAGTCGGCATGCCCGGGAGTGTCGACGATGTTGATCTTGGTTCCCTTCCAGCGAATGGATGTGTTTTTCGCCAGAATGGTGATCCCGCGCTCGCGCTCCAGAGGATTTGAGTCCATCACGCGCTCCATGACGACCTGATTCTCGCGGAACGCCCCGGCCTGCCGGAGCATTTTGTCCACTAGTGTCGTCTTGCCGTGATCGACGTGCGCGATGATCGCGATGTTTCTGAATTGCAGCTTTGCCATAGCCCTGTAAGATAGCTAGGCGTGCAAGTGGCTCTCCCGCTCGAGCATCTCCTCGCGCTCGAGCTGAATCGTCACATGATCGATACCGAAGAGCCGCATCGCGTCGTGGATGTGCTCGAGCGCGTGCTGCTGGTGCGCCGGGTCTCGTACAATGCAATGCGCGCTCATCGCCACGACCGCCGGAGTCACCGCCCAGACGTGCAGATCGTGCACCGACTCGATCCCTGGAATTGCCTCGAGCTGGGCACGCACTGCGGGCAGGGGGATGTGCGCGGGCGTCGATTCCAGCAGGATGTCCACCGATTCACGCACCAGCCGCCACGCACCGTTCATTATCAGCACGGTCGTGAGAATCGATGCGATTGGGTCGGCCATCAGCCAGCCCGTGTATCGAATCAGAACAGCCGCCAAGAGTGTCCCCACGCTGGCCAGCAAATCGCCGAGCACGTGCAGGTAGGCGCCGCGGGCGTTCATGCTCTGCGACGAGCTACCCACGAGCACGCGCGCCGCGATCAGGTTGACGACGAGGCCGCCCGCCGCAACAGCCAGCATCAGTCCGCCCTTCACCTGCTCCGGAGCGCCCAGCCGAGTGATAGCTTCCCACAGGATCCACGCCGAGATCAACAGCAGAGTCGCACCGTTCAGGAACGCGGCCAGTATCTCCCACCGGAGATAGCCGAAGGTCTTTCTTGGAGTTTCCGGCTGCTTGCTGAACCACGCCACGAACAGCGCGAGGGCGAGCGCCGCCACATCGGTGAGCATGTGACCCGCGTCGGCGAGGAGCGCGATCGAGTTGGAGAGGAACCCACCGATGACCTCCACCACCAGCAGCAGGGCAGTGAGAATCAGCGCAATCCGAAGGCTGCGGACGGGCGCGTCGGCCGCGTGCGAGTGTCCGATGCCGTGGTGATGGGCGCCATGCTGGTGCCCTTCAACAGGGTTGTGGTAACTTGTATTCGTGCTCGGTCGGCTGCTCGCCATAATTCTGCTCGTGCTCCTCAACGCGTTTTTCGTTGGCGCCGAGTTCGCTCTTGTCCGTTCCCGACGAACGCGTCTGGAGGCGATGACCCGGAGCGGCGACAAACTCGCCCGCTTCGCCGTTCGTGCCTCTTCAAATATCTCCCGCATCCTCTCCGCGAGCCAGCTTGGCGTCACGCTCGCCAGCCTCGGACTCGGCTGGGTGGCCGAGTCTACAGTGGGCGATGTTTTCGCGAACATGTTCGAGTACATGCCGTTCGCGATCGAGATGTCGGTGCGCCTCACGCTCGGCGCCACGCTCGCCATCATCGTCGTCACATACCTCCACGTGGTGTTCGGCGAGCTCACGCCAAAGGCGGCGGCACTGAACCACCCCGAGGCGCTCGCGCGCTGGCTGGCCCCACCGCTTCTCTTTTTCGCGTGGATCACGACGCCATTCACGTATTTCCTCAACAAATCGTCGCAGGTGATCCTGCGCGCTCTCGGACAGGAAAAGGCCGGCTCCGAGGAAGCAGTACATTCGCCGGAAGAGATCCGGCTCCTCGTCGAGCAGTCTCAGGAAAGCGGGCAGATGCAGGCGCACGATGCCGACCTGATTGACGCAGTGTTCGAGTTCTCCGAAAAGAACGCGCGCGAAGTCATGACGCCCCGGACCGAGCTGGTCGCGCTGCCCGTAGAGGCGACGCTTTCAGAAGTGCTGGAGGTGGTCCAGGAAAGCGGGCTGTCGCGGTATCCCGTGTACGACGAATCGATAGACAACATCATCGGCGTCGTGCTGGCCAAGGATCTTCTCAAGCTGCTCGCCCCGCGCGCGAACACCGACGCGTTCGATCTTCCGTCGATCATGCGACCCGTGCACGTGATTCCCGGTTCGCGAGAAGTCGAAGAAGTTCTCGCGGATTTCAAGCGCCTCAAGGAGCACATGGCGGTTGTGCTAGACGAATACGGCGGCACCGCGGGCGTTGTGACAATGGAAGACCTGCTGGAGGAAATCGTCGGTGAGATTCTCGACGAGTACGACACGCCCGAGGACGCCGAAGCGCCGCTGCACACCCGTGCGGGGGAGACGCTCGTGCCGGGAAGCACGCACATCGGAGAGCTCAACGAACATTTCAGTCTCACAGTCCCCGACGAGGACTACACGACGATCGGTGGCTACGTTTTCGGTGTGCTCGGGAGGCTGCCGATGGTGGGCGACCGAGTGATCGCCGGCGGAGCGATCTTTACGGTGCGCGAGATGGACGGGCGGAGGATCGAGAGTCTGGCGGTCGATCT
>DATCPG010000408.1:0-10033 GCA_036570225.1 Gemmatimonadaceae bacterium | reverse complement strand
GCCTGCGGTCGCGGCAACCGCCAGCGCGAGCATCGTCCGACTGAGACGGATTCTGCGGGATGGGCCGGCTCTCGAAGGGGGAACAGACATGCGAGCGGCTGCTGGTATTCGAAAAAGCATCTCGATCTCCTTGGGGTGAGTGGTACTGGACAGCCGAATCAGTTGTACCTCGAAAACGTTTAGCCGGAATCACGGCTAGGCTGCTGCATCGTCCTTGGTCGACACCGTGAGAATCACGCTCTCGGAGCCACTGATCATGTACTCGGGATATGCCGATGAGCCGTGCTCGTGCACGTCCAGTCCTTCCAGTTCTCCCTCGGCAGATACCCGCAACGTCCCCGTTGCCTTGACGGCGTACATGAGTACCATCGCCGACGCGAATGTGACTGCGGTGATCGTGGCGCTCCCGATGAACTGCGCCTTCAGCGTTCCAAGTCCGCCGCCATAGAAGAGGCCGCTCACAACGGTCGTTACGTCGGAGCCCGTCGGCGTTGGCGCTCCGTATTTTCCGGCTGCGAAAAGTCCGAGGGATAGCGTCCCCCAGATACCGCCAACGAGATGCACCGGGACGGCGCCAATGGGATCATCGATGCGAAGATATTCCAGCGCATCTATTCCCCAGACTACGACAAGACCTCCCCCGATGCCGATAAAGAAGGCACCAACCGGATCGACCCAGTAGCAGGGACACGTGATCGCCACCAGACCGGCCAGAAATCCATTGGTAAGCAGCGCCAGATCCCACTTCTTCGTGCGTACATACGAGTAGGCAAGGGCTGTCAGACCCGCCGAACACGCGGCAAGAGTTGTGTTGAAGGACACTCGGCCAATGCCAGCTATGTCGAGAGCGGAGAGCGTGCTTCCGGGATTGAAGCCGTACCAGCCGAACCACAGGATCAGGCCACCGGCCGCTCCGATGATGAGATCGTGCGCTGGCATCGGCCCGCCACCATCCCGCTTGAACACTCGTCCCAACCGTGGACCGAGCGCGATCGCGCCGGCCAGTGAGATCGCCCCACCGATTGTGTGCACCACTGTTGATCCGGCGAAATCATGGAACGCTATGGGACCCATTGTCGCGAGCCATCCGTCCGGTCCCCACGCCCAGTGTCCGATGATCGGGTAGATGAAACCGGTTACGCCGACGCTGTAGATCAAATCGCCGACAAAGCCACAACGGCCGATCATCGCGCCGGAAGTGATAGTGGAGCAGGTGTCAGCAAAGGCGAACTGGAAAACCCAGAACGCGAGCAGCGCGACGCCGGTGGTCCCATAAGTCGCCGGCAGACCTTGAAGGGCAAATCCATGCAGACCGATGAACCCGTTCCCCGGCTCGAACATGAACGCGAAGCCCCAGAGCCAGAACGTGACACCACAGATGCAGGTGTCGGCGATCCCCTCTACGAGGATATTGACCGATTCACGCGAGCGCGCGAATCCGGCCTCGAGCAGGACGAAACCGACTTGCATGCCGAACACGAGAAACGCGGCCACGAGAGTCCACACGGTGTTGATCGCGTTGACAGTCGCCATCGGATCGAGAGCGGGACTCCCCGTAGCGGCCTGGGCTCCGAGCACTGAGGGCAGGAACCACCGTGTGATCAGCGTCAGCACTATCGCCAATCCAATTGCCTTTCCGAGAAAGAGCAGCCCGATGTGACGTCGGATCAGGGGATCCTGCCAGTTCGTTCGCAACCGTGCGCCGATAGTTTGCAACTTGCTCATAACCACTCATCCTCCAGGCAAGGGATTCAGCTCGAGCTCGGAGTGAGCTCGTCGCTGGTTTCTTCCGATCATTTGCTCAGTCTTTTCCGGCGAGCTGCAACGAGCGCTCTTGGACCTCGTCGACGGTCACTGGCGTAAGCGCGGCGTTGTCGCGCTCTCCGGTTCGAATGCGAACAACGCGATCGAGCGGCTGGACAAAGATCTTTCCATCGCCTACAGCGCCTGTGCGCGCGGATTCGACGATCGCATTTATGGTCGCCTCGACGAACGGCTCGGAGCAGGCCATTTCGATCTTCACCTTCTCGTGGAACTGGAGAAGGAGCTTCGTACCTCGTCTAACCGTCACGGTGTCACGCTCCCCACCGTGACCGCTCGCGCGCGTGATGGTGATTCCCGTGACGCCGGCGCGAAACAGTGCTTCCTTGACCGCGGGAAGTCGGTCAGGGCGGATGACACAGCTGATGAGTTTCATCGCGCGCGCTCGACTTGGTTGGTGAGAGCCAGCGCTGCATTTCTCTTGAACACCTTCACAGTTCTCCTCCGGCGTGACGGGTGAGTTGATCCTGCGACAAAAAACAAAAAGCCCCCGCGTTCATCGATCGAAACGCGAGGGCATTGGAAATGAGCTGTGCTAGCTCTTGGCGGCTCTACCCGGAACGTTCGATCACGTCCCACAGATTCTGTGGGAGCGAGCGGTTATTGCCCGGATTATTGGAGAGAGAGACGCGGAGAGCGGAACGCATGACTGTACTGATGATTGAGCTGATGTTGGTGGAGGATCCGAACGTCGAACGCCGGCAAGATTGTTCAAGGTTGTTCAGATGTCAAGACAATTCTGCAATCGCGAACATTGCACGGAGTTTACACGCGAGATAATCGCGCTGAAGTGGCTAGGGACGGAATCGAACCGCCGACACGCGGATTTTCAGTCCGCTGCTCTACCAACTGAGCTACCTAGCCGAACGGGCTCGCGCCCGGATTGAACAATTAAATCCCGCCTGCCGCTCTAATCAACGGCTGGAAAAAAAACTACTTCGGGGCGGACTGTTTTCCGTGCACCGCCGTTATCACTGACTTTACGCCGCCGCGTACGTTGAAGTCGCCGACAACCCGCATCCACTTCGGCTTGGAGGTCGCAACGAGATCGTCCAGGATCCGATTGACAGCGCGCTCGTAGAAGATCCCGTCGTTCCTGTAGCTCCAGAGATAGAGCTTGAGGCTCTTGAGCTCGATACACTTCGCGCCAGGGATGTACGTGATGCGAATCGTGCCGAAATCGGGTGCGCCGCCCTTCAGCAGTGCCAGCTCTTCCGCGTCGCTCTCGATCCCGCCGAGCGGGCAAAGGGATGTGAACTCCGAGCAATCCATGTGGATCTCGTAGTCACGTGTTGCATAGGGATTGTCGAAGGTCTCGAGAAGCTCTGGTCTTGGCATCCTCGAACGATGCACTCATCACAGACGCGTATCAATCCGCGGGCGAATCCCCCGAGGATCGATATTCAGAGCGCGCCATTATTCGTCGCGCAGCCTCCGCGACATCTCCTCGAGCAATCGCCTCTCGTCTCCGCTCAGGCTTCCCATCCCCTGCTGCGAGATTTTGTCGAGCACGCGATTCACTCTCGCTGCGTATTCCTTGGGTGATTCCTGTTTCGGCACGTGCTGAAGAGGCTTGCTCTCTCGCAGCACGACCGCGTTGCTCCGGGCGACTACCTCATCCACTCCGCGTGGCTGGTCGCGCATCGGTGATCGATTTCTCGGCACCGCTCTTGGCATGTCTTCCGATTCTTCGGGAGCCGCAGAAACCCAGCCCTTCACACGGGTGAGCCCTCCCAGCGATGACAACTTGAGGAAGATCCAGCCGAACGCCATTCCACCGACGTGCGCTGTCCAGTCGATTCCAGACCCGGGAGATAGCGCAAAGATGATGTTCATCCCGATCATCGCCGCAATCAGCCAGCGTGACTTCATCGGGATGACTCCAAACACGTAGACCTCGTCATCGGGCCAGCGCAGGGCGTACGCGACGAGTACCCCGCTGATGGCACCAGATGCCCCGATTACTGCGGAATGCTGCGCAAATATCAGGTGCGCTACGGCTCCGCCCAGTCCGCTCCATAGATAGAACTGGACGAAGCTGCGGGTGCCCCACACATGCTCGAGCCTAGGAGCGAACATCCAGAGCGTGAACATGTTGAACGCGAGGTGGGCAAGCCACGCGTGCACGAACATGTACGTCAGCGCCGTCCACCACGTGCTCGGGAAGCGTGCAGGATCGAGCGCAAGCGCCGAATAGACGGTAGCGGGCGCGAACAGCGTTAGCTGCAGGAAATAGACGCCAATGTTCAGGGCCAGCAGCCACTGAACGGCGCGCGTCATCCGCGGAGACTCCGATATCTCGTACTGCTCGCTCATACGGACCTGCTACAAAGGGACTACATCCTAAGACCCAGCGGGCGTCGAAGGGTTCCTGTGGAACCTCTACTCGAGAGCGAGCTTCACTATCCGCTCGCACAGCTCCGGGAAGCTGATTCCCATCGCCGCCGCACCCTGTGGTATCAGACTGAGCTCGGTCATCCCGGGCAACGTATTTGCTTCGAGACAGTAGAACTCGCCTTCGCTCGTCAGCCTGAAATCTATGCGGGCGCATCCCCCCAGTTTGAGAGCCTTGAATGCCGCGAGCGCTTGCTGCTGGACTCTTTCGGTGGCTTCGCGCGACAGCTTAGCCGGAAATTCTTCCGTCGCCATGCCGGGGGTATACTTGCATTCATAGTCGTAGATCTCGTGCTTCGCGATGATCTCCCCGACCGGTAGCGCGATTTCCCCCAGAACGCCTACGGTCAGCTCCCGGCCCGGTATGAAGCGCTCGATGATGACTTCATCATCGTACTTGCTTGCTTCCGCAATGGCGGGTGCCAGATCCTGCCTCTTCTTCACGATCGACAGGCCGACAGTGGAACCCTCCTTCGAGGGCTTCACCACAATTGGCAACCCGAGCATACCCTCTACCTGTTCGATCGTGGCTGGGGCCATGAGCCAGTCGGCAGTGCTCACCTCCGCAACGCGAAAGAGTTTTTTCGAGAGATCCTTGTCCATTGCTAGCGCGCTGGAAAGGTGTCCACTTCCGGTGTATTTCACGCGCGCCATGTCGAGCAGAGCCTGGATAGTCCCATCCTCGCCCTGTCCACCGTGGAGTCCGAGAAAAACGACGTCCGCCTCCTTGATCTCTTTCATCGACGTCAGGTTCGGCAGAAAAGTTCCTTCGGCGAATTTCGACAGTGATTCGAGAGTTGGAGGCTTCGTCCCGACTTTCCCCGTGCTGAGCTCACGCTCCTCGGCCTCCGTGACTACACCGCGGGCCGGATCGAGAGCAATGACATTGTGTCCGCGACTTCGCAGCGCTTGGACGATGCGAATCCCTGATGCAAGCGAGACGTTTCGTTCGGACGATGTCCCGCCCATGAGTACGGTGATCTTCATTACTCTGAGTTTTCCTGTTTTAACGGGACATCATGAAGTGCAGCATGTCAGACCGCGTGACGATCCCCTGTACAACCCCGTGCTCCTGAACCAGCACTGCCGGATTTGATTTCGAGAGCAGCTTGACCACACTGTCCACCGGCTGGTCCGACGCTACCATTGGGAAGGGCGAATCCATTATCTCGCTCACGGTCGTATCCAGCAGCTTCGGATTCTCCAGACTCTTTTGCGAGAGCGACCAGTCGCTCACCGAGCCAATGCAGTTGGCTCCATCCATGACCGGAAGCTGTGAAACGTCGTGCAGGCTCATCAGGCCAATCGCTTGACGCACAGTGGCACCCGGTGCGACGCTCACTACGGTTGGTGCGGTTCCGTTCTTTCTTCCCAGAACAGTGTGCAGGGCAACTCTCGGCGCGTCGAGCATCTGGTTCTCACGCATCCACTCGTCGCTGTACAGCTTCGACAGATACCGTTCGCCTGTGTCGCAGAGGACGGCCACCACCATCGCCTTCGGATCATCCAGCTCGCGCGCAATCTTCAGCGCGACCGACCCGATCAGCCCTGACGACCCCCCGACAAAAAGACCCTCCTCGCGCGTGAGTCTTCGGGCCATAGCGAATGACTCCTTGTCGCTGACCGTGTAGTACTCGTCGACCAGAGTCATGTCGAGCGTGCCGGGGAGCTTGTCCTGCCCGATCCCTTCGACTTTGTAGGGTGTTCCTTCGATTTTGTTTTTCCCATTGCTACGCCAGTACTCGGCCAGTATAGAGCCCGCTGGGTCACCGGCAATGACCTTAACCTTCTTGTTCCGCTCCTTCAGGTAGCGGCCAACGCCAGTGATCGTGCCGCCAGTTCCGGCAGCGGCGACGAAGTGGGTGATCTTGCCGTCGGTTTGCTCCCAGAGCTCAGGACCAGTGGTAGCGTAGTGCGCCTCAGGGTTCGCGTCGTTGTAGAACTGGTCGGCGAGGATCGCATTGGGTGTTTCGGCGGCGATCCGTTTCGCCATCATCACGTAGTTGTCGGGATGGTCCGGCGGTACGGCTGTGGGCGTAACGATCACTTCTGCTCCGAATGCCTTCAGCAGACGCACTTTTTCCTGCGACATTTTGTCGGGCATCGTGAAGACACACTTGTAACCCCGCAGTGCTGCTGCGATCGCGAGGCCGACACCGGTATTCCCACTCGTGCCTTCCACGATCGTACCCCCAGGCTTGAGCCGCCCTTCCTTTTCTGCGCGTTCGATAATCGGCAATCCGATTCGGTCCTTGACCGAGCCACCCGGATTGAAGAATTCCGCTTTCGCGTAGATCGGAGTACGAATGCCGCGCGTCACCTGATTGAGCCTGATCAGTGGCGTCCATCCGATCGTCTCGAGGACGTTGTCGTACGGCTTGCGATTTCGCTCGTGCTTCACTTGCCGGCAGGTTTGCGCTTTGCCGCTGCGGTGCTGCTGGCGGCGGTGGCAGAATCACGCTTGATGATAGAATCACCCGAGAGCGGCGGCGCGTCTGGATGCCTGAAGAACACCGGAAGAAGAATCGACACAGGCACTGGCTGACTTCGCGTCTTTGCGGGCTCGAATTTCAGGTCGCGGGAACCTTTCATCGCAGCGGAATCGAGCGCGCTGAAACCTGAGGTTTCCGCGACACGGGTCGAGTCAGGAACGATCGCCCCGTTGCTGTCGATGTAGATGCGCAGTGTGACATTGCCCTGAACCTTTTGCGCGTACAACGCCGGAGGGTACCGGAATGGGAGCTCCTTGTTGAGCATTACGGGAGGAACATCCGGCTGTCTTCCAACCGTTTGAAAGGACAACGCAGATCCTTCTCCTTTCTTGCACCCTCCGATGACCATCGACAGCAAGAGCGCGAAATAGCTGGCTGCGAGTCGTGCCGTCATTCTCAGACTTTCCCCTCTTGCTTCGCTTCGTCGACAAGGCGTGCAAGCATTTCCAGAGCTTGTATCGGTGTGATGGAGTTTGGTTCCATTTTTCTCAGTTGTTGAATGACGGGATGCGTCATCAACCCGAACAGAGCCAGTTGATCATCTGTATTGTCGGGCGTTGCTCTCGAGACGCGTCCCGATCGAGGCACGATCTGTTCCGCTTCGAGCAGCCTCAGCAGCTCCCTTGCCCGCTTGAGAACACTCGATGGGAGTCCTGCCAGCCTTCCCACCTCGATCCCGTACGAGCGGTCCGCTCCGCCTGGCTGGAGACGATGCAGAAAAAGAACTTCGTCGCCCACCTCACGCACCTGTACACTATAGTTGCGAACTGCTACTAATGTATCCGCCAGCTGCGTGAGCTCGTGGTAGTGCGTCGCAAAGACCGTCTTGCAGCCGATCACGTCGTGCAGATGTTCGCTCACAGACCAGGCGATCGAGATTCCGTCATAAGTGGACGTGCCGCGACCGATTTCATCCAGCAGTACCAGGCTACGCTTCGTCGCCGTATGAAGAATCGCGCTCGTCTCCGACATCTCCACCATGAACGTCGACTGACCGCGAACGAGGTTGTCGCTCGCGCCAACGCGCGTGAACAGTCGATCGACGATTCCTATCTTCGCCTTCGTGGCGGGCACGAAACTGCCTGCTTGCGCCATCAGCACAATCAGGCCGATCTGACGTAGAATCGTCGACTTGCCGGCCATGTTGGGGCCGGTGAGGATGATCATGCGAGCACCCTCGCTGAGAACGACATCGTTCGGAATGAATTTCTCCCGAGGCATCATTCGCTCGACCACTGGATGACGCCCCGCCGTGATCTCGAGCGAGTAATCGCCCGTCAGCTGCGGACGCACGTATCCCTCTCTCTGCGCAACCTCGGCAAGAGATGCGAGGACGTCGAGCTCCGCAATGATTCTTGCCATCGACTGCAGGCGCGATATGTCCCCCGCGATCCGCGAGCGCAACGCTTCAAAAAGCTCACGCTCCCGAACCTCCACCCGCTCGGCCGCAGTCAGTACTCGCTCCTCGTATTCCTTGAGCGATGGTGTCACAAATCGCTCCGCTCCGGCGAGCGTCTGTCGCCGCTGATAGTCGCTTGGGACGAGATGGGAGTTGCTGTTGCTCACCTCGATGAAGTAGCCGAACACCTTGTTGTATCCGACCTTGAGCGAGCTTATTCCAGTTCGTGCACGCTCCTCAGCCTGAATCCTGGCTATGCCATCCTTGCCTCCATCGCGAAGAGCCCGCGACTCGTCCAGAGCGCTGTCTATTCCGTCGCGAATACTCGGCTCTTCTCCAATCGCGGTAGGAGGCTTGTCAACCAGCGTGAGCAAAAGCTCATCACAGAGATCGCCGCACGCGTCCCATAGCGCGGTGTGCTTGTCGAATGCTGGCTCCCCTTTAGCCGCGGCCACCAGACGAGCCCGCTCGAGCGCCGATTCCAGCAGCGGCAATCGCGCCATGGAATCACCAAGCGCGCGTAGCTCCCTTGGAGATACACGTCCGGCAGCGGTTTTTCCGGCCAGTCGCTCCACATCGCGTACGCCATCGAGAGCTTCTCGCATCGCGCTGCGAACGAGTGTATCGCCAAGCGCATCGACTGCCCCCAGCCGGACGTTGATGAGACTCGAGTCGACGAGAGGCGCGAGCACCCACTGCCGCAGCAAGCGCGCTCCCATCGGCGTGAGAGTGCGATCGAGAACCCCCAGCAGGGTGCCCGAGGTCTCACCGCCCCGCATTGATTCGACGAGCTCGAGATTTCTTCGCGTCATCTCGTCGAGGGGCATGCTGCCGCCTGGTCGCTCTATCCTCGGACGAGCGAGATGTGGGGTACCTCCCGGCTGAAGCACATCGAGATAGCGCAGCAGGCCACCCGCTGCACCAACGCTTGCTCGATCAGACGCTTCGATTCCGAAAGCTTCCAGCGAGCTCACACGAAATCGCTCCGCGAGTTGATCGCGGCCAAGATCAGGATCGAACTCCCAGCCTTCGCGCTCGGTGACCATCGGTCCTTCTTCGCCGGCCGGGCTTTTCAGCGCATGAACAAGGTTGGAATCACGAGCAACGATCACCTCACGTGGGCTGAATCTCGACAGCGCCGATTCCAGATCGGACGCATTCGACACCGCTAATCTGAGCTCGCCCGTTGAGAGGTCCACCGCTGCGATTCCTATCAGATCACCATCACGATTCAGGGCGCACAGGTAATTATTGCGCGTTCCGTCGAGCAGATCATCGGAAAAGGCGGCACCCGGAGTGATGGTCTCAACGACTTCGCGCCTTACGATGCCCTTGGCCAGCTTGGGATCCTCGGTCTGTTCGCAGATAGAGACCCGAAATCCCTGCTGGATCAGACGGCGGAGGTATTCTCCCGCAGCTTTGACAGGCACGCCCGCGAGAGGAACCTCGCTTGCGCCTCCGTTATTCCTGGAGGTGAGAGTAAGCCCGAGTGTTCTCGATGCAACTTCAGCATCCTCGTAGAACATTTCGTAGAACTCTCCCATACGGAAAAACAGGATCGCGTCCTGGTGCTGCGACTTAATCTCCCGATATTGCTGCATCAGAGGAGTCGATGCCGCATTACTCATTTTTCTGGTGCCCGCACCACGAAGCCACTCATGTGCTTCGCTTTGATATTTGCTAGCGCCTTTTCCGCCTCTCCGGCTGACGCGTACCGACCGATTCTGACGCGAAATGGTACCGAATCTCCATCGACTCGGGCAGCGTAACCTCGTTTGACCAGGCTGGCGGCAAGCTTCGATGCATCAGCCTTATGATTGTATGCAGCTACCTGGACCGAGTACGCGCTGCCGGACGACTTTGCAGTGACCGTTTTTGCAGCCGCTGTGGCAGGCGGAGACGCCACCTCCGTCTTCGTCTTCGTGAC
>DATCPG010000407.1:0-8301 GCA_036570225.1 Gemmatimonadaceae bacterium | reverse complement strand
GCGCACGCCAGTCACCCGATTCCCTTCCGTCAGCAGTGACTCGGCGGGAAAACCTGTGAAAATGTTGACCCCGAGCGCTTCCGCCTTTTCTCCGAGCCAGCGCACGATTTCGCAGAGTGAGCCGATTTGGTAGCCGTGATTCTGCATCGTCGGCGGAGTCGGAATGCGAATGGCGCGGCTTCCGGTCAGGAAGTACACCCGCTCTCCCTGGACTGGAGCGCGGAATGGAAAATCGTTGTCCTTGAGCTCCGGAAAGAGAGCACGCATCGCGACCGGATTTACGACTGCGCCAGACAGCGAGTGCTCCCCGAGCGCACCAGCTTTCTCCAGCACGCCAATCTGGATTTCACCGAGCGACCCGCCTGCCTCGTTGTCGGCTTTGATCAGTTTCGCGAGCGCTATTGCGCCGGCCAGTCCCGCCGGCCCGCCTCCAACGAAAAGAACATCCATCGGTACGGCTTCGGCGTCGGGCGGCTCGGTTAGTATCAGCCGCTCCAGCGGAAGCCGTGCCTGATGTCGCCCTGGCAGAACGCTCAGCTCACGATCCGGCATTAGTGGTGCTTCTTGGCTTCGCGCACCGCCTCGGTGAGCGCCGGGATCACCTCGAACACGTCGCCGACGATTCCATAGTCAGCCACCTTGAATATCGGCGCGTCTTTGTCCTTGTTCACCGCGACGATCGTCTTCGACGTCCGCATCCCCGCGAGATGCTGCACCGCGCCCGAGATCCCGACGGCGATGTACAGCTCCGGACTTACCAGGCGCCCGGTCTGACCGATCTGATCGCTGTGCGGCCGCCAACCATCGTCCGTCACAGCCCGCGTCGCTCCCACCGCAGCGTTTCCGAACGCCGATGCCAGGTCCTCGACGAGCTTGAAGTTTTCCGCAGCCTTGAGCCCGCGTCCTCCGGCAATTACAACGGGTGCTTCCGCGAGATCGAGCTTCCCACCTCCACCCTGCTTTGTCTCTATCACCTTCACACGAGTCGAGCTCGGATCGACCGCCGGCTGCGCGTTCTCGACTCGCCCCGCCTTGGCATTCTGCACAGGGGTGATGACATTGGGACGCATTGCGATTATCGCTGGAGAACCCGAGATCGACAGTGTCGCTACAACCTTCCCGATATTTATCGGATGCCGAACGACGACGGTGTCGCCTTCCAGCTCGAAGGAGACAACGTCGGTCACGACACTCACTCCGAGTCGTGCGGCGACACGCGGAGCGAGATCTCTGCCCTGCGCTGATGTGCTGAAGATCGCAGCGCGATAGCCGCCAGACTTGATGCGATCCGCGGCGGTAGCCGTCGCAACTTCGGAGTTGTAGCTCGCGAGTCCTGCGTGCTCGACCGCGATTACGACGTCGGCGCCGTACTGTCCAAGCTGCGACGTTTGCGCCGCGATGCCGGGAGGGCCGATCACGAGTGCGTGCACTTCGCCACCAGACTTGTCCGCGAATGCGCGCGCCGCGGTCACCGCCTCGAGGCCAACTTTTCGCACGTCAACGCCACGGGATTCAACGAACGCGAAGATGTTCGGCATCAGAGTACCTTCGCCTCTGTCTGGAGCAGCTTGACGAGCTCGGGCACCGCGCCGGCTCCCTCTCCTACTATCCGACCGGCCTTTCTCTCCGCCGGGAGCTCAAGTTTCCGCACCACCACCTGCGGCGCGGCGAGCTGTACAGGTTTTACTTCGAGCGGCTTCTTTTTCGCGGCCATGATTCCCTTCAGCGAGGGATATCTCGCCGTGTTGAGCCCCTCGTCCACGGTCAGCACCGCGGGCAGCTGAAACTCGACGATCTCCTGCGCTCCCTCCAGCTCCCGCTTGGCGGTTCCCTTTCCGTTGGCGATCTCGAGCGAAGAGATCGCTGTCACGCACGGAAGCCCAAGGAACTCAGCCGCCATTGCGCCGACAATTCCGTTCGAGGAATCGGGCGACATCTTCCCGAAGAAAACCAGGTCGTACCCGCCCGGCTTCAGCTCGTCGGCGAGTGCCTTCGCCACTGGGAATCCGTCAAAGGGGACCCTATCGGTCTTGAGCTGCACACCGCGGTCGGCACCCATGCTCAGAGCCTTCCGAATCGTTTCCTGCACGACGTCGGGGCCAAGCGAGATCACCGTAACCTCGCTCCCCGCATTCTTTTCCTTGAGCTGGAGCGCTGCCTCGACAGCCCATGCATCGAAGTCGTTGATGTCGTACTTGAGTCCGGCTTCGTCGAGCGAGACGCTGTCGGAGCCGATCTTGAAGCGCACATCCATGTCCGGAACGCGCTTGATGCACACGGCAATCTTCACCGCGAAATCTCCATGTGAATGATTTCACATAAAGATACCCACACAGGTGCAGGCCGACTAACGCGCGTGCCCGGTTCGCCGCGCGATGAGTGCGACAACCGACAACGCCACGACGAGCGTGAGCGCGCCCGCTGCGCGGTCCTGCGATACCGCTCCATACGCGGCGTTGCGCAGCCCACCCAATCCCTGGTACGCGAGGGCCGCGACTATCCACGACCACGCGGCGAGGCTGCCCCAGAAGACCAACGCGGCTGCCAACGACGCCAAACCCGCGATCCCGAGCGCGACCCTCACAGGACTGATGTCGCCCGAACCCGACGAAGTCGCCCAGGCGAATGCGAACAGGAGGGCTACGAACACTGAAGCCATGAGTGCCCTCATAGTCCAGCGTGTACTCAGCGCTGCCACGACGAGAAACGGGATGCCGACCATCGCGACTCCCAACAGCGTGCTGGTCGGTATGTCGAGGACTCCGCCCAGCACCGGGAACAGCTCGTTGAGTGATGTGGTCGGCGTGCGTGGCATCCCCGCTCCAGGAGCGTACGAATCAAGCTGGGAGACAATGAAGAAGATGCCTCCGAGCCCGAGCCCGGCTGCCAGAACATCGTTGCGGGCCGACCGCGATGGCTCTCCCGCCGCCATGGGGATTCCCGCGCGACGTCGCATCGCGTTTAGAGCGAGCCACAAGCCGAACACGATCAGCACGACTGGGATCGCCACCACGAAGCCGAGCGCTGTTCTGGTGAGGAAGCTGCTCCATGTCTGCGCGGTGTCGTAATTGAAGAGCGCCGACCGGAGTCCGTTGAGGCTGCTGAGGACGGCGAACAGGGCGAGCCCTCCTAGAAGGAGGTAGGTGTCTTTGAGCTCGAGCGTGCCATCGTCCAGCAGGATGGGCCGTCGCCGTTTGACGAAGATTGCCCCGGTCACCACCAGACCGAACAGGAGAAAAATTACAGTTCCCGCGATTGCCATCCGAGTGGTCTGTCGTTCGCGGTCCGCCCGCAGGAATGGTTCGGGAAGCTCGATGGAGCGTCGCGCGACGAGCGGCTCGTCGCCGGCAACCTGCACCGAGGTGCGGGCCGCAGCGCCGTCGGGCAGCTTCATCGAGGTGTCGGTGTAGGTGACTGTCGCGTCGCGCCTTGCCGGACGAGCCGTTTCTTTGACCTCCGCTTCCTGGAGCCGCGAGGTGTCTATTCCCGCTCGGGACAGAGAAACCAATGCGATCCGGCGCAATGCTGAGGAATCAGCGGAATCCCGGCGCGCGGTGTCCGGCACGAGGCGACGTATGTCGAGTGGCCTTCCATCAGGCCACACCCTCACTCGCCACTCTTCGGTTCGCTGGGCCGCGGTACCGCTCGCATGGACGTACCGCACCGTCCACCACGTAGGAGGCTCATACGTAGAGGCGAACCGCTGCGCTTCGGCGACCATTTTGTGCTCGCGGAGGAACCGGGGCCATGCTGCGAGCGTGTCTCTGCCAATCGTTGTGAGGTGCTTCCACCCTGCTGGATCGCCCCCGCTCGCGACGAGCATCGAGTCCGCCGTCTGAACTATTCTCGCCCGGTCAGCCGTGAACCGCGGTCCGAGCGTCGGTCTGGGTGGACGTCCCACCGCGACAAGGACACCCACGACGGCGGCGGCCAATGCGAGTCGGCGTGCGCGGGCCGTGAACACTCCGGCTTTTCTTGGCGCGAGCGGGGCTGCCGGTTCCTTCGCGGCGCTCGGAGTCCACGCCGCGAATCGGGCGTCCTCCGGTGCAGACACAAAACCGTGCTGCTTCGCCCATCGCCACACGACAACCAAAGCTGGCGTCAGCAGCGCGAGCAGAATGATCGCCGCCGTTACGCGATACTCGACCGCGCTCCCCGACGCAGCGAACAGCCCGAACAACACGAGATCGTATACGAAATGCGCGATCACCGTGACCAGCAGACCAAAATGGATGAACAGCACGCCCCAGAAGCACGCGTCGACAAAGATCTCCACACCGCGCGAATAGGGAGGCCACGATTCGTAATTGGAGTGGGCGAACCCGAAGATCAACGCCGATGCAATGACACCGGCTGCCATCAGCCACCGGCGTCCGGATCGTTGTCCGACCCACAGGGACAGCAGCGAAAGAGGCAGCGCGCGGAAGAGCGACTCTTCCCATACACCGGCATTGACAGACGCCGCGATGCCCGAGATCCACGGCATCGGGGACGCGATCTGGTTTGGATCGTCGAGCAGCTCGCTGGGCACCCACCAGCCGAGGAGCGTGCGAGTGACGAGGTAAAATATCGCGACGTAGGCAAAAGCAACTGTGGCGACCGCGTAGCCGCCGCCAACCCGGGCGGCAACTTCTCTCGTGCCGGCGTAGCGCCACAGCTTCCACCAATCGAGGTGTCGCGGGAATGCGCTGCGGGTGGCCGCCTCCGCCGCCGCGAGTGTGAACCCCACGAGAAGCGCGCTCGACGCACCGAGCAATACTGCCAGCAAAACCTGCATCGCCTGGAACGTGCGCGGCGACATCGCCGAATCGTACGCGTACCAGCTGCCCGGTAGCTCGTTGAGGGCCGCGGCGAGAGCGAGCACGCCAATCACCGATCCCACGATCATCGGCTCACGCCAGCGCACGCGCCCGGCGCGAGCGAACCTGCTCAGTGCGATCATTCCCATGATCGCGACAGCGAGCATACCCAGAGTCGCGAGCAGCGCCAGCAGGTCATTCCACGACCGCATCTCGGCGTAACGGCGCTGGAATGATTCGGGGATCTCGACATAAGATCGAATGCGCGACGGAGTATCGCCCGCGATTACAACGTCCGTGCGGATCGGCGCGCCGCCAATCCGCCGATCTCGCCGCTCGAAAGTGTAGGTCCGGTCGATACGCCCGCTCGTCTTCTTCGTCTCGTACGACGACGTGACGAGCTTCCAGCGGCTCGCGTTATCGTCGATCCATGTATCGAGCGCCAGCTCGGCGAGGCGTTGTCCGGAGTCGGCGGTAACTGCCGGCCTGCGATCGGCATCGGCCAGCTTTCGGTCGAATCCAAGTATCCGCCCGTCCGGCGCGAAATGGACGCGCGCTTCGCGTGGGTTGCCCGGAACGAAGGCTCTGACCGACCAGGTAAACGGCGCGACATCCTTGCCGTGCACGAGCGCATTCAGCGAGTCGTGACCACCGCCAGCGAGCTCGACGAAAGTGCCGAGCGAGTCATTTCCCTGAAAGCGGACCGCCGCGCGCGCTCCGGAGGGCGCGATCGAATGAGCGCGAAAGAACGAGTCGGCGCGGGCGAGCGCGACGTCGCGCGTGAGAGACTGGTTGAGCGCGACGATCGGAAATGCGCGCGGAAAGAGCCAGGCTGCGGTGGCTGCCGCGGTGAGGGCGACAGCAACCACCAGGACCGCGATTCTAGAGGACCGCATCAGGCGACTACTCGTCGTCAGGCGTTTATGCTCCGCTTCGACTCAAACCGAAGGGGAGAATGTAGTGACGCCCTCAGATGTGCGTCAGACTGTCTTCAGCGACTCCAGGTACTCGTCGACGCCCACGTAGTGCGGATTTTCGCGAAGGACGTTGCCGCAGAACGTCAGCGGGTGCGTTTCGTAGGCACCGTGCACCATGATACTGCCTGATAGAGAGCCAACGTCGTACATGCACATGACGACGCAAGGAAACTGCTTCGCCGCGCCGGTCACCTTTGCTTCGAACGCCAGTATGTCGAGATCGTCCGGCCAGCCGGGCTTGGACCAGCCAATGTTGCCGAGCAGTCGAATGCAGCTGGAGCCGCGCTCGACAGCTGCCTGAAACGTCTCTCCGATATTCCCGAGCATTCTATCTCCGCTCGGCCCACCGGTCACGACAGTCAACCGATCGGTTTTCTGGAGGTGATCGGTGTCGATGCCTTTCGCTCGCAGAAGGTCGACGACCTTCTTGTTCGCTTCGTCGTGGCCGAACACTACGGCGTGGTCGTTCTTTCTGATACCGACGAGCAGGAATCCAACAGCCTCCTCGAACTGCCTGTCGTTTTCCCAGAAGTAGGCGATGTGATCGCCGAGCTTCACTTCCTCGCCTCTCAGTCCGAGATCGATGGTACCGGCGCGGTGCTTGGTTCTTCGCTCGATCATTCGAATGCGCTCAATCCGGTCACAGCCTGTCCCAGTATCAATGTGTGAATATCGTGCGTGCCCTCGTACGTGTAGACACTCTCGAGGTTCGCCATGTGTCGCATCGACGAATATTCGGCGAGGATCCCATTGGCGCCGAGGAGTCTTCGCGCTTCACGCGCAATGTCGGTGGCGGCACTGACGTTGTTGCGCTTTGCCAATGACACCTGCTGTGGCGTGAATGTCCCTGCGTCTTTCAGCCTGCCCAGGTGTAAGGCAAGAAGCTGTCCCTTCACCAGCTCGGTCAGCATCTCTGCCAATCGCGCCTGCTGCAGCTGGAAGCCACCGATTGGCTTACCGAACATCACCCTGTTCCCGGCGTAAGCGACGGCCTCCTCGTAGCACCCCTGCGCGGCACCCATTGCGCCCCACGCAATGCCGTATCGGGCCTGAGTAAGGCACATCAACGGACTCTTGATTCCGCCGCTCTTCGGGAGCAGTGCGGTCGCCGGGACTTTCACATCCTGAAGGACAAGCTCGCTCGTGTCGGACGCGCGGAGGGAGAGCTTTCCCTTCTGGTCCTTTGCCGTGAACCCCGGCGTGTCCGTCGGAACGATGAACCCGCGAATCGCCTTGTCGCTCTTGTCGTCGCCGACTTTGGACCAGATGATTGCGACCTGCGCTGTCGACCCGTTGGTGATCCACATCTTGGCGCCGTTGATCACCCAGCTTCCGTCTTTCTGCTCGCGGGCGCGGGTGATCATGCCCGAGGGGTTCGATCCGTAATCGGGCTCGGTCAAACCGAAGCATCCGATTATTTCGCCGTGTGCCATTCTCGGGAGGTAGTGCTTTTTCTGCTCCTCACTACCGAACGCATAAACCGGGTACATCACCAGTGCGCCCTGCACCGAAGCAAACGAGCGCACTCCGGAGTCGCCCCGCTCGAGCTCGTGCATAATTAGGCCGTAGGCGACGTTGTTGAGACCGGCGCACCCGTACTCTTCGGGCAGATTCGCTCCGAACATGCCCAGCTCGGCCATCTGTGGAATCAATTCTTTAGGAAAGCGGCCTTCTATGTAGCAGTCGCCGATGATGGGCATGACCCTCTCATCGACGAAGGCGCGAATCGTGTCGCGCACGGCGCGCTCCTCTTCGGAGAGGGCGGAATCGATGTTGTAGAAATCGGTCGTCATGCGAGGAAATCTAGCCCTTTCGGATCAAAAACCGCCTTGGTCGCTGGCGAGGGATGAGATTATGCCTACTACTAAGACTCCTAGTACGACCAGAATCGTTGTTCTCGTCTTGCTAATGGATTGTACCCATACCTGCTGCAGGTCGGATACTGGGATTGCCAGCGGCTGACGGGCGACTTCGGCCTGGAGAGTGTCTCCGCGAACAACCGGACGCGAGTTGTTATCGAATCGGATCTCACGGCCGCCCTTGAGCGTAACGCCGACAATTTTCTCCATCGGGACGCTTACTCCGCTCGGTTGAATGACGGTCTGCGCATCCTCACGCTCGATGTGAGCGCACGCGACCACATTCAGCGCCAGAAGCGCGATACAGAGGGAAGCCGTGGTGCGGCGCGCGCGTACGAGCATGTCTACCCCCTCGCGTGGAAGCGATCGTGCCGCGAATCGGGCAATCATGCCCGTCGCAGCTCGAGGGTGTCAAGCCCTATGCGACCGCGCGACAGGCGAGCGGAGTGATTCCAACGGCGCGCGCTTTGGCGCGAAAGCTGGCGCCGTGATCGACGACGAGCCCCTGCTCATCCTGCCACTGGTGCACCATCTCGTGCAGCAGCGTATGCAGCGCCTCATCCCATCCGTCGCGCCTGATATGTCGCCTGCTCAAGACGATCTCCGGCACGCAGCCTTCGCTCGCGGGGCTGTAGTGGCCGAGCCTGCTCTTCATGCGCCTTGAGA
>DATCPG010000406.1:0-3989 GCA_036570225.1 Gemmatimonadaceae bacterium | reverse complement strand
GACAGTCTCGATCTCGGTTGGCAAACCCTTCCGAACAAGGCTGCCTACAGACCGGTCATACATCGGGTGGACATGGGCGGACTCCAGGAATACAGCGTGGTGGTTCAGGGACGACGCACCGACCCGACCGCGGGAATAGTCACGATCGTCGGCGCCGCGGGCGGTCAGCCGATTTTCAAGTATGCTGTTCGCGCCGAAGGCATACTCTATCTGACCAATGGAGGCGTTTTCGACGCGTTCGACTCAGACGTCGCGCCCTATTCTGCGCTGACGGCCGACACTA
The DNA here is from genome assembly GCA_036570225.1 of Gemmatimonadaceae bacterium. Lineage (GTDB taxonomy): Bacteria > Gemmatimonadota > Gemmatimonadetes > Gemmatimonadales > Gemmatimonadaceae > UBA4720. Next base: position 3,706 of record DATCPG010000406.1, on the reverse strand, counting down.
TCGCCAACATCTGGGCGAACGGCGACATGACGATCACCCAGACCACCGTAAAAGGAAGTGCCACGGCGGCTGGGACGATCACATTTGGACAGAGCGGCGTCGTTACAGGGGCTACGACATCCGCCGCGACCGCGCTGACGCCGTTGGACATCATTCCATGCCCGGCGGCCGGATTTACACCGACGGCGAAAGTCCCTACCGGAGCGGGGGTCAGTTACAACTCATCGACAGGTGTGGTCACTGTTTCCGGCGGAGCTACGCTAACGCTCACTGACACGGCCTACTTTTTCAGCTCGATCGTGCTGACGGGCAATTCAAAGCTTGCCTTTCCCGGAAATCCTCGCGCGAGCGTAATCCTTCGTGACTCGCTCAATGCCGCCGCTGGCACGATCATCAACACCTCGGCGAACGCGACGGCACTTTCCTTCGCGTCGTGCGGGACTTCGTCTACTCCGGCTTATTGGGAGTTGAGCCCGGGAGGAACAGCCTCGTATTACTCGGTGTACGCGCCGAACCACACTGTCTACGAGACCGGTGCCGGCGACTTCTATGGAGCCGTGGTGGCGTCGATCTACTATGCCACGGGCGGCGGCAGATTCCACTACGATGCGGCGCTCGCGCGACAGGCGTCGAACAAAATTGCGGTGCAGAGCGGGTCGTGGGCGCAGCTGCCCGGCGGTTGAGACCCTCTTCGATCTCGCTCCGCCTTACGGCGCCGTGAGCGTAAGGATCACCGAAAGGCTGTAGTTGCCCGGCGTGTCCAGCGTCCACGCATAGAGTGTCTGAAAGTACAGCGTGGTGGCACTGCTCGCCGTCGCAGAGCCGCCTACCAGCAGAACATCCGTGGTGGACAGGGCATTGAACGCTCCGTTCGGAGCGGTGCTCCATTTCAAGTCGTCAGCAGGCTTGGTCGTGCGGGCCGGAGCGCCAGGAGAGGTGTTGGTCGCTGCCCACAGTGCGGTGGACGCACGGACCTGAAGAGTCCATGGAGCGTTGGCGCTCACCGTGAGTGAAGGTCCCGTCGTCGAATTGAATCCAGCGTCGAAATCCGCCGGTGTCGGAGCAGTCAGAGTGGTAGACGCCGCGCTCACCTGCAGTCGTATAACTCGCCCGGCGGTCATCGACACGCTGCCCGGCTGATTACACGTTCCGGGTACTGCGTTGACGGTGCACTGCGCCGCTCCCGTAGCAGGGGCGAACAATGCACCCGCAGACATCGTGATTAGCGCATACAATCGAATACGTCTCATCTCGGCTCCCGCTCTACTCTAAAGGTTCCGGATGACATGGTGCCATCCGACGCGGAGCCGATCCAGGTTCCGGTAATTGTGTCTGCCACCATCTGTCCCACGTGACGGCGGACAACATCGACGTCCGCATCAAAATCGATTACGTCAGTACCGCTCGCTGATCCGCTTACCAGGCCCCCAAGCACCGAGCTCTGTCCGGTCTGCTGATTCGCGGAAATCAGATCGAGGCGTCCCTGAAAGCTCGTCCCCGATTCTCGCGATATGGTCAGCGTCCCCGTGAGATCTGCACGCACTGGCGCCGTTTGGACCCCAGTGTATTTCCAGGCGCCGCTTAGCTGCAGCACGGACGGCTGCGGCGCTGTAGACTGGAGGCACGCGGATGTAAGCAGCGCGGCGGCAAACCCGAGTCCGCCTATGATTGCGCGCACTCCCGGAGCTCTCACGATTTTCATGAGTTCGGCGGCGCGAGCGGCGACGCGGTTTGCCCGGCGGCGGGCGGCTTGTTTGTTGGCGCTTCATTCTGGCGTGGCGGCGGCGCCTTCCAGATTCGAATGGGCCGCGGATCGAGCGTGACTGTGACCGACCTCGAATCCTTTCCGCTCACGACGAGCATCGGAACCGGCGTCCTTGGAACCAGGGGCTCGGTCAGCTCGGACAGATCAAACTCGAGCGTGTAGGTACCAACGGGAAGTGATTCGAAGGTTGCTGTCGTGGGTCCGGTCATTCTGGCCGTCCACTCACGACCGGCGCTGTCGCGCGCAATCAAGTGGGTTTTGGCGAGATCGACCTGAACTTCGGAGATCCCTGACCGCGCCGCGACCACGAGCTCCACTTCTGAAGACGTCGACAGTGAAACGCTGAGATCGCCGGCAGCCGCTCCACTCTCGCTCCATCCGTCTGGCAGCGAAGCTTCATCGATAAGGACTGGCTGTCTCGGATCTCCTCCGACACGATATTTCCCGCTCGCGTCAGCGACAGCTGTCTCGCCGCTGCGCCGGACGATTGCACCAGCTATACCCGGCTCACCCGCATCGCGACGCTGGTTTCCGTTCAGATCCTCGTACACGTATCCGGAGGTTCCCGGAGTGCGAAGCATGGGCACACTCAGCGCATGCTCGAAACGGATGCCAAGGATCCACGGCACATGACCGCTCACTGAGTGGAAAATCGAGTTACGTTCCGCGTCGACCTTCAGCGCGAGACCGTTTACGATTGGAATCGCGAAGCCGCCCCGCACCACCGCCGACTTCTCGTCACCGAATCCGTAGACACGTTGCAGCTCACCTTCCGCGCGCAGGCCGCCGAGCCATGGAAGGACGACCTGTTCGCCCCGAACACCGAACATGGTTTGCTGATTTACAAATCCGCCGCGGTCGCGCGTCTGCTCTATTCGCGTCTGTAACTCCAGAACGCCCCCAACACCCGACCACCCAGCATTCGTCGTCCAGTAATTTCGTGGCGACCGGTCGGTCACAACGCTCTGGCCGATTGGAGAAACTGTCCGCGTAGTATTTCCCAGATAAGCGGAGCTGTTGAAATAGTACTGGCGGAGGTACGTGCTGAGACTGATTCCGAGCTGCTGCTCACGATTCCCGAAGCCGCCCCCCGTGTTTGTCAGCGTCGGCCGTGTAGTTGCGTCGAAAACGTATGAGCGGGCTTCGATGGCCAGCGTTGTCGCGGGTCGAATCGCGTACTGCGGGCGAAGGGAAAAGCCGTTTGCCGTGAGGCCGCTGAACACCGACGTCGCATCGGTCGTTCTCCAGGCGCTGGCACTCAGCAATGCGCGCGATGTCAGTCGCTCGGAAACGTTGGCGACGACTTCGTTGGTTGCACGGGCAAAGGCATCGCTTCCGCCCGGCGCGTGAGTCACGCGCAGCTCCTCGTCGCTCTCGCCGCCAGTTCTCACCAGTCCGCTGGACCAGCCCAAACCGCTTCCGCCATCGAAGCGACGCTCGGCGATCTCCGCCTTGAACGTGCTGCCGAACATCGCCGGCACCGCGGCTCCAAGTCCGATTGCATCAAGCCGGCGCGGCGACGGGCCAGTGTCCGCAAGATGCGAAGCAGACGTGCTGAGGTTCATCTTGCCGAAGCGATGCTCTCCGCGGATACCGACCATCGGTTTGGAGCTGGCGCCCAGTTGCGCCACAGACGCGGCGCCCAATCCCGTGAACGACCAGTCAGGATGCTCCATGTGGAGCAGCGCTCCCCGGCCGTAGGTGTATAGTCCGGTGAGGTCGGAGAACGAGGTTCCAGTGTTGCCGAGGTTGAGCTGTCCGGACGGTGAAGTGAGGGCAACGGAAGCGGACGATTGAAATGCCCCCAGATGCGCGAAAGCGCTGCTCGCCGCGGCACCTAGCGCGGAGCTCTGCGACATTCGTGCATCGATGCGGACGGAATCGAATAGCGCTCCGGTGGCGCTGAGGTTCACCAGTGTGTTTGGTCGCCCGTTCTCATCG
>DATCPG010000405.1:0-9721 GCA_036570225.1 Gemmatimonadaceae bacterium | reverse complement strand
GGTCAGATCTACACCGACCAACGGGCGGGCGAAAAAATACGTGCAGCCGCGCAGGGTCTCATAAATTTTGTCACCAACGGCCTCGGTTACTTCATTGGCGCGTTCGTCTCTGGATGGGTCGTCAATCGGTATGCGACCACGAATGCAGCTTGCACCGATGCGGCCGCCGCCGCTCATCAGTGCCTCAAGGTGACGCACGACTGGCACGCGATCTGGCTCGTTCCATCCGCGGGTGCCGCGCTCGTGTTCATTCTGTTCGCTCTTCTCTTCAAGCCAAGAGCCGGAGGAGGGACAATCGCGGAGTCACCGCCCGCGGGAGCACCTGCCTAGTGGTGGAGCGACAAACCAAAGTCGACTGATATCCGTATTGCAGCGAACAACCATGGAAGGGACTTATGGACGATCCGGCTAAGGTGATGATCGCGGTGTCGCTGTTCGGCTCGGTCGCGTACTCGGTACGGGCGATTGCGCGCGCTACCGTTGCACACAAAAAGGAAGAAATCCGTCAAACGGAGGCAGTGCCGTCCGTCACCGAGGCGCGGCTGGCGAGAATCGAACAGGCGGTGGACGCGATCGCGCTCGAGGTGGAGCGCATCTCCGAAGGCCAGCGGTTCACTACGAAACTGCTGAGTGAGCACAACCAGATGCTTCCGAAGGCGATCCCCCGTCAGCTTACAAGCAACACACCTACGTGATCAGGAGGACTCTTGTCATTACGATTTAGGGGGTTGATCCTCGCGCTACTTGCTGCGGGAGCGATCGCGTGCGGCACGGAAGAGACTGCAAAAAAACAGGAGCTCACTCAAAGGGAAAAGGACAGCACATTCGCCCGCTCCCAGATCCCGGGCGCAAAAGCGGTCGGCAAGGCTCTCAGAACCGCAGACTCGGCGGAGGCTCGTCAGGCCCGCATCGACTCCTCAGGAGCTCCGTGACCTAGGGTTTGTCGGATGGGGTTCGGCATGGTATGCGCACCACTTATAATTGCATGTCATGACGATTGCTGGCGCTGTCGGCGCCGATACACTTGAGGACGACAGACCGCTCGCCGAGCCTATCGCCGCGCCGCCGGAGGGCGCCGAACACAAATACCTGATCGCGTTCGCCGTGGTGCTCGCGGCGCTGATGCAGGTTATCGACAGCTCCATCGTCAATGTGGCGCTGCCCGACATGATGGGAAATCTGGGCGCGAGCCTCGACGAGATCGCGTGGGTCTCGACCGGCTACATCCTCGCCAGCGTGATCATCATCCCTCTCACAGGGTGGCTCGGCGACTTCTTCGGACGCAAGCGCTACTTCGTCGGATCGATCGTCATCTTCACTGTCGCGAGCTTCCTTTGCGGAGCTTCGCATTCACTCGCCGCGCTGGTGTTTTGGAGAATCATTCAGGGCCTGGGCGGCGGCGCGCTCATGACTGTGTCGCAGGCAGTCCTGTTCGAGTCCTTTCCGCGAAAGGAAGCAGGCACGGCGATGGCGCTCTTCGGGCTCGGCGTCATGGTGGGTCCGACAATTGGCCCAACGCTGGGCGGCTGGCTCACCGACAACTACGGCTGGCCGTGGATCTTCTACATCAACATCCCGCTGGGCATGCTCGCCGCCTCGATGATCATCGGGTACGTGCACGATCCCGAAGACCAGCAACGGCCGCCGTCGGTCGATTACATCGGAATTGCGCTGCTGGCGATGAGCGTCGGCTCACTGCAATACCTGCTGGAGTACGGACAGCGCGAGGACTGGTTCCAGTCGCGCTCCATGACCACCCTGGCGGTGACTGCCATCGTCACCGGCGCTGTGCTCCTCTGGCGCGAGCTCACGATCCATCACCCGGTGATCGACTTCCGGGTGTTGCGGCACCGCCAGATGTGGGTGGGAACGCTTCTCGGCGTCGTGATGGGAGTGGGTCTGTTCGCCTCGGTGTTCACGCTGCCCGTGTTCCTGCAGGGGAACCTTCACATGACCGCTCAGCAGACTGGCATTCTCCTGGCTCCCGGCGCAATTGCCACGGCGGTGTCGATGGCGGTCGTCGGACGCCTCACCAACAAGTATGATCCGCGCATCCTGATAACGATCGGAGCGCTGCTCTTCGCGGCAGCGATGTTCAAGCTCTCGCGCATCACTGGTGAGAGCGGTGGCACCGACTTTTTCTGGGCGCTCATCATGCGCGGAGTCGGTCTGGGCATGATGTTCGTTCCGCTCACAACCATCACGCTCGCTGAGCTCACGCACGCCGAGCTGCCGCAGGGGACCGGCCTGTACAATTTCTTCCGCCAGCTCGGTGGCTCACTCGGGATCGCCGCGATCGCGACGCTGTTGTCGCACTACACCGCGCAATTCCGCGCCATACTATCGGAGCATCTGGCGAGCGGAGATCCGACCACTCTCGGCCGGCTCGACATGCTGACCCGTGCGATGGTCGCGCGCGGTGCCGATGCCTGGACCGCCCGGCAGCGCGCCCTGAGCATTCTCGACCGCGAGCTCGCGGGGCAGGCGAGCGTGATCGCGTACAGCAGGATCTATGTCCTGAGCGCGGTATTGATCCTCGCGCTGATTCCCCTGCTCGTCCTCGTGCGTCACACCCGCGGCGCAGCCGGGGCGCCGCACATACTCGAGTAGAGCTCTATCTACCTGCCGAACCGGCTCGTGCAGTGGGCTTGGACGAGCCTGTGCTTTCGGCACCGCTCGCCGCACCGGCGGCCTTCGCGTCATCGACGTCCGCAAAGCTGACGTCCTTTCCGCGCTGCTTCAGCATGTGGATGATACCAACCTTGTCGGTCGCCTTGAGGTAGGCTTCCTGCGGCTCGACCTGGTTGGAGTCGACGAGCTCGATGAGCGCATCGTTCATCGTGACCATTCCCAGCCTGCGTGACGTCTGAAGCACGGAAGGCAGCTGGAACGTCTTGCCCTCACGAATCAGGTTCGAGACAGATGGCGTCGAGAGCATGATCTCGCGCGCGGCCACGCGACCGCCACCGATCTTTTTGCAGAGCACCTGCGATATGACTCCCTTGAGCGACTCCGAGAGCATGACGCGAATCTGGGCCTGCCTGTCGGGCGGGAACTGATCGATCACGCGATCGATGGTGCTCACCGCAGTCGATGTGTGCACGGTGCCGAAAACGAGGTGACCCGTCTCGGCGGTTTCGATCGCCATTGAGACGGTCTCCAGGTCGCGCAGCTCACCCACGAGCACGATATCGGGGTCCTCGCGCAGCGCAGCGCGCAGAGCGTGCTTGAACGAGGATGTGTGCACGCCCACGTGACGCTGAGTGATAAGACACTTCTTGCTCTCGTGGACGAACTCGATCGGATCCTCGATCGTGATCACGTGATCCGAGCGCGTGCGGTTGATCAGGTCGATCAGCGCACAAAGCGTAGTGGACTTGCCTGATCCCGTTGGACCGGTGACGAGCACGAGTCCCTTGGTGAGGTGACACAGGCGCTGGACTTCCTGCGAAAGACCCATCTGCTCTACCGTGACGACCGCCGCGGGAATCGCGCGGAATACGGCGCCAGTTCCCTTGCGGTCGCGCAGCGCGTTGCCGCGGAAGCGGGCGAGGCCGACGATCTCGTGCGCAAAGTCGGTGTCGTTGAGCTCCTTGAACTCATCGCGATTCTGTTCGAGCATAACCGAGCTCAGCATGACATCGATGTCTTCGGAGGTCAGGACTGCCTCGCCCTTGATCGGCTCGATTTCACCGTTGGCGCGCAACATTGGAGGAGAACCGGCGCGAAGGTGAAGATCCGATGCCTTGTTCCCGATAAGCACACGCAAAAGAGCTTCGATCTTGTCGAGAGCTCCATTGGCCGTCACCGGCGCCTTCGCGGGTTCCGAGCGGGGCGCGTCGACCCTCTGTGCCACCGATTTTGGAGTTTGCGCCTTTGGCGCAGCCGGAGGCGCGACAGCGGCTGCAGCCTGTGTCGCGACCGCCTGCGCTCCGTTGGACCCGGCAACCTTTCGCTCGATGCGCGCGGAGATCTTCCCGTTCTGGGTGAGCACCACTTCGAACCTTCCGTCCGATGAGGAATACTCGAACCGACTGTTCCCTTGAGCGTCAGTCGCCTGTGTCGCATTGGACGGCGAGATCTCTCGCACCAGGTTCAAAATCTGCGCGCTCGTGAGAGCCTGCTTCATCACAGGGCGGGCGGAGTCCTTTATCGTCACGGTCGCGACCTCGCCTTCGGACAGGTTCAATGCCGAGGCGTTGTTGGTGACGAGCAGGTTGAGAAAGCGATCTAGCTGTGCCATTTCAGTCGGTCAATCCAGTGGACGAACGCGGTCGATCAACGAACGGTTGATAAGCCGAGCTTCGTTTGAGGTATAGAGAGTGAGAAAGCGGGATGTCAGCGCATTCAGATAGTCGAGCACCCGGGCCCGGTCCGGCGGGGCGTCGAGCCGAATGGAGCCGAGGCGCACTTCGCCACCCACCAGAAGCACCTGAAGGAGCGCGGTCGGGGAGGGTGGCTCACGGGGAGCCAGATCTGACGAGGCTTCGCCCCTGTCGGCCGCTATCTCTGCGACTCGCTCTTTGGCGACCAGAATGACTTCGTCGTTGTCGAGCTCTAGTGGGAAGAAGGGACTCTCGGAGTTGAACAGTTCCGATACGTCCTCGAGCTCGAATGGGCGGTACGAGGAAAAATGAATGAAGACGTTCCCGCGTACTTCTTCTCCGCCAAGCATCGTGAGAATCACGGCCTTTCGAGTGGTCTCGATGCGGTACAGATTCGCGGTGTCACTTGTGAAAGGCATGGGCACGCGCGAGAGAGTGGGCGTGAGAACTTCGCTCGGTATTCAGACTGTTCTCGAGGCCGTTACGTCACGCCGGGAAACCACACAAATATGACGTTGCTTTACCCTAGTGGGCTTGGCGCTCCGGCCTTACTTTCTCGTGTCCTCAACTGGCGGATAACCGATGAGTCTCGTCCTTCCTGCCCAGCGTAAGACCTACGATGTCTGCATCGTGGGCTCAGGAGCTGGCGGCGGAATGGCAGCGTACGTTCTCACGCGCGCTGGCGCGAACGTTCTTCTCCTCGAGGCCGGGGGCCCGTGGGACAACACCCGCGATTCGGCGATGCTCAAATGGGCTTACGATTCGCCGCGCCGGGGCGCGTCTACGCGGGATCGGCCGTTTGGCGAGTTCGACGCCTGCGTTGGCGGGTGGGACCTCGAGGGCGAGCCATTCACGAATGCCGAGGGAACCGACTTCAAGTGGTGGCGAGCGAGAATGGTGGGCGGACGCACCAATCACTGGGGCCGGATCTCTCTTCGCTTCGGTCCTGACGACTTCAAGGCAAAGAGCCGCGACGGGCTCGGCGACGACTGGCCGATAGGGTACCAGGATGTGGAGCCGTACTACGATCGCATAGACAAGCTCATAGGCGTATTTGGCAACAACGACAACCTGCCCAATCATCCGGGCGGGTATTTCCTGCCCCCGCCGAAGCCACGCTGCTACGAGCTGATGATCAAGGACGCCGCCGACCGTCTCAACATCACCTGCGTCGCGGCTCGGCTTTCGATCATCACGAAGACTCACAACGGGCGCGCGGCTTGTCACTACTGCGGTCAGTGCAGCCGCGGCTGCATGACCAATTCCAATTTTTCATCGACCAACGTTCTCATAGCGCCCGCGCTCAAGACTGGAAGGCTGACTCTCGTCACCCACGCAATGGCCCACGAAGTCACGCTGGACGCGAAAGGCCTTGCCAACGGAGTCTCTTACATAGACACGAAGACCGGCGTGGAGAACCACGCCAACGCGAAAGTCGTAGTACTCGCGGCGAGCGCGTGCGAGACAGCGCGTCTCCTTCTCAATTCGAAATCCACGAAATTCCCCGACGGGCTCGCCAACTCGAGCGGCGTCGTTGGAAAATACCTGACCGACACCACCGGCAGCGGCGTCTCCGGTTTCATCCCGAAAATGGCGGACCACGTACCGCACAACGAAGACGGTGTGGGCGGGATGCACGTCTACATGCCCTGGTGGGGCGACAACAAGAAATTGGGATTTCCGCGCGGTTATCACGTGGAAGTAGGCGGAGGATTGTACCCGCCGAGTTACGGATTCATGGGCGGCACTCAGAGTTACCCCTCGGGCGGCGGATACGGGAAAGCTCTGAAGAACGATTACCGCCGTTACTATGGCGCTTCGGTTTACTTCTCCGGGCGCGGTGAAATGATCCCGAACGATCAGAGCTATTGCGAGCTGGATCCGACCGTGAAGGACAAATACGGAATCCCGGTGCTGCGCTTCCACTGGCAGTGGAGTGACTACGAATACAACCAGGTTCGCCACATGCAGGAGACTTTCCGCGCTCTGATAGCTGACATGGGTGGTCAGGTCTTCGACGCGATGCCTGATCATTCCAATGGGTATGGCATTGCAAGAGGTGGGGAGATCATTCACGAGCTGGGCACGGTGCGAATGGGCTCTGACCCCGGAAAATCGGCGGTGGACTCGAATTGTCGCGCGCACGACGTGAAAAATCTGTTCGTCACCGACGGCGGCCCGTTCGTTTCGCAGGCGGACAAGAATCCAACCTGGACGATCCTGGCGCTGTCGATGCGCACGAGCGAATACATCGCGCAGGAACGCAGGCGGGGGGCACTCTAATGTCGAACGAGAACGAAGACCTGACGGGCTCGGTGCCGGAAGGTGGACCCAACGCTGCGCCTGCGACGAAAGAGATGAGTCGGCGCGAGGCTGTTCAGCTGATGTCCGTGCTTCCATTAGCTGCTGCGCTCGGTCTCTCGAGGGTCGACCACGAGAAAGCCTGGAGTTTCGTCGAGGACGCCAGGGATCGCGCTGCCGAGGGGATCGCATTCGCCCCGAAGTTTTTCACCGCGGCCGAATTCCGGACCGTGGGGATTCTGGCTGACATGATCATTCCTCGCGACGACCGTTCCGGCAGCGCGACGGATGCCGGCGTTCCTGAGTTCATTGACTTCATCATGATCGACAGGCCCGGAAACCAGAAGTGGATGCGTGCGGGCCTGGCGTGGATCGATGCGCAATCGACCACGAGATTCGGAAAGTCCTTTGCCGACGCGAGTACGCCCCAGCGCGAACAGATTCTGAACGACATCGCCTGGCCGGCGCGCGCGCCGGCAACGGTTGCAGATGGGGTCAGCTTCTTCAATCGCTTCCGCGATCTCACGTCATCCGGGTTCTGGTCGAGCCGTCTCGGAGTGAAAGACCTCCGCTACATCGGCAACACCTTCAATCCAAATTGGGACGGCTGTCCGCCCGAAGCGCTGGCAAAGCTCGGCGTCACGTACGACAAGTTCGATCCGAGGAACATCAAGCTTTCCCCTTCATGAAACGCCGTGACGAAGAACCTATGCGGAGAGTGAGATGAGCAGCGAACGCCTCGGAATCGGATTCGTCGGTAGCGGCTTCAACGCCCGGTTTCATGTCCAGTCTCTTACGTCCGTGCGCGAAGTGGACGTGCGTGGCGTCTGGAGTCCCAACGAAAAGAATGCAGCATCAACAGCGGCCCTCGCTCGCGAGCTGGATGTCGGCGAGGCGAGACCTTACAAATCCATACGCGACATGGTTGCCGACCCCGCCATCAACGCGCTCTGGCTGTGCGGCCCCAACCAGGCCCGCATAGGGAACATCGAAGAGATCGTCGACGCGGTAAAGAGTGGAGCGGGGACACTTCGCGGCCTCGCCTGCGAGAAGCCTCTCGCGCGAAACGTTGCCGAAGCAAAAAAAGTCGCAGCTCTCGCACAGAGCGTGGGATTGAACACCGGATATCTGGAGAATCAGTTATTTGCGCCGGACATAACGCGCGGCCGCGAGTTGATTTGGGCGCGCGGAGCAGCGCTCACCGGACGCCCGTATCTGGCGCGCGCGGCGGAAGAGCACAGTGGCCCGCACATGCCCTGGTTCTGGCAGGGCACGCTGCAGGGCGGCGGTGTTCTCAATGACATGATGTGCCATTCCGTCGAAGTCGTTCGACAACTGCTCACCAGGCCGGGCGCTCCACGCTCGTCGATCAAGCCCAGGCGCATCAGCGCGCACATCGCGTCGCTCAAGTGGAGTCGCCCCAAGTACGCAAAGCAGCTGTCCGAGACGATGGGGAAGGACGTCGACTACACAAAACGTCCTTCGGAAGATTTCGCGCGAGCGACCATCGAATACGAGTCCGAGGCGGGAGAGACGCTTATCGGCGAAGTCACCACGTCGTGGAGCTTCATCGGAGCCGGTCTGCGACTTTCCGCGGAATTGCTGGGACCGGAGTACTCTCTATCCTGGAATACTCTCGACAGCAGCTTGAAGATGTTCTTCAGTCGGGAAGTGCAGGGAAAGGCGGGCGAAGACCTCGTCGAGAAGCAGAACGCGGAGATGGGACTGATGCCGGTCGTGGCCGAGGAGGCGTCGGTGTACGGTTATTCAGCGGAGAACCGACATATGGCGCGCGCGTTCCTACGCGGCGAGAAGCCCATGCTGACCTTCGAGGACGGGGTGGAGGTAGTTCAGATCCTGATGGCAGCCTACATGAGCGCTCAAAAGGGTCAGACCTTGGAATTCCCGCCGGCCGGCCTTGACGCCTTCGTTCCGGACGTGGCAAAAGGGGCCTGGAACCCCAAGCACTAGCGTACTGCTGAGCTTAGGTCTATTTTGAGGGCATCGAATGGAGCTGGCACAGGCAATGCTGACTGATGAGCTTGCCACTGGTTTGGGGAGACAATGAACGCCGCAGGTCTGGTAGTCGCACTTCTGACAATCGCCACAGCCATCGCCGACACGCCCGACAATGCGGCGTCGTCGAAAGCGGTCACACCTGCGGTCACTGCGGCGCCTCGCGCACCGACTGACCAGCTCCCGCTTCTCTTTATCGTCGACGGCGTCCGCTACGCCGGTGATCAGGTGCCGTTGCTGAGCGCCGAGTTGGTGGCGACGGTGAAGGTGATCAAGGGTCACCGCGCTCTCGAGCAGTACGGACCCGAGGCGTCGTATGGCGTGGTTGTGATCACGACCAAGCTGGCATCCGCCCGCGGCTCCTGATCCTTCCGCGCTAGGCGCGCGAAATCTGACATCGTATTAAAAAAAGGCATCCAATGGATGCCCTTTGACGTTTCTGCCACTGCTCTTCTGAAGCGAGCGCGGCTTCGGACTAAGTCCCGTGAGACTTCCTGCCGCCTTTCCGCATCGGCTCATGGTTTTCCGGTTTGCCGTATCCTCCGCCGCCAGGCTTCTCCCCACCGCCATGCACCTTGTTCACAGTGGCCCAGGCTCGACGCTCGGCTTCCTGCTCGGGCACGCCCCGACCCTCGTAGCCCTCCTCGATGTGCTCAGCTTGCCGTTTTTCCTTGTTCGTGTATTTGGATTTGTCGCCGCGTGGCATCCGACCCTCCTTTAGTGGACGCAATCGAATGGGGCAGACTGCGTACCGGCGCCGCGCCTTGGCACCGACGGGTAGCAGGCCGGTGATAAGGGTGGCATTTTGATCCGCACATGACCTCACCGTTCGAGCGACCGGGCCCTGGCCGGTTGCCCCCTCTGCCCAGATCCTTCCGAAGGTTCGTGATCGGGATCGTTGCGGCGCTTTTCGTTGCGCTCATAGTGGTGCCCTGGCTGGCAAGCTTCGCCACCGACTGGCTCTGGTTCAAGGAAATCGGCTTTCAATCCGTATTCGCCACTTCTCTCGTTTGGCGCATCGGCCTCTTCGTGATTGGCGGCGGCTTCGCGTTCGCCTACATGTATGGGAACGTGCGGTT
>DATCPG010000404.1:0-1626 GCA_036570225.1 Gemmatimonadaceae bacterium | reverse complement strand
CAGGGCGGAGCCGGAGCGCTGTTGCTACAAGTTAGGAGCCGCAAATGCCGAACCTACCGTCTTTCGGCTGGGCGGTTGCGAAGCTTTCGCGTGAACAAATGGACGCACGGCGCGAAGTGCACTGCCGTGGTCGCCCTGTGGCTGAGGCGCGCACTGCACGGCAAGAAGCCGGGTACGGAAGGCAGGACATTACGCTGGCCTTGGTCTCTCGACGCCGGGGCCTGACGAGGGCGTTGTGTCCGCGACAGGCGCAGAGACACTCGTCTCCGCAAGATCGACACTGGAGTCTCCCAGTTCGGCGGCTCTCTCCTGTTGAGTTGTCGTATTCGTGGGGACACGCCGTAGCACGATGCGACCCATGATTGCGCCGATTGCCAGGTAAAGCGCTCCGGCTGTCCAAGTCAAGATCGAGCGGTACTCGTCGTGCGAGTACTCGAGCGCGATGTAGGTCGTGCCAAAATAGTATCCACCGATGAGAAGGTAGAAAGCGTAAACCAGATATGTGTCGACAAGTCGGTTATCGACTCGATGGCCAGCCGGGTCTCGTGTCGATTCAAGCCACGCTTCCCACCCGTCCGACCCCATAATGTCGCATTCGATTTTGGTTCGGATGTATTGGCCGCACCGCATGATGCTATTCCACTGGTTAAGGTAAAGGAGCGCAGTCACGACAACGACAAGTGGCAAAGTCAGCAAAATGGGTGTGGCAGAATAGTGGGCAAGGACGCCCACTAGGATAGGAATTAGAGTGGCGCCACCGACCATAATCTTGAATGCGCGGTCGAGAGAGTTCTCAATCTCGCGTCGCAGCGTCTGAAATTCGAGCTCAAGGAATTTGCTCCTATCCACTCGGCCCTCCGGCTCCATCGCGAATGCTTGCGGATACTGCGAGTGCGGCGGCGACCGAGCCTGACTGTGTGCAGCTCCCTCTGCAGGGAGCTTCGATCACGATTTCACCGGTCGCACGCACGCTCGCCTGCGCGAGTAACCGCTCGATAGCTTGAGTGGAGAGACACGATCCGTAAAGCGCCCTTGAGAAAAGCGATAGTCGCACGGGTGGCGTCTATTGTCAACCTCCCGAGTGCGAACTGACAGCATGCTGTGGCCTCGTCCTCAAGGCGAGCTAGGCGGACTCGAAACCGGGGCCTGACCGTAAGCCTTGACCGTTGGCCGGATCAGTGGTTGAGTTGCCGTTGCGACTCGCGGACTTCAATGGAGGGAGAGTGGGACATTCGCAGTCGTGACGAAAGCTCGGTGGAGGCGTCGAGCCGGCTGACACGTCAGCAGTTTGTGCGCGTCGCCGGTGTCGCGACGCTTGCGGTTGGCGGGGGCACGTGGCTGAGCGGTTGCGGCGAGGGCGGGAGCGGACCCGGTTATCTCGACGTGAGCTCGCGTGAGGTGTACACGCATCCGAATGTGGCGCGGATCAAGTTCCGGAACGTCGGTCGGCTCAACCTGGCGGGGTCGGGCGTCCGCTCGCTGTTCCTCGTCGGCACGTCGAGCGACGCTGACTTCATCGATATCACGATCCGGCCGCGCGGCGGACGTGTCCAGCTGAGCGAGCTTGCTCGCGGCTCGGGCGTCGTACGGCCGGATGGATCGGCGGTCGTAAGGGCGAATCGGAGC
>DATCPG010000403.1:0-7768 GCA_036570225.1 Gemmatimonadaceae bacterium | reverse complement strand
GTCGAGAAGGAGAACGCTCTCAGGAACGCGTTTTCATTCTGCTGAGTGGTGAATTCCTGGAGGAGGCTCGACCTACCCGACGTGTCCACCTACAGTCTTCGCGCGCGCCGCTCCCAGGCGAGCAACAACGCTGCGCCGACGAGCGCGGTGACGACGCAGAACTCGTACACCATTCGTGCGCTGACAAGTCCGTACAACGGGTTGGCCGACGAGAAGGGCCGGAAAGGACGGATGTCCGCGTAGATGATTCCGTCGAGCACAGGGTGCAGCAATCCGCCGAAGATTCCGCTCAGCACGGCGGTGGATAATCGGTATTCGGCGGCCAGCGCCTCGCCGACGACGTCACGCGGCCGCGACAGCCAGGCGCCGAAGCGTGAAACGAGGAGTCCGCAGAGCAAGCCGATCAACCCGCCCATCAAAAAGGTGTGCAGCTGGCGATGAAATGGCGGCTCCTTGTGGATCAGGAAGTAGCCGGACTCGAGATCTATCACTATCTGCGTGAGCGAATACGCCGCCATCGAGAACTGGCGCGGCGCGACCGCCTTCACCAGCAGCCCGGGTCCGAAGTGGTATGGAGTAGCCGGCATACGAGTTCTCCAATTTACTTCCGAGACCTAGAATTCGAGCGTCCGGAGATACTCGAAATCTGTACGCGCGCTCGCCAGCTCGTCGCGGCCGTTCTCCTGCTCCACGTAACAAGGCTTCCTGGCGATATCTGGTATCGCCGCCAGGAAGTGCTTGAAATCGAACACGCCCGTTCCCAGCTCGGTGTCGCTGGACTTGTCCGCGACGACATCCTTCAGGTGAAAGCTCCAATAGCGCTCGCGGTGCTTCGCGAGGTACTGCATCGGGTCACCGCCGCCTTGCAGCATGTTGCCGGTGTCGAGCTGCAATCGGACGACCGATGGATCCGTGCGCTCGATGAAGACGTCGTATGGAATCTTGCCGTCGATCGGTTTCATGTGGTCCGATTCGTTGTGGAACGCGAGCCAGATCCCTGCGCGCCGGGCAGCCGCGCCAGCGGCGTTGAATCGGTCCGCCCATTCGCGCCAGTCGTCGAGCGTGAGCCCGAGGTCGGCCTCGAGGCTGGGCACGATCAGGTACTCGTGGCCGAGTATCCTGGCTTTGTCGAGACTGCGCTCCCATCCGACAAGGATCGTCGCTGGCGATATGTGCGCCGACGGCGCCCGCAAGCCTTCGTGCGCGAGCGTGTCCCGAACCTGTTGCGGCGATCGGCCGAAGTTACCCCAGGACCACAACAGCTCGACATCCGTGTAGCCGATGGCACGAATCGCCGCGAGCGTGCGCTCCGGGTCCTTGCGCATCGTATTTCGGACCGAATACAACTCGAGACCGATGCGGTCGAGGCGTTTGGCCGCCAGCACGCTACGCGGCGTGGCGCCGACCCCGACCGCGGCAGCGGTGAGGGACTGAACGAATGCACGTCGGTTCACTGGTATCTCCGGAGAGGCGGGTCGTACCTAAGTGATCATAAACCCGGCGGGTGCGCCAGCCGGACTATCTTCCGCTCGTGGCCATGACTCTCTGGATCGATGCCGACGCCGCCCCTCAGCCCGTGAAGGAAGTATGCTTTCGCGCGTCAGAGCGTCTTGCCCTCGCCACCGTTCTCGTGGCGAACATGCGCCTTCCGCTTCCGCCAGGCTATGCACACCTGTCGGCGGTGCGAGTCGACGGCGGTCCGGATGTGGCGGACACCTACATCGCCGAACACGCGGTGGCCGGAGATGTGGCGGTCACCGCCGACATTCCACTGGCCGCGGTCCTGGTTCCAAAGGGCGTCACCGTTCTGGACCCGCGAGGTGACGAGTACACGACAGAAAGCATTGGAGAGCGCCTGTCGGTCCGGAACTTCATGGACAAGCTGCGATCAACCGGCGTCGAGACGGGCGGACACGCGGCTTACGGGGCGCGCGAGAAGCAGGCATTTGCAAACGCACTCGACCGCGCACTTACACGCGCGCTCCGCAAGAGTTGACGTCTCGGACCTAACGCTTCGACAAAACCTCACCGAGCGCATCGAGCCGCTCCGACCAATACTCCTTCAAACGGTTCGCTGTCTCCCGATCGGGCAGCTTCGTATGTGCCAGCGCGACCGAGCTTTTGGATTTCCCCTTCGGGAGGAATCCGACAGCTATAATGCTGCCGTCGGACCAGCCGAGCCGAATGGATTTTGGAGCCGTGGCCGTACGAAGCTTCACTGTCTCGCCGTTCAACCACCGTCGACGCACGCTTGCGTCTGCCCAGGCATCGAACAGCGCGGTCACCGGCACGTTGTACGTGCGCGACTTGCCAGCCTCGTAAGTTCCGTCGCGCCGCTGCCCGCGCGCGCGAAGACCCTTGATGCGCTCGTAGCCCACGGTGACCATCTGCGACCACCACTCATCGATCTTGTATTTTTCGTTCACCACCGCAACTATGTCGCGATGCGCCATCTTCTCGGCGCCCTTTCGGTCGAGCGCGTGCACCCACCGTTCCCAGGTACATCCGGTCTTCGCCTTGACCTTCTCGTCGCTCATCCCGGCGAGCGCGGCATAGTCAACTGACTTGGTGGCTGTTTTGGGCTTCGTGATGATGTGTGAGCGGGCGGCGGTGTAGGCTTCACCCGTCTTTTTCATGCGAGCGCGAACGAGGCGCTTGAGATCCTTGTTGGTAGGCATCGTCAATTCTCCTTTGGATGCACCACAGCATTCTCCCCAGCAGCTCACCATGGTGACGCAAAGGACCGACGAACCAATCCGGGAGTGTGCCCCCCTTTGCCTCGCAGCGGACTCCGGCTGGGGCGGAGTCTCAAGAGGTTAGGCGCGGATCGGCGCCATCCTCATGATGTTGGTTTCGGGGAGTTGCGTCAAGGCGGCGCGGAGATTTCTCACTCGTCTCCGTAATCCAGATTCGCATCGCGCACCTGACAATGTTCGCCACAACCAAACCGGTACCTGTTCCGCGCGAACCACCTGTAGAACACATCGACGAGCGGGCGCACCAGCGGAATCTTGAATAGCCACGAAACCAGCCGTCCTTTCGGGAGAATCTTCAGCAACTCTTCGAGTGCCGCCGCGCCTTGCCACGTTTTACCACTGCTCGTCTGCACTACCTGCACCGACTCCACGTAAGCGCGTGGCGGAATCCATGGGAACCTCTCCCGAATACCAGGCGCCTGCGACGGAATGATCTCGAACTCGTGATCGCGATCCCACTTTGTGAGCATCTTCACCATCCGCCCGCACACCTTGCAGTGACCGTCATAGATCACCGTGTAGCGCCGGTCAGGGCCACCAATGGTTGGCGCAACAGGGTGGTCGTGCGCCTCGTCTCCGGCAACAGTGAATCGGACGACTGGAATGGTCGTCACGCTGAAGCCTCTATTGTCGGTGACTCTACGCCGGCTGCGTCAACTGTGATCTCGGGCGGATGCGTCAGCGTGCTGTGAATCCCGCATAGATTCGCGGCGCGGATCGCCCTCGGCCACAGCTCCGCGGAAAGGCTCGGCCACCGCAGCAGCACCTTCATCGATCCAACGCGATGCTGTCCCTCCACAAACTGCCAGCTCACGTCGACCTTGAGATCATCTGCCGGGAGATTCTTGTTCGACGCCCAGCTGTGCAGCACCGAGAGCGTGCATGCCCCGAGCGCGCTGCCGAGCATGTGGAAGGGCGAGTACTGAATGTCGGGCGTCGGCGCTTCGATAGTCAACGGACCTGATGTCGCTTCCAGCCTGAGTGATTCTTCGCCAGTGAGTGTGATCTTCATCGCTTCCCGCCTGTGCCGGAGGGTTGCTGCTGCGTCAGGCAGTGGAGTGTGCCAAGTCCCCACACCAGATCTACGGCGTGTATCCCGACCACTGTGTAACGCGGAAACGCCTCAGCGATTCCGTTGAGCGCCACACGATCGGCGGGATCGTTGAATGTCGGTACAAGAACGGCGCCATTGGTGATGTAGAAATTGGCGTAGCTCGCCGGCAGTCTCTCTCCGTTCATCGTCACCGGGCGGGGGAACGGGATGGTCGTTATCCGCAAAGGATTTTTCGTGGCGGCGAGCTGGAGCCGCCGCAGGTTGTCCACCGATCGTGCGTGGTTCTCGTCGGCCGGATCCTGCTCGTACGCCAGAATTACGCTGTCACGCGAGCTGAACCGCGCGATGTCGTCTATGTGCCCATGCGTGTCGTCGCCAACCGCTCCCTCCCCCAACCATATAGTATCGGTCACGCCAAGGTATTCATCGAAGGCCTTCTCATAGTCGCCGGCAAGCATTCCGGGATTCCGGGCCTGAACCGGAGTGAGAAGCCACTCTTCTGTAACGAGGATTCTGCCAGCTCCATTCACTTCGATTCCGCCACCCTCCAGAATGAGCCGCTCTCCGTTATCGGGCCGAACTGGAACGATGCGCGGCAAGCCGGTGATGCGCTGCAGCTCCGCGCCTATAGCGGAGTCTCTCTTGTAGTTGTCGTACTTGGCCCATCCGTTGAATCCCCAATTGATCAGCTCGACCCGTCCGTCCGCGCGCAAAACGCTCGTCGGCGCGGAGTCACGCAGCCACACCCGATCGTTCTCGACAGTGTGCAGGCGGTACCGGCTCTCCCTGACACCATGCGCCCCCAGCAGCGTACGCGCGCCGTCCGCGACTGTCCCGTTGTGGCAGAGAATCTCAATGCGATCGAAGTCGGCGAGCGCGCGAACGATCTCGGCGTAGACCCACGGTATTGGCGCGAGCTTGCCGGGCCAGTCGGGCTCGTGGTGCGGCCACGCGATCCACGTCGCGTCGTGCTTCTCCCACTCCGCAGGCATGCGCCTGCCCAGTGAGAGCTCCATAGTCAAAGCGCCGCGTCCTGGAGCGGCGCCCGGTTTGCGCTTGCTCGTCGGACTGGCGCTTTTTTTCTTCATCCGATGTAGCGATTGAGAATCGGCGCGTAAGCATCGATGCGCCTGTCGCGCAGAAACGGCCAGTTGCGACGTGTGCTCTCGATCAGCGCCCTGTCGCACGTCGCGACCAGAACAGCCGGCTCCGTTCCCGCCTCGGCTAGAATCCTTCCGAATGGATCGCAGATGAACGAGTGGCCGAAAAACTCGATGCCGTCGGTGCCCGGCTCGTCCTCGTGCCCGACGCGGTTCGGCGCGGCGACGTACACTCCGTTCGCGATAGCGTGCGCTCTTTGCGCGGTGCGCCACGCTTCGACCTGCGCGTCCCCGAATTCTTTCTTCTCGGACGGATGCCAGCCGATCGCGGTCGGATAGAAAAGAATGTCGGCGCCGAGCAGGCTGGTGATTCGCGCTGCTTCGGGGTACCACTGATCCCAGCAGATCAGGACCCCCACGTTCGCGTAGCGCGTCTTCCACACGCGGAATCCGTTCGCGCCCTTGTGGTCGCCGTCGTCGGCGACGTGCGAGTCGCCCGGCGTGAAGTAGAATTTCTCGTTGAAGAGCGGATCGTCGGGGATGTGCATCTTGCGGTAAGCGCCGAGGAGCGAGCCATCGGCGTCGATCACCGCGGCGGAATTCCGATATACTCCCGCGGCCTGTCGCTCGAAGATGGGTACGATGATCACTATCTCGAGCTCCCGAGCAACCTTCCGCATCCTTTCTATCGTCGGGCCCGGGATCGGCTCGGCGAGATCGAAACGCTCGTGCTTCTGGGATTTGCAGAAATACGGCGCGTTGAACAGCTCCTGGAGGGAGACGATCTGCGCTCCACGCTCCGCCGCCTCACGAATGCGAGTAATCGCCCGCTCGACGTTCTGCCCGACATCGTTCGTGACGGCTTCCTGGATGATTCCGACTGTGAATGCGGACGTGGGTGCCATAGGTGAAAGGTTAACGCGTTGCGCCGGCACAGGAAGTGGCCGGCTGATTGCGTTAGCTTAATTCGTCGCCTCCATTCGAGATATGGACCAAGAGGATTTAACGCCGGTGGATGTTCGACCAAGCGCACCTGCTGCCGCAGAGCGGCGGGTGCGCCGGAGCACCGGCATCAGCAAGGCGTTTCAGGCGATCAAGGCACAGCACTCGGCCAATCGCTCACAGATGGAGATCATGGCCGACCGGATGATCGGCTTCGCCAGCTCCACGCCGTTCCTCGCCATCCACGCCCTCATTTTCATCGGTTGGATCTACTGGAACCTGCCGTTCTCGGGTCTCAGGAAATTCGATCCGTACCCGTATGGCATGCTCACAACGATCGTCTCGCTCGAGGCGATCTTTCTCTCGATCTTCGTGCTGATGACGCAGAGCCGGGAGTCGAAGATCGGTGAGCTGCGCGAGGAGCTGACGCTGCAGGTGAATCTCCGAATGGAAGAGGAGATCACGAAGACCCTTCACCTGGTGGCGGGACTGTACGCCCGCCTGAACCTCGCGCTAGCGGAGGACCCCGAGTTGAGAGCAATGCTGGAGCCGCTCGATCCAAAGAAGATGGAACAGGATCTGGCCGAGCAGATCAGCGCGTCGATGCCCCAGTTCAAGTTGAGAAAGCGGAAGAACGGAGCCTAGCTCCGCGCTTCAGCTCTCCTTTCGGGCGACGAGCTGGCGGAGCACGTAAGGCAGAATACCGCCATGCCGGTAGTAGCTCATCTCTTCCGGCGTGTCGATTCTGGATACCGCCTGAAATGTCTTCTCCTTACTATCGGCACCGCGCACTCGGACAGTAACGAGCTGTCGCGGCTTCATCCCATCCGACAATCCGTCGATGTCGAATGTCTCGTATCCGGTGAGGCCATGCGTTGCGCGAGTTTCACCGTCCACGAACTCGAGTGGAACGACACCCATCCCGACTAGATTCGAGCGGTGAATCCTCTCGAATGATTCCGCGATCACCGCGCGCACACCGAGCAGCAGGGTGCCTTTCGCCGCCCAGTCGCGTGACGACCCCGTGCCGTATTCCTTCCCGGCGATGATGACGAGCGGGACGCCGTTCTTCTGGTATTCCATCGACGCGTCGTAAATCGAGATGGGCTTCTCGCCCGGCTTGCGCGTAGTCCAGCCGCCCTCGGTGCCCGGCGCGAGCTCGTTGCGCAGTCGGATGTTGGCGAAGGTGCCGCGCATCATTACCTCGTGATTGCCTCGCCGCGCGCCGTATGAGTTGAAGTCGACCGTCTTGACGCCCTGCTCTATGAGCCATTTGCCAGCGGGACTTGCGGCGGGGATCGAGCCCGCCGGCGAGATGTGATCGGTGGTAATCGAGTCTCCGAACACGCCCAATGCCCGCGCTCCCCTGATCGGTTTGATGCCTGGTGGAGTGAGTGTCATTCCGTCGAAGAACGGCGGATTCTTCACGTAGGTGGAAGCAGGATCCCAAGCGTACAGGTCGCCTTCGGGAACCGGCAGGCTCCGCCAGTTGTCGTCTCCGTGAAAGACGTTGGAGTATTGCGCCTTGAACATCTCCGCTTTCACCGAGCGCAGGATCTCATCCTCCACCTGCTTTGGCGCCGGCCAGATGTCGCGCAGAAAAACCGGACCGCTCTTTCCGACGCCGAGCGGCTCCGTGCTGAAGTCGATGTCCATCCGACCGGCGAGCGCGTACGCGACGACCAGCGGCGGCGACGCCAGGAAATTCGCCTTGATGTTGGGATGGATGCGCGCCTCGAAATTGCGATTGCCGGACAGCACTGCGGCGCACACGAGGTCGTTCTGCACGATCGCCTGTTCGATAGGCGCCGCGAGCGGCCCTGAGTTGCCGATGCAGGTCGTGCAGCCGTAGCCCGCGAGATAGAAGTTGAGTTTTTCGAGCTCCTCGAGCAAGTGCGCTTTTGTCAGATATTCGG
>DATCPG010000402.1:0-24449 GCA_036570225.1 Gemmatimonadaceae bacterium | reverse complement strand
CCTGCCACATCTCGAGCTGATTGATCGCCGTACTGGGCCGAAGTTGCTGCCGACGAGCCAGCCGGTTGGATCGGCCCAGGCGCGCGCACGCTCCCGCGTCCAGACCGCGCGCCCGCCTTGAAGTGTCTCCAGCGGTCCCGTGCTCTCGGTTACTGTAACGAACCGGGGCGACGGTGATTGCGCGCGCTGTGCGACAGCCGGAACGCAGCCGAAACCGCCAGTTAACGTCAGTGCAGCCAGAGCAACCTTCATTCGCGCATGCTTCACTGCGTCACTCCGAACTGATAGACCGTCTGCGTGTGGTACTGCTGGCCGGGACGCAGAATCGTCGACGGAAAATTCGGGTGATTTGGCGAGTCGGGATAATGCTGGGTCTCGAGCGCAATCCCATACCGGAAGCGATAAACCGCGCCTCCTTTGCCGGTGATGCTGCCGTCCAGAAAATTGCCGGAGTAGAACTGCAGGCCCGGCTCGGTGGTGAAGATGTCGAGCGTCCGCCCGCTCGATGGCTCGACCACACGCGCAGCGTGCACCAACGCATCGGCTGGCATGCCTCCGCGATTCAGAACGAAATTATGATCGTACCCGTTGCCGTACCGAATCTGCGCGTCTTGACGCTGGTCGACGCGCGCTCCGATTGCGGTAGGCGTGCGGAAATCGAATGGCGTTCCGGCTACAGGCGTGATCTGACCAGTCGTGATGAGGGTCGTATCGACCGGCGTCATCGAGTCTGCGTTTATCGTCAGTACGTGTCCGAGAATGTCCCGCCTCGCGCTGCCTGTCAGGTTCCAATACGTGTGCTGCGTGAGATTGACTGGAGTTGCCTTGTCGGTCGTCGCCTGATAGTCGACAATCAGCCGGTCATCATCGGTAAGCGTGTATGTGACATGAGCACGCAACGTTCCAGGGTAACCCTCCTCCATGTCGGGGCTCGTGTAATCGAGCACCAGCATCCTCGGTCCATTGATGCCGTTGATGCCC
The DNA here is from genome assembly GCA_036570225.1 of Gemmatimonadaceae bacterium. Lineage (GTDB taxonomy): Bacteria > Gemmatimonadota > Gemmatimonadetes > Gemmatimonadales > Gemmatimonadaceae > UBA4720. Next base: position 23,468 of record DATCPG010000402.1, on the reverse strand, counting down.
ATGCCATTGGTGCCCATGGCGTTAACGAGCGGGACGGTCCAGACAACCTTGTCGAACCCCCGAAGTCCGCCGTGAAGACTGTTCGGCCCATTGTTTACGGCGAGGTGATAAGTCGTGCCATCGAGCGTAAAAAGTCCGCGAGCGATTCGGTTGCCGTACCTCCCGACGATTGCGCCGAAGTATGGACTGTTGCGTAAATAGCCGGCCAGGCTGTCGTAACCGAGGACGACGTCATCGAGCCGTCCAGAACGGTCCGGCGTTTTCAGCGACGTGATGATCCCGCCGTAATTCGTCACTTTTATCTGAATGCCGTGCGAGTTGGTGAGCGTATAGAGTCTCACCGCGTGTCCGTCGGCCGTAACGCCGAACGGCTCGCTGGTGACGGCAGGCGCCGCAGTGCCTATAGCGGGCATGGTCATGCACGCTGTCTGTCCGAGCAGCGCACAGACGGCGGGTGCAACACAAAAGAACTTGCGCCAGTCCATGAATTTGAATCCTCGCATTCTGCGTCCATTTATCTGTGTGATGTATCTCGACGCTGGGTAGAAACTCTTGTGTGGGCCATCCTGCCGCAAGCACTGCCCTTGACGGGAGCCGTGCATCGCCCGTATCCATCGCACGGTGGATTTCCGCGTGTCCGTCTCGATCAGAACCTGCAGACATCTAGGGTTTTGCGGGTTCGTCTCAGCGATATCTCTCGTCGCTTCGTGCAAGGAATCTCCAGGCGCTAAGGCGCCCGAGGCCGGCGCTGTGACGCCGGCGTGGCTTGCCGAGCGCAGCCGCCAGGAAGCAGAGCTGGCTGCGCGGTCGAGCGTTGCTCATGACTTCCGGTTCACGGATCAGAGGCAAGCGAGCGGCATCACTTTCGAAAACCGGGTCGTGGACGATGCCAGCAAGTCCTACAAGCTGGTTCACTATGACCACGGAAACGGAGTCTGCGCCGCCGACGTCGATGGCGATGGCCTCCCCGATCTGTATTTCACCACACAGCTCGGCACCAGTCAGCTCTGGCGGAATTTGGGGAACGGGCGGTTTGCGAATATCACCGACCAGGCGGGTCTTGCGATGCCGGACGCGATCGCGGTCACGTGCTCGTTCGCAGACATCGACAACGATGGCGATCCGGATCTTTTCGTCACGACCGTACGTCACGGCAATCGGCTCTTTGAGAACCTTGGCAATGGAAAGTTTCGCGACATAACGCAGGCTGCAGGCGTCGGTTATGTCGGGCACTCGTCCGGCGCGGTGTTCTTCGACTACGATGGCGATGGCTTGCTCGACCTCTTCGTCACCAACGTCGGCAAGTACACCAGCGACACGAAAGGGCCGGGAGGCTACTACGTCGGCCTCGACGATGCGTTCATGGGTCACCTTCATCCCGAGCGCGCCGAGAGGAGTATTCTCTACCACAATCTGGGTGGCAATCGGTTCAAGGATGTTTCGCAGGAAGTCGGATTGATTGACAAGAGCTGGAGTGGCGACGCCACAGCGCTCGACATCAATCACGATGGGTTCCCTGACCTTTACATCCTCGACATGCAGGGCGGCGACCACCTCTGGATCAATGAAGGAGGAAAGCATTTTCGGAATGCGACCGCGAAATGGTTTCCAAAAGTCCCCTGGGGCTCAATGGGAGTGAAGGCGTTCGACTTCAATGGCGATGGGCAGCTCGACATCTTCGTCACCAGCATGCACCCGGACATGTGGGTCAATATCCCTCCCGGCGATTGGGCGGCGGAGACTCGCAAGGCGGATTCGTCCAAGGTGGCGGCCGGAATGATTCCCGAAGGAAAAGCCGGGTTCATATTCGGAAACGAGCTCTTCGCGAGCAGAGGACAAGGGCGATTCGAGGAAGTCTCCGACTCCGTGGGAGTCGAGACGTACTGGCCGTGGGGTCCCAGCGTGGACGACTTCAACGCGGATGGATGGGACGACATCTTCATCGCCGCCGGGATGAACTTTCCGTTTCGCTACGGCATCAACTCGGTGCTGCTCAACGAGAACGGTCGCCACTTCCTGCCGAGTGAGTTCGTCCTCGGCGTCGAACCGCGGGCGAACGGGCTTACGCAGGTCTGGTTCACCCTCGACTGCAGTGGCGAAGGAGCGTTCAATCCTTTGTGCACCGCTTGCTCCCAACCGGATTCGGTTCCGTCGGCGTGTCACGTCGATGCTTCGCACCACCTGACAATGATTGGCTCGCGTGGTACTCGCTCCGCGGTCGCGCTCGACCTCGACGGGGATGGCGACCTCGACATCGTGACCAACGAGTTCAACGGATATCCACAGGTGCTCGTCAGCAACCTGGCACAGCGACATCACATCAATTTTCTCAAGATCCGCCTTCGCGGTACGCACTCGAATCGGGAAGGTCTTGGTGCGGAAGTGACAGTCGTGCTGCCCGATGGGCGCCGGATTCTGAAGCCGTTCGATGGGAAGTCAGGATACCTCTCGCAGAGCGACCTGCCGCTTTATTTCGGCCTCGCGAATGCCGACCACGCCGATCGGATCGAAGTCCGTTGGCCCTCGGGTCGAACCCAGACGGTGCCCGGGCCTATCAATGCCGGTCGAACTATGGACGTCGTCGAGCAATAACGCGTACAAGGACGTTGTCGTCCCTGCAACGCTCTGGCATTACGCGGATGCCTCGACCACTTGCCGCGCCGCGTCGCGAAGAGCGCGGATGAATCCTTCCTCGTTCGCCCACGACCCGTCGTAACGTTCTCCGTTCACAAAGAACGTCGGCGTTCCGTTCACGCCGCTTCGCACACCATTTCGAAAATCGTCGCGCACCTTTTTCGCGTAGGTCCCGGCTTCGAGGTCCTGCTCGAATCGTGCAATGTCGAGCCCGATCGACTTCGCGTAGCCGAGGATATCCGCGGGCTCGAGCGCATTCTGGTTCTCGAAGAGCATGTCATGCATCTCCCAGAACCGGCCTTGTGCCCCAGCCGCCTCAGCTGCCTGAGCCGCCAGTCGTGCGTGCGGGTGCGCTTCGGCGAGCGGAAAGTTGCGGAACACGAAACGGAGCTGATCGCCCAGTGCGCGCTGCACTGCTTTCACAATCGGGTGCGCCATCCCGCAGTACGGGCACTCGTAATCACCGTACTCGACCAGCGTGACGGGGCCCTCGTCGGGACCCGCTGCATGTTCCTCCGCGCTCACAGGCGGGGTCAGTTGACCGCCGCTCATGGCGTTGGCTCCGTCGCACTGGCGCGAAAGGATTCAGTTTTGGTCGACGTCGACTTGCCAGCGATCAATTCGAGAGCGTTCAGAATTCCGTCGGCACCAGGGTTCACGCCGATTGGGGAGCAGTAGCTCCAGCGAATGATGCCGTCGCTGTCGAGCACGAAGAGCGCTCGCTCACTGGTGCCGCCCTGATCACGGTAGGCCCCGTACATGCGCGCGACCGCGCCCTTCGGCTCGAAGTCCGCGAGCAGAGGGAAGCGGAGCTTCCGGTCCTTCGCGAATGCAGCGTGGCACCACACGCTGTCCACCGAGATCCCAAGCAGCTCAGCACCGTACTCGCGGAACTCCGGGAGAATCTCGTTGTAGAGCGCAACCTGATCGCCGCAGACCGGACTCCAGTCAGCGGGATAGAAAACGAGGATCACGGGGCGGCCGCGAAGCTCGCTCAGGCGGAGTTTTTTGTCGGGCGCGGCGTTCAGCGCGAAATCGGGAGCCGGAGTGCCGGCGGGAAGGATCGTCGCGGCGCGCCGATCGAGTTCGGACTCTGCCATTTGTACTCCTTCAGAGGTACTTCTCATCTTAATCTGACTATTTCCGCCGCGCGACCTGAGTGCGCCGGAAGCAGTTGGTGGAATGGTCGTTGACAATGCCGACCGCCTGCATCCAGGCATAAACGATCGTCGGCCCGACAAACTTGAACCCGCGACGCTTCATCTCTTTGGAGATCTTCTCCGACATCGGTGACGATGCAACCACCGTCCGCCCGTCCCCCTTCAGCACCTTGCCGCCGGTGAAAGACCAGCAGAAATCACTGAAGCTCTCGCCAGCATCCTTCATCTCACAGAAGATCTGCGCGCCGCGAATCGTCGCTTCGATTTTGGCGCGGGCGCGGATGATGCCGGCGTCAGCCATCAGTCGCTTGACGTCTGCCTTGCCGAATTGAGCGACCCTCGTGGGGTCGAAGCCCGCGAAGGCCTTCCGAAAGGCTTCTCGTTTCTTGAGCACGATGATCCAGGCCAGGCCGGCCTGGAAGCCTTCCAGCATCAGCATTTCCCAGAGCATGCGGGGCTCACGCTGGGGAACGCCCCATTCCTCGTCGTGATAAAACTGCATCAGCGAGTCGCGTTCCGCCCACGAGCACCGACGATGATTCGTCATGCGGTAGCCGCGCCCGGCCATTTGACCGAAGCGATGACGGATAGTGCGAGTGCCACGGCGATTACGCCCAGCGATACTCCGTTCGGAACCTCCAGGAAGTCGCCCACCAGGAGCCTCCCGCCAAAAAAGATGAGAATCGCGGCCAGTCCCACCCGTAGAAATCGGAATCGCTCGACGACCCCGGCGAGAACAAAGTAGAGCGAGCGCAGGCCAAGCATCGCGAAGATGTTGGAAGTGTAAACAATGAAAGGCTCTCTCGTGACAGCAAGGACGGCGGGAACCGAGTCGAGCGCAAAAACGATATCAGTGGTTTCGACAATGATCAGAGCGACGAGAAGCGGCGTGGCAACGAAGCGCCCGCCGCGCTGGGGCTCGCGCACCAAGAACCGCCTGCTGTGGTACTGCGGGGTGATGGGGATAATGCGCGCCACCCAGGTGCTGCAGATGCCGCATGCCTCGACGACCAGCTGGCGTTGTTTCTGCCCGCCCCACAACAGGCGGGCGGCCGCGAATATGATGAGCGCGGCGAAAGGATATACCACCCAGTGGAACTGGTTGAGCAGAAACAGTCCTGCGGCGATGAGTAGCCCGCGCATGAGGAGCGCGCCGATGACGCCCCACATAAGCACGCCCCGCTGCTGAGCCGGTGGAACTCTGAGCTCCGAGAAGATCAGCAGAAAGACGAAAACATTGTCGATCGAGAGCGACTGCTCGAGGACGTATGCCGTGACGTAAGTGAGCGCGGCACGCTGGCCATAGATCACGAGCACAAGAAGGCCGAACAGGAACGCAAGCAAAGCCCATGCGAAGGTTCTCGTCGCAGCCTGTCGAAGTGTCAGCTCGCGTTGCTCGGTGCGGCGTGAATGGAACAGCCCGAGATCCAGCGCCAGCGCCGGTAACACCAAAGCTCCGAATAGAGCCCACGGCCAGAGATTCAGTTTCACACGGCTCTCTGGAAAGGACGGTCAATCAGGGCTGGCACTATCACTTGTTTATTGACATCGTGATCTCGGGACCACCTGAGAGAACACAATGAGCACCAGCGGAGCCCTTTCCGGCAAGCCAAGCATCGCCTGATCCATGACGACACCGATTACGGCGACTCCTTTACGACCCGCGCCAGATGCCGACCAGACTTTTCCCAGACTGACGTCTGAGCAGGTCGAGCGCGTCGCCGTGCACGGTCGAATTCGGCGCGTCGACCGCGGTGAAGTCCTCGTCACGGCTGGAAAACCGACTCCGAAGTTTTTCGTCGTCAACACGGGAACAATCGAAGCCCTGAACCTCACTCGTGATGGCGAGTCGACTGTGGTCACCATTCAAACCGGACAGTTCACCGGCGAGGTCACAATGCTCTCCGGTCGCCGGGCCCTCGTAACGCTTCGTGTCGGGGAACCCGGCGAAGTGATCGAGGTAGACCGCGATCAGCTTCTGGGGCTTGTTCAGACCGACGCGGAATTGAGCGAAATATTCGTCCGTGCTTTTCTTCTCCGTCGAGCTCAATTGATAGCGGGCGGTTTCGGCGACGTCGTCCTGGTCGGCTCGAATCATTCCTCTGACACTCTTCGTATCAAAGAATTTCTGACGCGGAACGCCCATCCGTATGCCACGATCGACCCGGACAGCGATCCCGACGTTCAGCACCTCCTCGATCGGTTCCAGTTTTCCATGGAGGAGATTCCGGTCCTGATCTGCCGTGGTCGAACCGTCCTTCGTAATCCGACGAATCGGGAAATTGCCGACTGCCTCGGCTTCAACGACTCGGTCGACCAGAAACATCCCCGCGATGTCGTCATCGTCGGCGCGGGGCCTTCCGGACTCGCGGCTGCTGTCTACGCCGCGTCGGAAGGGCTCGATGTTCTCGTTCTGGAATCGAACGCACCCGGTGGACAGGCCGGATCCAGCTCGAGGATCGAGAATTATCTCGGTTTTCCGTCCGGCATTACCGGTGGAGAGCTCACCGACCGGGCCTACACGCAGGCCCAGAAGTTCGGCGCCGAGATGGTGATTGCGGAAAGCGCGACGCGACTCGACTGCACGCGGAACGCATACACTATCGAGATCGACAACGGCCCGCGCGTCTCGACGCGCACTGTCATCATCGCCACCGGTGCCGAGTACCGAAAACTGCCACTCGAGAACATCGCGCGCTTCGAGGGAGCAGGCATTTACTATGGTGCGACATTCATCGAGTCGCAGCTGTGTGAGGGCGACGAGGTGATAGTCGTGGGGGGAGGCAACTCTGCTGGCCAGGCTGCGGTGTTTCTCGCGCAGACCGCGAGGATGGTGCACATGCTGATCCGGTCCAAGGGGCTCGCGGACACGATGTCACGGTACCTGATACGGCGCATCGAGGAGAATCCCGCGATCACGCTGCGGACGTGCACCGAGATCACGGCCCTCGAGGGCAACGGGCATCTCGAGCGTGTTCAATGGCGCACGGACAACAGTCCAGCCCAGACTCGTGACATTAAGCACGTCTTCGTCATGACTGGCGCTGCACCCAGCACGAACTGGCTCAACGGTTGTCTCACGCTGGACGAACGGGGATTCATCAAGACCGGCCCCGATCTTTCGCGCGAAGATCTGACCGCTGCGAAGTGGCCGCTCGCGCGTCCGCCGCATTTGCTCGAGACGAGCCGGCCCGGAGTATTCGCCGTGGGCGATGTGCGCGCGGGAAATATCAAGCGCGTAGCATCGGCTGTTGGAGAAGGCTCGATAGCGATCTCCTTCGTGCACCAGGCGCTCCTGGAGTAGATAGTGCCGCGACATCTATCGTTATTACCCGTACTCCAACTGAACTGGTGACTGATCATGCCCGCTAATGCCCCATGCGCTCACATCGCAGCGATCGAAACCGTCAAGCAGCCCAAGCGCCACGAGTGCGAGGAGTGCGTCAAGATCGGCGCGCGCTGGGTTCATTTGCGAACCTGCCAGGAATGCGGGACTACGCTGTGCTGCGATGACTCGCCAAACAAGCACGCGACCAAGCATGCGCGCGCCACTGGACACCCGGTGATTGCCTCGGCCGAGCCAGGTGAGAGATGGATGTACTGCTATCCGGACGACGCATTCGCTGAATACTGAGGCATGGCCGCCCTCGAGCTCGTTCTGCTTCTCCTTGCAGTCTCTGCTGGGCTGCGTCTCGTCGCCGAACGACTCCGGATTCCGTATGCTGCAGTCCTCGTGGTCGGTGGGCTCCTTGTCGCGTTCGTGCCGGGACTGCCCCAGGTCACGCTGCCGCCAGAAGTGCTCTTTCTCGTTTTTATTCCCCCGCTCCTTTACGCAGGGGCAATTGCCTACCCTCTTCGTGATTTCCGGCGCGAGATCGGCGCGATTCTCCGTCTCTCGGTCGTCCTGGTACTCATCTCGACGGCGGCTGTCGCAGTCGTGGCTCACTGGCTTCACCCGGCATTCACCTGGGCGGCTGCGATCACGCTCGGTGCAATCGTCTCACCCCCGGACCCGGTAGCCGTTCTCTCGATCATGCGCCCGCTGCGCATTCCGCGGGCGATCGTGAGTATCCTCGAGGGCGAAGGTCTCATCAACGATGCGACTGCCCTCGTGATCTATCGGCTGGCAATCATCGCAGCGGTCACCGGAGCATTTTCGCCGTCGCAGGCCGCCGTCCAGTTTCTCGTGGGTGGCGGCGGCGGAATCGCAATCGGTCTCCTGATCGGGGTGATTGTCGCGCGAGTGCATCGCGTCACGCGGACAGTGCCCGTAGTCGCGAACACCGTGTCACTGCTCACCCCGTTCGCATCGTATCTCCTCGCCGACCTTCTCGGCGCGTCGGGAATTTTGTCTGTGGTCGCCACGGGAATGTATGCGGCGCGCACGGTCCCCAAGGTTCTCGGTCCGTCGATTCGGCAGCAGGTATGGGGGACGTGGACCGTGGTGACCTTCATGCTCGAGAGCCTCGTCTTCATTCTCGTCGGGCTCCAGCTCCCTTACGTCGCCCGCGCACTAAACCGTTTTCCGCTATCCACGCTGCTGCGAGAGGCGGCGTTGGTGAGTCTGTGTGTGGTGGTCGTGCGGCTCGTATGGGTGCTGCCGAGCACATACATCTTCAGGGGACTCGGCCGATGGTTCCGCGGCAGCAAGGACCCGCTGCCGCCGTGGCGCTGGGTCCTGTTCATCGCCTGGTCGGGTCTGAGAGGCGCTGACTCGCTTGTGCTCGCGCTGTCGCTACCGCTTCTGACAGCATCCGGATCACGATTTCCGGCGCGCGACCAGATCATTTTCATATCCTTCGCCGTCATCTTCATCACGCTCGTCGTGCAGGGACCCACGCTCGCGCCATTCGCGCGATGGCTTGGCATTGGAGCCGACCAGTATGAGGCGCAAGAGGATGCTCACGCGCGACTCGCGGCCGCCGAGGCGGGACTCAAGACACTGGACGATCCCGTGCTCGCCAGCTCACCGTATCCCGAAGTCGTGCGTTATCTGAAGCAGCGACATAGGCAGCGCGCTCGCCGCTGGGCGGCCCGCGAGGCCGAACCACACGAGGACGAGCCAGAAGATGTCGCACACGACCACGATCATTTCATCTTCGCTCCGTCACACGAGGCGGCTGCCATCGACGACCGCCGTGCAGTCGAATACCGTCGCGTCCGTTCGGCGATGATCGACGCCGAACAGGAAGCAATCCTCGATCTTCGCGACCGCGGTGTGATTGCGGACGATGTCATGCGTGACATTCAGCGCGATCTGGATCTCGAATCGATGCTTCTGGAGACGAGCGAGCCAGTTGTCGAGACCCCTTATGAAGCGAGCGTCGCGATCGACGCGGCGTCACGTTGATCTAGTCTATTCTTTCCCAGGGCTGGCCCGAGTGCGGCCACGACACGCGATCCGGGTGCAATAGATGAGCGAGCAGCTCCACGCCTTCCACGACTCGTGGGCCCGGCCGCGCGAAATAAGCGTTCGCGTCAACTGCGTACACCTCCGCGCCCGGCACCGGCCGCATCTGCCGCGCGAGCTCGGTCGATTGCTCGAGCCGGTAGCCACACGGCGAAACGATGACGACCTCCGGCCTGGCATTGATGACGTCATCCCAGTCGATACGAACGGAATCCTCGCCCGGACGCCCAAGCGGATCTTCTCCACCAGCGAGCGAGATCATTTCCGGCACCCAGTGGCCGCCACAGAAGAGTGGATCCGTCCACTCCAGGAAAACGACACGTCTGTTGCGTGCATTGCTGATCGCTGACCTGACCCGCGCGAGCCGCTCCTGATTGGATCGCACCAATGCATCGGCTTCCCGCACCCGGCCTATCGCGCGTCCCACAGCGAGCACGTTGTCCTCGATGTCGCTCATGCTGCGCGGTGTGAGAAACAGAACCTCGGGGTGCGCGCTGAAATTCCTCACGGCGCGAGTCAGCTCATCCCCCGATGGAGCACATACCCGACAAAGGTTCTGCGTGATTATCACATCCGGACGGAGATCACGGAGGAGCACCTCGTCGATAGTGTAGAGCGTGGCGCCGCCGTCCAGCTGCTGCGCGACGGCTGAATCGATCTCTCCCGGTGACGCGCCGGCGAGCTCGAGTGCTGGCCGGCTGACGACAGGCAGAGTAGTGACGCTCGCGGGATAGTCGCATTCATGCGACCGACCCACAAGCTCACTTGCCGCACCGAGTGCGTGCACCATTTCGGTGCCCGCCGGCAAAAAGGAAACGATCCGGGGCACGTTACCCGCCCTCAGGCGAGGTTTTCCAGCGGCTCTCCACGTGTAGCGGCTCCGGCTATCCGCGGTATTGGATGTTCAGCGGTGCGGCGCTTGTACACTCCGAACTTGCTGAATACCCATTCTCTCCACTCATCGAGGATCTCGTAGAACGTCGGGATCACGACGAGCGTCAGCAACGTCGACGTAATCACGCCACCGATAACCGCGCGTCCCAGCGGCGCGCGGAACTCCGCTCCTTCTCCGATGCCGAGCGCAACGGGAAGCATGCCCGCAATCAGGGCGAGGGTCGTCATCAGGATGGGACGAAGTCGGATCGCGCCCGCCTGAATCAGTGCGTCGCGCCTCGACAGACCGTCCTTCTCGCGCGCCCATTTCGCGAAGTCGATGAGAAGAATGGCGTTCTTCGCCACGATTCCCATCAACAGAATGACTCCGATCAGGCTCATGATGTTGATCGTCGTTCCCGTGATCATGAGCGCCAGCATCACGCCGATGAGCGAGAGCGGCAGCGAGATCATGATCGCCAGCGGCTCGAGGAACGAGCCGAACTGCATCACGAGGATCAGGTACATCAACATCACCGCGATGCCCAGTGCCGAGAAGATGCGGCCGAATACTTCGTTCTGGCTGTCGACTTCACCACCCTGGGTTATGTGCACTCCGGGCGGAAGCGTGAGCTTCGCTATCCGGGCATTCAGGTCCTTCATGACCTCTGTCAGGGGACGATTGGACGTATTCGCCTGCACTGTCACCACCAGATCTGCATCGAGGTGGCTGATCTGAGCCGGACCCAGCGATTGCGTGATGGTTGCAATCTGGCCGAGCGGAAGCGTGCGCGGCTGTCCATCGGGACCCGTGACGACAAGCGGCAGTTGTTCCAGATCCGCCGCACGTTGTCTCGCCTCAGGAGCGAGACGCACGTTCACCTCACGAGTCTGGTCAGTCGGATCCACCCAATCACCCGCCTTTATTCCCGCGAACGCCGGGCGCAGTGCCTGCGCGACCTGGCCGACTGTCACGCCGAGAGTTCCCGCGAGCCCACGATTCAGCTCGACGTTCAGCTCCGGCTTCTGTCCTTTTGTGGATAGACCGACGTCTACCGCGCCCTTCACCTGCCTGGCCTGGTCAGCGATCGCTTCGGCAGCCGCGCCGAGCTGCTGTGACGTACCTCCACGCAGCTCGATTTGAATCTGCTTTTGCGCTCCCTGGAAATCGTTGGTGAAGACGGACATCGTCGCGCCCCCAATGCGTCCGACTTCCTGACGAAGCTGACGCCCGAAATCCTCGGCTCCGACAGAACGATCAGACTTCGGCACGAGGCGAACGTAGACGTTTCCAGTGTTCACGTCGCCAGTCGTTCCGCCGAGTGTGCTGTACGTGAAACGAACTTCCTTGTGCGCGCGGGCCATCCGCGCCGCTTCTTCAGCCTTGATGCGCGTGTAGGCGAGGTTGGATCCCGGAGGAGTCTCGATGGCAATGTTGACCTCTGACTGATCTTCGGTTCCAAAGAAGCTGGCGCCGACGAGTCCGACCGCCGGAAGCGCGAGCGCGATGATGAACGACGCCAACGCAATCAGTACCATTGCCACCCGGTGATCCAGCGCCCACGCGATCAGGCCCTTGTAGCGCTGGGCCATCCTGTTGAACCAGTTGTTGAACTTCTCGAGCGTGCGCGCGATCGGATTGCGGTGCTCACCCGCCTCGACCTGCGGATCGGCCCAGTACGCCGACAACATTGGATCCAACGAGAACGACACGAATAGCGATACGAGCACCGACGCGGCAATGGTGAGCGCGAACGGCTTGAACCACTGTCCTGCCACTCCGTACATGAACGCCACCGGCACGAACACCGCGACGATCGAGAAGGTCGTGGCAGTGACCGCGAGGCCGATCTCGTCGGTCCCTTCATGCGACGCCGTCATGTGATCCTTACCCATCTCGATGTGGCGCACGATGTTCTCGCGCACCACGATCGCGTCGTCGATCAGAATTCCGATCGCGAGCGACAGCCCGAGGAGCGACATGGTGTTGAGCGTGAACCCGAATGCCCACACGGCGATGAACGAGGCCATCACCGAGACGGGCAGCGCCAGTCCGGTAATGACGGTCGATCTCCACGAGTTGAGGAACACGAACACCACCAGCACGGTGAGGAGCGCCCCGATGAGGAGCGCCTCTTCGACGTTGGTCACCGATGCTTTGACGCGTAGGCCCGAGTCTTTCACTACGTCGATCTTGACCCCGGGTGGAAGAGTCTTCTGTATCTCTTCAACTTTTTGTCTGACCTTGGTGCTGACGTCGGTCGTGCTGTAGCCCTTCGACTTCACGATGTTGATGCCGACCGCCTCGACGCCGTTATACAGCGCGAGAGACCTTTGCTCCTGGGTTCCATCGATTGCATCCGCCACCTGACCCAGGCGAACGATCTGGCCGTTGCGCTCTGCAACCACCAGGTTCATGAAATCCTGCGGACCGTCGAGCCGTCCCTGCAAACGAATCGTCCGCTCGTCGAGATTTCCGTTCACTCTTCCGACAGGCGCGGCAAGATTCTGAGCCTGTAGCGCCTGTACGACCTGATTGACACCGATGCCCGCCGCCTGCAACGCCTCCGGTCTGAGCTGAATCGTCATCTCGCGCTTCACCCCGCCCACGAGCTGCACCTGAGCGATGCCCGAGATTCCTCTCAGCTTGCTCGTGATGTCCGGATCGGCGAGCCGTGTAAGCTGCGCCGGAGTCAGGGCCGGAGAAGCGATCGTCATCGACACAATAGGCTGATCGGACGGATCGAATCTCTGCATCACCGGCTCCTTCATCTCGACAGGAAGGTCCTGCCGGATTCCCGAGATCGCATCGCGAATGTCCTGCGTGCCGACCTGTGGGTCTTTCTCGAATACGAACAGCGTGATGATCTGCGCGTATCCATCGCCGGCGGTGCCATAAATCTTGTCGACGCCGGAGATTCCCTTGATCGCGTCCTCGACTGGCTTCAGGATTTCACGCTCCACGCCTTCCGGAGATGCGCCTGGATACGGAATAAAGGTCAGAACGACCGGCTGCTGGATGTCCGGGAACTCGTCGGTCTGCAGCCGCCAGAGCGCGAATAATCCGAATACGACCAGCGCCACCATCGTTACGACGGTGATCATCGGCCGCTTGATTGCGAAATCTGAAATGACCATAAATCAGCTCCCGTTGCCGCTGCTCGCCGCCGGACTCGCCGGGGGCGCCGAGACCCGCACCGGGGTTCCCGGAGTGATTCCCTGCGCTGCGCCGAGCAACAGCGTGTCGCCCGCCTGCAGACCCGACAGTATCTCGGTCGTCTCCGAGCTCTTGTCGCTCAGGCCGACCTGGACTGGAACCTTTTCTACCTTGCCTCCTTTGATGCGCATTACAAACGGAGCTGTGCCACGAACATCGACCGCTGCCTGCGGAACCACGAGACCCATCTTCGTCGCGCTCGACATGCGTCCATTCGCGAAGAGTCCACCAACGAGCGTACGCCCCGCATTCGGGATGGAAACGTAGATGCGAACCTGACGCGTCGTCGGATCTGCCGTCGGGTTGATGCGGGTGATGTGGCCTACAAATTCACGGCCGGGATATCCGCTGACGGTGAAAACCACAGGCACTCCAACGTGAATCAGCGACAGCTGCTCGGCGGGCACCGACGCCTCGAGTCTCATGCTGGAGGGATCGACGACCGTAAACAGAGCTGAGCCCGGTTGGACCACGTCGCCCGCCGACACGGGCCGTTCGCTCACGACTCCGCTAAACGGCGCGGTGACCGTGGTGCTTCGGTAAGCCTTTGACGCTGTGGCCAGTCTCGAGTTGGCATCTTCGAGCGCCGCCTGCGCCGAAATCGAAGCGCGGCGTGACTGCTCGATGTCGCGGTCGGCGATCGCGCCGGCGGCGAGAAGCTTCTGGTTTCTCTCGAGATCGTGCGCGGCTACGTCAGCAGCGTTGCGCGCGGCGACCTGTCCCGCGCGGGCGGACGTGTATGCATCCTGAATTCCGCTCGCATCGATTCGCGCCAGAACCGTACCGGGACTAACCGCCTGACCCTGATCTGCGTACGTCTGCAGCACGCTACCGGAAACCTGCGAGCGAATCGCCGCCTCGCGCTCCGGCTCGAGCGTCCCCGAGATCGAAGGCCCGGTCATTATTGAGCCATTCGTCGCGACGGCGATGTTCTCGGCGCCAACGATCATGGTTTGCGTTTTGCTCGTCTCCGCCGCTGAAGCATTGTCACGCTTGCTGCAGCCGCTGAGGGCGACGATAGCAGAGAGTCCGATCAGAGTAGCGCGACGTGTCAGGGTGGCGTGTGATGTGTTCGTCATATGATTGCTCTTGATGCTGTTATTGTGGTGGAATCGCGGACTGCCCTGTCTGCGTCTGTTGCGTCGCCTGCGTCTGCTGAGTGCTCTGGGATTGCTGCTGTTGCTGCGTTGCCGCCTGCGACTGCGCCTGTGATTGCGTCGCGCCTGTAGTCTGGAGCGGCAGATCGGGAAGAAGCGCGAGCTTCACCCGCGCGACCTGCAGGTTTCTGGCGGCGAGGGCGCGGTTGGTGACGGCCTGTTCAAGCAGAATTCGCGCGTCGTTGAGCTCGAGCTGGGTCGAGATCCCTTCCTTGTAGCGCACTTCCGCGATCGAGTATGCCCTCTGAGCCTGCTCGGCCGTGCCAAGACTCGCGAGCCACGCCGACCGTGCCTGTGAGAGATTGCTGAGCGTCACACGCGAATCGAGCGCCGCGAACTCGCGCACCTGATCGTACCGCGCCTGAGCCTCGCGCACGTTGGCTTCCGCCACCAGCTGCTCGCCCTTGACCCGCCCTCCGGTGAACAGCGGGACCTGCGAGGCAAGCCCGACGGTCCAGTTCGTCCGGAAATCTCCCGACTGGGGAAAATTGGTAAGCGGAAACGCAACCTTGCCGTACTGCGATGTGAGGGCAAGTGTGGGAAAACGCTGCGCCTTCGCGACTTTGAGAAGACCGCGCTGCGCATCTATTGCTGCTGCCGCTTCGCGTACCGTTGCCCTGCTGGTAGAGGATGTGTCGCCGCCGAGCCCTGCCGCTTCGAGCGCAGAGTTTATCGCCGCGGCATCGTCGACCGCGGTCGTGAGCTGGACCGGTGTCTCGAGCGCAATGTTCAGCAGCTGCTTGAGCCGGAGGTATGCAACCTCCCGATCGCTCTGCCGCTGAATCACGACGGGACGCTGATTTGCCGCCGACACCTGCGCGCGCAGCAGCTCGAACTCGGAGACGTTTCCAACCGTCCGCGCGAGCTGCGTTTGCTTGAGCACATTTTCGGTTTGCACCGCGGATGATTCGGCCAGCGCAACCAGTCGATCGGCGAGCGCGGCGTCGAAGTAGCTCTGCGTCACATCCAGTCGAACCTGCGCGCGCTGCGCCGCGAGCTCGATGTCAGCCGAACGACGTCCCGCGTTGGCGACGGCGTTCTGCGCCTGGATGCGTCCGCCGGCGAACAGGTTCTGCGAGAACGAGAGGCCGAGATTGTACTGGTTCTTCGCGCCGAACCCGAGGCTGCCGAACGAGGAGAAAGGATTTGCGCCAAGCGCGCAGCGGGACGCGTCCTCGAGGCCCGCCAGACGCTCCGCGGTTGTGGCAGTTGGCCCCAAAAGGTATTGATCGCAAGGAGCCGGTGGCGAAGGAGGCTTGGTCGTATCGACCGCCGGTGCGCTTCCGCCAACACTCGAGAACTGCGACGCCAGCGTTCTGGTGTAACTGGCGGACCCATTGAGTTGCGGATAGCGCAGGCTCCGCGCCTGGTACTGCTGGCCACTTGCGCGCTGTACTCCCGCTCGCGCGATGCGGATCGCCTCGCTCTGGGATTCGGCGGTGCGCACCGCTTCATCGAGAGTGAGGGAAAGCACCTGGGCCACGGTCGTCTGGGTAGGAAGCGTGGGCACCTGGGTCCGTGCCTTCACGGGCACGATGACGCTCAGGAAAGCGAAGACAATTCGTGTCAGTCTGCCGGCGAAATGAGCGCGGCATTGATTTTTTCTGGAGGACACTGGTTCAGGCTGAAAGTTGTTTTGCGCGCTTCGTCTGCTTAGTCGTCGGTCGAGGGGCGCCATTTTCGACACCAAGGGCTTTCAATAACAATCGCGTGTACATCTGAGCTGCCTTCTCTTCGGGCTGCGGGTAGACATCCGGCATCATCCCCCGTCCCATCGCGTCGGCGAAGATCGCCCCCATGAGCATTGCCGCGGCCGTCTTGGGATCGAACTTTTCTGCCGCTCTACCCTGCCGCTTGAGAGCGGTCAGGTAGTGGCACAGGTCTGCCGAAGCCTGTCTCGGGACGTAGCTTGCGCTTTCACACATTTCGGGTCGCTCTTCCATCTCGCTCATTGTCTTACGGATGATCGAGCTCCGAAGTCTCAAGTGCTGGATGAACGACTCGCTCCACGAGGTCAGCTCACGCTCGGGGTTGGTCGGCACGTCGGGCAGCGGAGCGAGATCGACCGAGTGCGTCCTCTTCATCGCCTCCCGGATCAGCGCTTCCTTGGACCCGAACTGCCGGAAGATCGTGACCTCGTTGACTCCGGCGGCGTCGGCGATGCGCCGCGTGGTACAGCCACGGAAGCCAAGCCTGGCGAACACCTGGCATGCGGCGTTGATGATTTCGTTTCTGCTGTCCATGCGACCGATATTACAGTATCCGGCGGAGGGATGCAAGTAGTTACTTGCTTACACAACCGTTTTCCACCAATTCGTGACGGAGCAGAGATTTGCCGACAGCTCGGGAGCTGGAAGCTACCTTGAATGCAGCACTTGCGCTGGGCACGACGTGGGGCTTGTTCCGCCACTACCGGATTCGGGTGAAATTGCTGATGAGACTTTTGGCGGCGTAGTTGTAGATCGCCTCTGCTCCACTCGATCGACGTCTCCCACGACCTCTCGGATCTCCAGTCACGCTTGTTTTGCGCCGTACCCGATTAGACTCCATTATGCGATTCCGCCGCTCCGTTGGAATTCTGACTGGAATCTGTGTTTTGTCACTCACCCTTGGCCACAGTACTGAAGGCTGCGAGAAGGGAAGCATGCAGCCACAGACGATCGCGGCGACGACGATGAGCGGACATGGTGCAATGCATCATCAGTCGCCGGCGACTGGAGGCGGGCAAAAACCTTGCACCTCTGCCACGCTAGAGTGCTGTCAGGCGATGACGTCTTGCGGAGTATCTGCCTCTTTGGGTCGCACGGTATCGAGTGACCATTTGGTTGGTGGCGGAGCCGTTTTGCCTAGCGGTCCGTTTCAGACCCCGCTTAGACGCGTAACCGCCCCAGAGCCCCCGCCTCCGAAGGCCTAGAGCACAACTCCCGTGTTCTCCTCCGCGCTTATCACTCTTCATGCGCGGACTGCTTAGACGCCTGCGAAAAGCCGCAGCGCGCCCACACTAAAACTTCGGATGTACAATGCTTTCGTCGTCACTATGCAATGCGTGGCGCCATAGTTCGGCGCTCGTCTTGATCTCCGTTCTCGCGGCAATACCTGCTCCCGCTCAGCAATCGCAGCAAACGGCGCGCGATACCTCGAAATCCAAAATGCCCATGAACATGCAGATGGGCACTCCAACCAAAAAGAAAAAGCCAGCTGCAAGTGGCAAGTCGGCTTCGTCCAGTTCGGGAAAGAAGAAGCTGAGCACCAAGGATGGGAACAAGGCGCGCACAAATACAACAAAACAGTCGTCAAAGATGTCGATGCCGAGGCCCGCCAAGACTGCGTCGAAACGGAAGTCCGCTCCACTGGCAGGAATGCAGATGGGCGCGCACCCGGTTGTCGTTCACGGAGACACTGCGCATGCAAAGATAAGCGCAAAGGACATGAACAATCTGGCTCCGGCCTCCAAGGATTCCGCACAAATGAGCATGCCGAACATGCCGTCGAAGCCAGGCTCGGTACACATCAACATGCCCGGTATGGCCGGAATGCCCGGAATACCCGGTGAAAAGCGAGATACGTCAGCAGCCGAAATGAAGGGAACGCAGCCAGGCATGAGTATGCCCGGCATGCGAGGTCATACGACGGATGACATGATGATCGGCCCAGCCCGGGTAAGCATGGAGCGAATGGGATCAGGCACCACTTGGATTCCCGACGCGGTAAGTTTGCCAAACCGCCGCAGAATGTTGGGCGACTGGATGATCATGGCTCATGGTTTTCTATTTGCTCAGTATGACAAACAGAGTGGTGAGCGGGGCGCCGACCAATTCGGCTCTCTGAACTGGGCGATGTTCATGGCGACGCATGATCTTGTGGGCGGTCGTTTCCAGGCGCGAACGATGCTCAGCCTCGACGCACTCACTGTGACCAATCGTGGGTACCCGCTGCTGCTCCAGACCGGTGAGACTTACAAAGGCCAGCCGCTGCACGATCGACAGCACCCACACGACTTCTGGATGGAACTCGGCGCGCTCTATCAAAGACCGATAACAAAATCCCTGGCATGGAGCGCTTACGCAGCTCCAGCGGGAGAGCCCGCGCTAGGTCCGGTGGCCTTCATGCACCGGCCGTCGGCGATGGATAATCCAGCCGCACCGATTGGGCATCACTGGCAGGACGCAACGCACGTGAGCTTCGGCGTGCTGACTGCGGGGATTTTCACCCACACGTGGCAGCTCGAGGGATCGGCGTTCAACGGTCGGGAGCCAGACGAGAATCGCTGGGACTTCGATCCGATTCGACTCGATTCATATTCCGGACGGTTTACGCTGAACCCATCGGCTCATTGGAGCTTCGCCGGCGGCTACGGCTATCTCAAGAGTCCGGAATCGCTCAATCCAACCGAGTCAATGCATCGCGTCACCGCTTCTGCGGAGCACGGCACTTCGCTCGGTAGTGAGGGGCAGATAGCGAGCACCTTTATCTGGGCCGCCAACAAACACAGCAGTATGCCGAGCCTGTCCCACAGCTTCCTGCTCGAGAGTGAAGCGATTCTCGACAGAAAGAACACGCTCTTCGGGAGAACCGAGCTCGTTCAGAAAAGCTCGGAAGAGCTCGTCGTAGTAAACCCGGTAACAACGAGCGAAGGCGTCCTGCTTCCAGGATTCCCCGCTACGCAGCACTTCAACGTGGGGACTGCGCAGTTGGGGTACATCCGCGAGTTGGCCCGAACTCACTGGGCAACCATTGGACTGGGTGCCGCTGCCACTCTGAATTTCGTGCCGAGCCCACTTGAACCATACTACGGTTCGAGAACGCCGGTCGGGACATTCATTTTCCTGAGGCTTCGGCCTTTTCACGCGCCCAAGAAAGGAATGAACGACATGGGCGGGATGAAGATGGGCGCCGGCGATGAATAGATTGCTTCGAATCCTGGTGGTGACGGCCGCCTTGTTTGTGCCGGCCAGAGCGTGGGCACACGCAAAGTTGAAGCGTAGTGAACCGGCAGCTGGGTCCCAACTCGCCGGACCTCCGCAAGTGATTCGACTCTGGTTTTCCGAACAGCCCGAATTGTCGATGACATTCGGCTCATTGAACGACTCTGCGGGTAAAACGTTCGCTTTGAGTTCCGCCGAGCGTCAAACGTCGGGGCAATTGGGAATAGCCTTTCATGTCTTGAGTGCCTTGCCGGTCGGCCGCTACACCTTCTCATGGCGGACGGCCGCCTCGGACGGTCATCCCTCGAGTGGAAAGTTTACGTTTGTCGTCTTAGCGGCGCCCACCCAAGCCTCGGGGCTCGCATCGCACCCTTGGGGAGTGCAAGTGGATTCGCCTGGCGGTGCACATTCGGCCGGAGCCAGAGCCGCCCCGCGCAAAGAGACACCTCTTGACGCGGAGGATGTGGATGCTGCCAGCTCGATCGGAAATTCAATTGCGCGAGCTTTCCTGTTTCTGGCTCTTCTCGCTCTGATCGGCGCAGTCGCTTTCAAGCTGTTAGTTCTTCGTGCGGCCCGGGCCGTTCCAAACGAGCTGAAGCAAAGGATGTCGCAGCGCGCGGCGACGCTTGGAATGATGGCGGCCGTGTTGGTGATCATTGTCGCGCTCGTGAGACTGAATCTCGAATCGCAAATGATGAGCGCTATGCCGGATATGCCGGGAATGAAAGCAATGAGTGTTCGCGGGATGGTGATGCGAACCGACTGGGGCTTCGCGTTCCGCATTCAGCTGGCGTCTGCTCTCGGGGCGCTACTCGGTTTCGCACTCGCGGCTCGTGTGCGCGGAGGGTGGTTCGTTGCTACAGCTTCTGCTCTCATATTGGCAATAACGCCGGCCTTGGGTGGGCATGCAGCCGCTAGCCCGCGGTTCACTTCTCTGATGATTGCCGCTGACTGGCTTCACATTCTCGGCGGAGCGAGTTGGCTCGGATGTCTGCTGTGTGTAGTGGCGATAGGTGTTCCGATTGTGTGGACCCTCGAACTGCAGAACAGATGGGAGTCTATTGCCTCTCTCGTAAATGCTTTTTCTCCACTCGCGCTAGCCTCTGCCGGAGTCGTCGTAGCTAGTGGAGTATTCGCCTCGTGGATTCACCTCGAGCATCTTTCCGCGCTCTGGCATACAACCTATGGTAAGACGCTCCTCGTCAAGCTGCTGCTCGTCGCGACCACTTTCGCAATCGGCGCCTACAACTTCAAGAGAGTGCAGCCGCAGCTGCTCACTGAAATCGGAGCTTTGCGGCTTCGCAAAACAGCTGCAACCGAACTAGCAGTCGGTCTTATGATTTTGCTCGTCACCGGCTTGCTCACTGGAGTGTCGCCGTGAGTGGTCCCTCAGTCGTCACTCGCATACAGGGATGACTCATCCAGATGTCCCGCCCTCGCCAGATCGCAAGCATGAGGAGCGGCACCAGGGACACGATACGCATCAAGGCCACGACGCACATCACGAGCACGACCAGCACGCCGGTCACAGCGTAGCGATGTTCCGCGACAGGTTCTGGTGGGCGTTGGCTCTGACCGTGCCAACGATCGCCTGGTCGCCGATGATCCTGCAGTGGCTCCATTTGCAGGCGCCGGCTTTCCCTGGGTCTGCCTACATCCCGGCCATCTTCGGAACAATCCTGTTCTTCTACGGCGGGATGGTCTTCCTGCTTGGTGCAGTGCGGGAGATAAAGGACCGCCTGCCAGGCATGATGACTCTGATCTCGCTCGCCATCATCGTGGCGTTCGGGTTCAGCCTCGCCGTCACCTTTGGCGTTCAGGGAATGGATCTCTGGTGGGAGCTCTCCACGCTCATCACGATTATGATCCTCGGCCACTGGATCGAGATGCGCTCGATCGCACAGGCACAGGGTGCGCTCAAGGAGCTGGCGAAGCTGGTGCCGCACACCGCCATCCGGCTTGTTGGCGACAAGCCAGAAGAAGTGCCGATGTCAGATCTTTGCGAAGGCAACATTGTTCTCGTTCGCCCGGGCTCGGGTATCCCGGCCGATGGCGTGGTCCTGGAGGGAACCAGCACGGTGAACGAAGCCATGATCACCGGCGAGTCGCGGCCTCTGGAGAAGAATCCAGGTGACAAAGTGATCGCCGGTACAGTAAACGGTTCTGGCTCCCTTCGCGTTAAGGTGACGGGAGTGGGGGAGCGTACTGCGCTCGCCGGGATCGTGCGACTTGTTGCGCAAGCCCAAAGCTCCCGCTCGAAGGCGCAGGCGCTCGCCGATCGGGCGGCCTTCTTCCTGACAGTGGTTGCGATCGTGTCCGCCATGATCACCCTTGTCGCTTGGCTCTTGGTCAGCGCGTCACCAGCATTCGCGGTCGAACGTGTTGTAACTGTTCTGGTGATTGCATGCCCTCATGCTTTGGGCCTGGCAATTCCGCTCGTCATCGCGATTTCGACTACGCTCGGCGCTCGAGCCGGACTTTTGGTTCGCAACCGGCGCGGATTGGAAGAGGCGCGGAATGTGAACGCCGTATTCTTTGACAAGACCGGTACGTTGACGCGCGGCGAATTTCGGGTCGTAGAGATTACCCCGGCGTCCGAACTTTCGGCGGATGATGCACTGAGACTTGCGGCTTCTATGGAGCAGGAATCTGAGCACACTATCGCTCAGGGAGTCGTGAAGAGCGCTCAGGAGCGCGGGCTTTCTTTGGTGGGTGCGGAACAGTTCCAGGCGATACCCGGTCAAGGCGTCAAAGCGGTCGTCGAAGGACGCTCGCTGATGATCGGCGGTCCAGCACTGCTTCGTCAACTCGAGATTGAGCCAGGCCAGGAACTCCGTGCCGCGCTCGATCGTGCGACGAGTCGCGCCCAGACGGCGATCACTCTCATCGAAGGTCGGACGGCGCTTGCAGTATTAGCCGTCGCGGATGCAATTCGTGAAGAATCGCACGAGGCTGTGCACCGTCTTCACGAGCAGGGGATCGAAGTGATCATGATGACGGGGGACGCGAAACCGGTTGCCGATGCGGTCGCAAAGGAGCTCGGGATCGAGACCGTATTCGCCGAAGTGCTGCCAGATCAGAAGGCATCAAAAATCGAGGAGATGAAGCGTACGGGAAAGCGTGTTGCCATGGTCGGCGACGGAGTCAACGATGCTCCGGCCCTCGTGACTGCTGACGTCGGCATCGCGATCGGAGCGGGGACTGATGTCGCGGTTGAAGCGGGCGACGTGGTACTGATCCGAAATGACCCGCGTGACGTTCCCAGAATCATTACGCTCAGTAAAGCGAGCTATCGCAAGATGGTGCAGAATCTCTGGTGGGCGGCCGGCTATAACATCGCAGCAATCCCGCTCGCCGCCGGCGTTTTCGCGCACTGGGGAATCGTCCTCAATCCAGCTGTTGGCGCAATTCTCATGTCTCTCAGTACGGTGGTGGTGGCAGTGAACGCACAGCTGCTTCGTCGTGTGAAGTTGTGAAATCCAAAGTATCCGCAAAGTAGAAATCACCCCACAAACCAAACCGACGTTACGGCCGGATGTGGGACTAAGGCTTGCGCCGATTCTCTGGAACCACCAAACTGAATCGGACGTGCCGAAGAGAATAACCGCGCTTATCGTCGCTGAGCTCAACCCAATCGGATGATACGCAGGCTCCTTGCCCTAACTCTGACGGTCATTCTCCTCGCGCCATGGCTCGCGGCGCTGAGTGGCGCAGCTGTGCCAGTTGTGCCCTGTCCGATGCATCGCGCCGTCGGTGCCACCGGGCGTAGTGATGCAGGCGTCGTAGCAACCGAGCACGGCAAAGGCTTCGAGCATCACAGCCCCTCGAAGCATGGAACCTCCGCGCAAGGCTGCAACTGCGTCGGCGAGTGCGGCCGCTCCGGAACGGCATTCACACTTCCAACACTAGTGCTTCTGAGCGAAAGCTCGAGCGCAGTGGTGGTACAAACGTCAGGTAGTCCGGGATTCGATCTCGGATCTGCCGCTCCACTGCTGCCCGATGCAACGGGCCCTCCCCAGCGTCTCCTGATCTGATTCAGAGCTGACCCCGCCCCGATTTCTTCGGGGCGCCCCACAAATTGGAGACGTACTC
>DATCPG010000401.1:0-3873 GCA_036570225.1 Gemmatimonadaceae bacterium | reverse complement strand
GCGTGACAGCTGGTCGCCGTGGAAGACAACGGATCCGGGATTCGTGTCGCTCGAAGGGGATCTCGCCGGGATCGTCGACATTCCGACCCCGCGCCGCCTCGAGATCATGCCGTATGCAAGCGCAAAGCTCACTCGCGCGCCGGGCGATCCGGCCAATCCATTCTATCGCGCGAACGATGCGAAGCCATCGGCCGGCCTCGATCTCAAGTACGGTCTTCCGAACGGCTTGACCCTGACAGCAACGGTGAATCCGGATTTTGGCCAGGTCGAGGTAGATCCGGCCGTGGTCAACCTCTCCGCGTACGAGACATTTTTCCCGGAGAAGCGGCCGTTTTTCGTCGAAGGCTCCAACATGTTCAACATCGGCGTGATCAACGGCGGTCCGTCGTACGGAAATCAGCAGATCTTCTACTCGAGACGCATCGGCAGATCACCGCAGCGCTTTCCAGACGGGCAGTTCGTCGACGCGCCCGATGCAACCACGATCATCGGTGCGGGGAAGCTGACGGGCAAAGTCGGAGCGTGGAGCGTCGGACTGCTGAACGCTGTTACCGCTCAAGAGAATGCACGCGTGCTGGATGCGACGAGCGTCGAATCGACGACCGCGGTCGAGCCGCTCAGCAACTATTTCGTCGGGCGCGTGTCGCGTGAGCTCCGTGGGGGCAACACCATTCTCAGCGTCGGTGGCACCGCGGTAAATCGTGACCTCAGCGACACCGCATTCAAGAATCTGCTCCGCACGAGCGCGGATGTCGGTAGCCTGGATTTCGAGCATCGCTGGGCGAACAAGCAGTGGGCACTCACCGGCGCGATGTCGGAATCGCGGATCAACGCCTCGCGTCCCGTGATTCAAAGCGCTCAGCTGTCGAGCGCCCGCTATTATCAGCGGCCCGATGCCGATTATCTCGGTGTCGACACGACTGCAAACTCACTCGCTGGGCATTCGATAAAGCTGGGCCTCAACAAATCAGGCGACTGGACTTTCTCGGCCACCGCCAAGGACATAAGCCCGGGCTTCGAGGTCAATGACCTGGGCTTCATGGGTCGCGTGGACTATCGCAACATCGGATCGGGCGTTTCGTACAACAACCAAAAGGCCGGGAAGCTGCTGCGTGGCTACAGCCTGTTTGAAGGAACGAATCACGCCTGGAATTATGGCGGTGACAAAATCTGGACGAGCTTCTTCAACCAGGTAACGCTCAACTTCACCAACCTGTGGTCGCTATACACGGGCGGTGAGTACGACCCGAGCGCGATCGACGATCGTCTCACGCGCGGCGGACCGCTGGGTCGTCAGCCCACTCAGTACGGCGCCTGGGCAGAGCTCGACACCGACCTGCGAAAAACAATTTCGTACACCCTGAGTACCAGCTACTACTGGGATCAGGATCGCGGGTACTCGAAGGCCGTGTCGGTAGGGCTCGATACCCGTCCGAGCTCCTCCATCCACGTCACTTTCGCGCCCGCGCTTTCGCTCTATCACAACACGATTCAATACGTGCGCGCTGCCACCGATCCGCTGGCGACCTCGACCTACGGGCGCCGCTACGTGCTCGCCGACATCTATCAGACGACTCTCTCCGCGACGACGCGGGTCGAGTGGACCCTCAGCCCGCTGCTTTCGTTCCAGCTCTACGCGCAGCCGTTCGCTTCCGCCGGACGCTACAAGGGATTCAAGGAATTGGCGACGCCCGGCACGCGCGACTACAACGTTTACGGAAGAGACAACGGCAGCACGGTCACACCGGTCACTGATCCCGTCAGCGGAAAGATCGTTTCCTACACCGTGGATCCCGACGGGGCGGCGCTCGCCCCATCCTTCTCGATCGGCAATCCGGATTTCCGGACGCATTCCCTGCGCGGGAACGCCGTGGTGAGGTGGGAGTACAGGCCGGGCTCCGCGCTCTTTTTCGTGTGGCAGCAGGAGCGGAGCGACTTCCTTCCGTTCGAGGGCGATTTCCGGACGGGCCGCGATGCGCGAGAGATATTCGGCCGGCCGGCCAACGTCTTTCTTGTGAAAGCGACGTACTGGTTCGCGCGATAGTCGCTCGAGCCCGCGACAGCGTCACATATCCGACGCTCAAATCGGGCTGGTTGCGCGAGCTCGATTCCCGGTGACATATATGTGCACCCAAATCGGAGATTTTCGCGTGCGTCCCTTCGTCAATTTCTCAGCGCTGCTCGCGACGGTTGCGCTCGCGGCTTGCAACGACAGCCAGTCGGTGCCACCTGCTGCTCCCTATGTGGCGCGCGCCGTCCAGTCGGCGACGTCGGGAGCCACCGTCGTCGACGTCGGAAACGACACGACGGCTCAGAACGAAACTCCGATAGCGGTCAATCCGACAAATCCGCAGAACTTCATCGTCGGCGCGAACGACTGGAACTACAACGACGGTTGCGCGGTCAACGCATCGTTCGATGGCGGAAAGAGCTGGACGCCCACAGTTCCAAACGGATTCGTGCCCGGAATCACCAGATACACCAATGACCCGAGCGTCGCAGGCACAGGCACGGGAGACTTCGGCGGCGATCCGACGGTCGCGTTCGGCAAGGATGGCACAGCCTACTTTGCGTGCTACAGTTATCGCGGCAGCGGAAACGGCAGTCTCAGGGCCCAGCTCCTTCTCAGCAGATCGACCGACGGAGGAAAGACGTGGCAGAAGGGCGGCGGCGTGGACCCGCTCACCGTCGTCGCGCAGTGGGATGCGTCCGGCATCACGAAGGGATCCACCGGTCAATTTCAGGACCACGATTTCATGTGGGTCGATCCGACTGACGGACGGATCTACATCGCGTGGGCCCAGTTTCACGGCAATGGATCGAACTCACCGATTTACGTCGCTGTCTCGTCGAACGGCGGCAGATCGTTCTCGACGCCAGCCCAGGTAACTGGCAGCACTGTGCGAAGCAACCAGGACGCGCGAATCGTCACCAACGGCGACGGAAGCCACGCGTATCTCGTGTTCGACAACGGCGTCCAGGGTGGAAAGGGCACCGTGTTTTACGTGAGCGAATCGCCGGATCGAGGCCTGACGTGGGGCGCGCCGGTGCAGTTCGCAACGCTCACGAATCCGGTCTGCCTGTTTCCACCTTACTGCTTCAATGTGTCCGGCGGTGCGTTCAGAGGGCCCGGAACCTATCCAGTTCCGGCCTTCGATCCAACCAGACAGCGCCTCTACGTGGCGTACACGGACATCGTCGGCGGTCTCGCGCAGTTGTTTCTCGCGTCTGCGCCAGCCAGCGGTGTAACCGACCCAACTCGCTGGACAACCATTCCGATGGCTCCCGGCGCCAGCGGCGACCGCCTCAACGTCGAGATGAGCATCGAGCGGGGGAGCGGCCGCATCGACTTCATCTCGGATGACCGGAGTTACAGCAACAACACACGGGTGGACATCACCTACGGCAAGAGCACCGACGGCGGCGTCACGTTCGTAACGCAGCGGGTCACGCGACAGGGCTTCGATCCATCGCAATCCGGAGTGCCAAGCGGATCCGGATTCAGCCCGTTCATTGGGGATTACAACGGAATAGTTTCGCTCCCCACTCAGTCGGCGTTCGCCTGGACTGGTGTAAGCAAGCGACTCGGCAACCCGCCCATCAACCTGGACATCTTCTTCGGCGCCGTGACGCCATAGCGTTGGGCGATCTAACGGAACGACAAAGCCCCGCCAGTCTGGGGGGCTTTGTTTTTTTTCAACCATTTGTCGTCCGGAGCTATCTAAGAGGTGCTGCTCAAATCCTTTACTCGACAGGACACCCGCCCGTGCGGTCGATCCCATTTGTCACCCTCACAATCGCCGCGCTCGCTCTTCCGACTGCCCTTCTTGGGCAGGACACCGACCGCGCCGAACGCTGGATGCAGAACTGTCA
>DATCPG010000400.1:0-18953 GCA_036570225.1 Gemmatimonadaceae bacterium | reverse complement strand
CCCTCGCTCTGCTCGGTCGCGGGTCTCCTTGTCGCTAACAGGGTGCCTTCTACGAGGACACCGTCCCGACTGCGCAGCTGACATCCCAGCAACGCTGGGCCGCCGCAGGCGGCCATCTCCGCGAAAACTCTGCTCGC
Source organism: Gemmatimonadaceae bacterium (assembly GCA_036570225.1). Classification (GTDB taxonomy): domain Bacteria; phylum Gemmatimonadota; class Gemmatimonadetes; order Gemmatimonadales; family Gemmatimonadaceae; genus UBA4720. The sequence continues at coordinate 18,816 of DATCPG010000400.1, read as the reverse complement.
CGGCCGCGGCTGCGGGCCTGCTTCTTACGTACCACGCGCGTAATCGAAAGCCGGACCGCGATCGCGACTCGTACGTTTTTTGACGCGGACCGCGACCGCCGGTTTGACGACGCCGATTTGAAGAGATGCCATTGGGGAGGGAGGCGGGGGTGTCGTCGTAGCGACGTCCAAGGCCGCGCCCGAGGAGACCCCGACCGACCGACCGCGCGACAAACCAGGATTGACGCGGTCGAACGAAAAAAAACAAACGGGTCGCTTACGCGACCCGTTTGACTGCTGGCGATGGATGAGGAGGAGTTGTAATCGGTCTCGGCATAGAGACAGACTCGGCGGGCTTACCGGATGCGGGCTGGACGGGCGTGACAGGCGCGGTGGTCTTGAGTTCGCCGACCAGATCCCTCAACACGTGGCTGCCGTGAAACAGCTGCGTCGAGGCCATGCTCATCTGCTCGCACGCAGCGCTCTGCTCTTCTGTCGACGCGCTCACTTCCATCGCGGCGGTCGCGTGACTCTCCGCGGTCCGCGCCACGAGTCCGAGGTTCGCGGCGGCAGAATCCACTGCGCGCGCATTTTCCGTCGCCGCTGTCGTCACGCTGGCCGCGGCGGTACGCGTCTTCTCTGCCGCCGCGAGGATTGTGGACAGAGCCGCATCCAGCTCGCGGCTCACGCGCTCGATCTCGCCAACCTGAACCACACCCTGCTCCATCGCTTTCGAGGTAGCCGCCACGCGCGTGGTAACTGTCTCGGTCATCTTCACCACGTCGTCCGCAGCTGCCTGTGTCTGGTCGGCGAGCTTTCTGACCTCGCTCGCGACAACTCCGAAGCCGCGACCGGCCTCACCGGCACGGGCAGCCTCGATCGCCGCATTCAGCGACAACAAGTTCGTCTGCTCCGCGATGCGGCTCACTGATACCACGAACTTGTTGATGTCCGTCGCCGTCGTATTCAGCTCCCGAACCTGGCCAGCTGCCTGCTCCACGATTGTGCGCACGTCGAAAAGAATCTTGAGAGCCCGGTCGATCTCGACGCGCTTGTCCTGCGCCTCGGCTTCGATCGCGCTCGCAAGGCTGTGAACTTCCTGCGCGCCGCCGACGAGATTGTCTCCGCGCGTGCGGATTCCGTCCAGCGCCTCGTTCACCTGACGCAGCTGTGCCACCTGAGATTCGGCGCCATGCGACACTTCTTCGACCGCGTCCGCAACTTCTCCGGCCGACGCGGAAATCTGCTTGGACGCAGAAGCCAGATCACTAGCTGATTGGGCGACTTCCTCTGCAGTGGTGGCCGCGCCCGATGCGATTCGAGACAGTGCGATCGTCGCGTGATTCATCGCGTCCGCCAGCGTCCGGAATTCACCCGGCATGTCGCCTTCGGTGCGCTGCTGAAGATCGCCGAGGCTCAACTGAACCGCGTGCCTGACAAGGAGGCGAAGCGGACGGCCGACGGCGCGCCCAGTGCGCAGCACGATCATGATCGCAATCAGCGTCGCAACCACGATCACCGAGACCAATAGCCTCGACCTTGCGACCGATTGGCCGCGAAGACTGTCCGACATCGCCGAAAGCTGCTGCGCCCGTGCGTGCTCCAATCCGGTCAGCTGCTCGAGAAGCGATGGCACCAGCTTTCGCGCGCGTTGCGCCTCAACGTGCGCTTCATCGAGGCGTCCCAGGTCTGTCAGACGATGCGAAAGGGCGAACGCGGACTCCACTCTCGCGAGTGTGGTGTCGATCGCCACGGTTCTGACTATTTGTTCGGCGAGCGCGTCGGGGCTGGCGCTAAAGCTCCGGTGCAGCCTGTGTGCTTCCCAGCCGAGCCGGCGGAAATCGGCGTCGGACTTGGAGTCCTGATCGCTGAGATACGTATTTGCGGCCTGAATCTCCTGGGTGACGACGTTGGAGAAGTCGGATGCCTGTCGCGCGTCCTGCTGCGCCCCGGCGAGCGTTCTCGTCACTTCATCGGCCATGCGTGTCATCGAGAACCAGCCGACCGCGCCGGCGCTGATCAGGAGAAGGATGAGAAAGGAGAAGCCGACCGTCAAAACCTGACGAATCGTCTTAAAGCGATAAAAGGGTTTCATCTTGCGTCCGCCAGCGTCAGAAGACCTTTCTGAACGTGCAACACGCGGAACCGCATCCCTACCGGATCGCCCGTGTCCTCGAAGAACGCCGGACCGGTCAGGCCCTGGTAGGCGGTTTCGCGGGTCAGACCGTGGAGATAGTTGCGGATCGCCTTGCGGTTGGCGCCCTTTTCACTGAGCGCCTGTGCCACCAGCTTGGTTGCGTCGTACGCGAGCGCGGCGTGAGCGTCAGGCGTCGTGCCGAATTTCTTCTCGAAAGCTGCGACAAAAGCGCGCGCTGCCGGAGACGGATCTTCCGGAGTGAACGACATCCCGATGTAGGTGCCCTCGGATGCCACTGAGTCTGAAACAATGCCCTGCCAGCCATCGCCTCCCACGAATACGGGATTGAATCCCTGGCGCTTCGCTTCCTGGAGGATCTTGAGACCCGATGCGACGCGTCCCGCGATGAATACGACCTTTGGTCTCTTCGTCTTGAGAAAGGCTACGTACGGCTCCGCCGAGGGAAGGTCGGCGTTGATCGGATCGAGGCTGACCAGGTCTCCGTGAAAGGAGCGTCTAAACGAATCGGCCAGTCCGCGACCATAGGTGTTGTTCTCGTAGAGAACGGCCGCAGTCGCTGGCGTGTTGCGCGTGGCAAACTTGTTGGCGAAGGTGGCCAGAGCGATCCCGTTCAGTGAGTCGCTCGAGATGATCCGGAAGACCCAGCTCGATATGCCAGTGAGATCGGGGGACGTCGCGCTCGTAGCGACCGCGGCAAGCTGCCCGTCGTAGACACGCGCCGCCGAGAGCATGCCCGAGGAGTTGACGTGCCCGATGACCGCCAGGATATTGCGGTTTCGCACGAATTCCTCGGCTACCTTGGCGGCGACGGTACCGTCTCCCTCGTCGTCGCGGGTAACCACCTGGAAAGCGTGGCCGTTTATGCCTCCGGCCTTATTGATCTCTTCGGCCGCCAGCTGCACACCCTGGAGGTTCTGTAGTCCATAACCCTGCTTCCAGGGCCCGGCTGCACCGACGACGTATGGTTCCTTGTGTCCCCCGCAGGCGGCGAGTGCCAGCAGTGCGAGCGACGAAACGGCCTTGGACAACAACTCCCCCTTACCCCGGATTCGGGGACTTCATGTCAATCGAAGGACGAGGTCCAAGCTCGGGCGGTCACGCCGAATGGCACCCAATCTGCCCCTATAACCGCCAATTCAGGGGACATTGACGATGAAAGTGTTGGTCACTGGCGGGACCGGGGTAGTCGGTCAGCCCGCCGTCACCGAAATCCTTGCCGGCGGAGACACCGTCCGGCTGCTCAGCCGAAACGCCGCGGAAGACGCCAAACAGTGGTCAGCGGGGGTCGAGGCGTGGCCAGCCAGCATCGGTGATCAGAATCAACTTCGGGGCTGCGCCGAAGGCTGCGAGCTGGTCATCCACGCCGCGGGGATTATCGAGGAAAATGGAGCGCTGACCTACGAGAGCGTCAACGTCGACGGCACCCGCAACATTCTGCGCGAGGCGGAACGCTGCAAGGTTGGCCGATTCATCTACCTATCGTCACTCGGCGCCGGGACTGGAGACTCGCCCTATCACCGATCGAAGCGTCGCGCCGAGGACATCGTGCGCAACTTCGCGGGAGGATGGATCATCCTCCGTCCCGGAAACGTCTACGGACCCGGGGATGAGGTCGTCTCGCTTTTGTTGACGGTGGTGCGCACGTTTCCCGTAGTTCCCGTGATCGGCACCGGAGAGGACAAGTTTCAGCCCATTTGGGTCGAAGACGTCGCAGCGGTGTTGTCGCAGTGCCTCCGTCGCACCGATCTGCACGGCCGGCTGCTGGAGATAGCTGGGGAAGAGAAGACATCTCTCAACGACCTGCTGGACAGGATGGGGGAGATCACCGGCCGCTCGCCCGCGCGAATCCCGATCCCGCCGTTCCTCGCTTCCGCCGGGGCCACCATCGCCGGCCTGCTTGGCGCCCGGTTGCCGATCAACGAGAGCCAGCTGATGATGCTAACCGAGGGCAATGTGATCGAGACGCCCGGCGGTAATGCTCTCACAAGCGTTTTTCACATCACTCCGACCCCGCTAGACAGCGGACTGAGAAAGCTCGCCGACGCATTGCCGGAGCAGACGCCCGACACAGGCGTCGGGATGCTGAAACGGAAGCGCTTCTGGATCGACATCGCCGGCAGCAACCTGCTGCCCGAAGAATTATTTGCCCGATTCCGCCTTCGGTTCGGCGATCTGACCCAATTCGTGAACGTGCAAGCGGAGCCTGGAACTCCGGCTATCCTGGGAAAGGGGAACACGCTGACGATGGCGCTTGCCGGACGAGGGAACGTCCAGGTTCGTGTCGTCCAGCTTCTGCCCAGTTCGGCGACCCTCGTCACGGTCGCGGGACATCCTCTCGCTGGCGCGATCCGATTCCTCGCCGAACAGCGCGCTGACTTGATTCGCTTCGAGGTGCAGGTCTACGACCGGCCCGCAAATCTCGCTGACTGGATGATCATGCGTGCCGTCGGTGATGGTCTGCAAACGGAAACATGGAAGAGTCTCGTGGAGGCCATGGTGCAGGAGAGCGGGGGAGCGGCCGTCAACACGATCCAACATGAGGAGACTTTCCTCGACGAGCACAACGCCGAGCTCGTGGAAGAGTGGGTAAAGGAGCTGGTCGCCGAAAGAAAACGGGCCGAACACGCGAACGCGACGCCGCATTCGACTCGCACGAAGTCCCGCCCGAGTGATCAGGGCGATGCCGAGGCGACTTTTTAGAATTTCGCTGGATTGGAGACGTCACAATGAACAAGCAATTCCTCATCGCAGTCTTGGCGCTCGCGATCCCGGCATGCGCTTCCGGCGCGAGGGGTCCGGCGATGACGGTAACGGAGCCGTGCGCAGCTCTGGCGGACACCGTATCCAAGTACGTGTCGTTGGACGCCCTTCCTCTGGCTCACATCGTTGGCAACCCGCAATTGCCGCGCACGCCAGCGGTGCTCGCCCGGGGTGACAGCGCTTACGTGGAGTTTCTCGTCCGGCCCGATGGTCTGGCTGACACTAGTACAGTGATGGTCAGCGGAGCGAGCGACCCCGAGTTCGCGCGGAGCGCGGCGGCCTTCGCAGCGGAGAGTCGATTTGTGCCCGCGGAGTGGCAGGGCTGCCCGACGATGAGCAAGTACAACCTGGTAGTAAAGTACGGCGCGGCAACGCGATAGGCGGCTCGGGAGGCGGCAAATTCCATCCCGTTGACCGGAAACTCCCCCGCTGGGCAAAACGCCCGGCCAGATGGAGCGTCATGTAGTTAGATCGCGGGCCATCCCAGGCATCGCGTCCCCTCTCTCCACAATCGCTCAACCTATGCACTTGCGGCCATTCCTCGTTGCTGCGGCATTCATCGTCGCCGGAAATCGTCTCGCCGCCCAGGAAGTTCTCATTGAGGTCGTCGAGGCCTCAAATGGAAATCCGATCGTCGGCGCGAATGTCTCGCTGGTCGATGACCATGGGATGAACCTCTTCGGGAATTTCAGCGACCAGGCAGGACATTCGGCTTTGCGAGCGCCCGCCAGTGGACGCTACGTGGTGCGCGCCGACAAGGTCGGCTATGAGTCGTGGTCGTCCGTGATACTGTATGTGACGGGAGCGCCCATTCACGTAAGGATCGGAATGGCTCCGTTACGGAATCCATCAACCGTGGTCGCGCGGACCGAAACCGCCTGCCAGCTTCTTACGCCTCCCGGCACGCCCGCCGGCGATTTGTGGGTTGAAATCCGGAAAGCTCTCGCAGCGAGCGCGCTGACGGATGCACAGGGATTGGTACCACTCGACGTGGACCTGTACGAGCGCGCCCTCGATCGCAATCTCGGCGTTCTCTCCGAGAGAACGGAGCAACGTTCGCGCATCGCGAGAAGGCCCGCGACCGGGATCTCGTGGGATCAGATCGATTCGGCACGGCGCGGGGCGGGCGCGGGCGGAGAGGTCTATCGTGCGCCAGAGGCGGCCACCCTCGTATCGGAGCAATTCGTCAAGACACACTGCTACGCCGCGATCCGCGGCTACGGCCCCGAGGTGGGACTTAACGGACTCGAGTTCAAGCCTGCGAAGATCGGCTCACTGCCAGAGCTGACCGGCATCCTCTGGCTGGATCCGAAAACGAATGCGCTCCGCGCTCTCAATTTTGATTACGTCAATCTTCCGATCCCGCTTCGAGTAGCGAGAACGACCGGGCGCGTCGAATACCAGCAGCTTCCCAGCGGGCATTGGATCGTACCGCGCTGGTACATAAGGATGCCACGTGTCGCGCAGATGGCGTCGTCAGACAGCCTGCTGGGATATCAGGAGGTCGGAGGAACATCGAGACCCACCGGTACGGCGGCACCGGCATCCGTTGCAAATACGGTCGTTCCCACGGCCGACGACACACCGAGAGCTGGGCCGCAGTCGTTCATCAGTGGGGTGGTATTCGACAGCACCACTGGAGCGCCTTTGCAGGGGGTCCAGGTCTCCACTGGCGGCGGACGCTTCAAGACGACCACGAGCGCCGGCGGACACTATGAGCTCGCCATCGACGGGCCACTCTCGGACACGATCGTCTTCGAGCATCCTCGGCTCCGACTGTATCGCGTTGCGACGAGGATGCAATTGATCTCGGTGTCGAGTGGAGCAAGAGGGCAGGCGAACGTGCTGGTGCCCTCATATGGGACGCTCCGCAGACGCCTCTGCGGACAGAACGAGACCGCCACGGAATCCCAGGGCATCGCGGCTGGTTATGTGAGGGACGCAGCGGGTCACCCGGTTCCCAGCGCGCACGTCTGGGCGACGTGGCAAATTCTGTGGGTGGAACACAACGGACGGCTGGTTTCGACGAATCAGCAGCGCACGGTCGAGACCGACACCGGGAGCGATGGATCCTATTTGATGTGCGGGTTCACGCGTGGCGCGCAGATAACGGCCAAAGTGGGCATCGCCGGAAGGAACACGCTGACGGAAAAGGTGGTGCTGCCGGCGAACATGGTTCTGGAGCACGACTTCAGACTGCCCGCGCGCTAATCTCCCGTCGGCACAATGCCGGCGCCTTCCACCATCAGGATCACCGTCTTCGCGTGCGCGCGGGTGCGGTGCACTACGCCTTTGGGAACCACGAATCCCTGACGAGGCTGCAACGCGACTGTACGATCTTCGAGGTCGATCAGAAACTCGCCTTCGACAACGTAAAAGAACTCGTCCAGATCATCGTGCTTGTGCCAGTGATACTCTCCCTGCATCACGCCGAGCCGGACGACCGAGTCGTTGACCCTGCACAGCGTCTGATTGTACCAGCGGTCCGTCACCGAGTCTACGAGTTTCTGAATATCGACGACCTCGAGCGGCGGGTACTTGATGTCGAGGTGCGTTGCGTAGGGGTAGTCGGCAGACATGGCCGCTCGAGTGTGAAGTGTGAAGTGCAACTGCAACTGCAACTGAAAGCAGTTAGCTCAATGCCGTTTACGGTCGTCGCTATGGCAGACCAGATCAACGACGACTGCTGTGGCGAGGATAAGAACATCATCCTGGCCATCTGCGACCTCTATCCCGTAAGTATCCGTCCAGGTGAACCAGCGCTTGGAAACCGTGGCCACGACGTGGCCTCCACGAGTGATCGTGTACTCGTGATCGAGAAAATCCCCCTCGGCTTCGAGGTCATCGGGTCCGGGAACATCGACGGTGAACCGGTGGTGGATGAAGGAGAACAGCTCGCGCTTGACCACCGCCAGTTGCTGGTCTCCGCGCCAGATCTCATAAGTGGGTCCCCAGTTGAGCAGCTTCTGCGCGATGTAAACGAGCTCGTTGCCGGACATGTCCTGAAACGACAGCTTGTCTCCGAAGCTCAGCGCCTTCCCATCGACGAAGAAAGCATCGGCGTCGTTTTCGTCCTTGATCGTGAAATCGTCGCCCAAGGACAGGAGCTTCTGTTTCATCACGTATCGCTTCAAGGATGCCTTCCCGGAATAGGCCCGTGCCGAGATGTTCCAATCATTGTCGCACGTCCCTCTGAAGAACCCGAAAATACTCCGTCCACGGTCCAACCGCCGCCGTGTACTCCCTCGCCATCGTGCGCGTGATCTGCGCAATGTGCGACACATCGTGCACCACCCACGTCGCGAGCAATTGCCGCATCGTCACCGTTCCGAGCCCGGGATGCTCGCCCGTCAGGTCCAGATCTTTTTCCTTGAGATTCCAGCCGCGAAGCGTGGCGACATTCTCTGCGCGCAGGCGCTCGAACTCTTCAAGTCTGTCGCGGAAGGGGCGATCGGACTCGAGCTCCGCGAAGCGATCGAACGGCTTGAACCGGCGATAGCTTTCCTGCTTAAGAATGATTCGTGCACGCGGAATCCAGTCTGTTCGCTCGCCATTGATAAGATGACCTATGATCTGACTCGGGCTCCAGGCTTCGGGACCTTCGCGCGCGTTAAGCCAACTTTCCGGAAGCTCGTTGAGCAGCGCGAAAAGTACCGCAGGGGTTCGTTCCAGAACGGGAATAGCTTGATCGAGCTTGAATTCCATCGCTTTCTCCTTGATGCCCGCCGCGGAATGATACGCTGGTGGGCATCCATCAACTACTTTTCGCAGGTTCGAATAGTTTCGCCCTGGCCGCTGCCTATGAGCCGCCGCCCAACTCCAGGAGCTTTGATGACTGCCCGATTTCTCAGCGCTGTGTGCGTTCCCACAATCCTTGCGCTCGGCGCCGCACCGTTGACTGCGCAAACGACAGCGGAAGGCGCGCAGTCAGCGGCTGCCAGAATTCCCGAGCGTCCGGTGCGCCGCGACATTCCGATGGGGCGCATGATCCAGCGCGCGTTCGCCGCCGGCACAAGGGATTCTACGGGACGACCCGGCCGGAACTATTGGCAGCTCTGGAATGACTACAAGATCAACGCCAGCCTGGATCCGGTGACATCTGTCGTGACGGGCCGCGAGACGGTGACCATCCACAACAACAGCGATTCGGTGATGCGCTCGATAGTCCTCCGTCTCGATCAGAATTTCTTCGCCGCCAATGTTCCGCGCGCGTCGCCGGCTATCGAGATCACCGACGGGATGCAGGTCACGAGGCTCGTTGTGAACGGTCAGGCGTTGAACGTCACCGACACCATCGCCGTGCCGATCCCGGGAAGCACGCGTCGCGCGGCGCCGCTCGCCACGATTCTCAAGAGCACGTCTGCCCGCATCCAGCTGCCGACTCCGATTGCCGCGCATGGCACCGGAACACTGGAAGCTGATTGGCATTTTCGCGTACCGCTCGCAGCGAGGGGTCGCGGGGACAGAATGGGCCGCTGGGCTGACAGCCTGTATCAGGTTGCGCAGTGGTATCCGCGAGTGGCCGTGTTCGATGACCTGCGACAGGGCGGTTGGGACACCGAGCTTTATCTCGGCGATGCCGAGTTCTACAACAATTACGGACACTTCGATGTGAGCATAGATGTGCCGGCTGGCTGGATAGTCGGCTCTACCGGCGTTCTGCAGAATCCGACCGAGGTACTGACGCCTACCGCTCGTGAGCGGCTCTCCCACGTCCTCGAATCAGATTCGGTTCGCACGATCGTTTCTGCGTCGGAGCGAGGGGCGGGGCAATCAACCGCCGCTGGCAATCGGCTCGTCTGGCATTTCGTCGCCGATACGGTTGGTGACGTTGCCTGGGCCACGGCGAGACAATTCGTGTGGGACGCGACACGCGCGACAATCCCAGGGCGCGGCACAGTGCCGGTAAACGTTCTTTATCTGCCCGGACACGCGCAATTATATGCGGAAGGGCCGCGCGTGGTTCGGCATGCACTCGAGTTCTACTCCAAGCTCTGGATGCCCTACGCATATCCACAGCTCACGATGGTGGATGGTCCCGAGCTGGGGATGGAGTACCCGATGTTCATCATGTCCGCGGTGTTCGCTGCCGATCACGAGACAGGGCACCAGTGGTGGCCGATGATGGTCGGCGTCAACGAGACCTGGTACGGCTGGATGGACGAAGGATTCAATCAGTACATGAACATCCTCTCCGACGCCGACTACGCGCATAGGCCCGCGCGGCTCGATGGCCTCGGAATTTCCTATGGCACCATGAGCGGCGACGATCGTGAGCCGACCATGATGTGGGATGAGAACTACGCGGGTCCGCTGTACGGATTCGCGGCCTATGAAAAGGCTCCGCTCATGCTTTCCGCACTGGGCGGTGTCGTGGGGGATACGGCGGTGCAGCGCGCGATGAGCGAATACGCGAAAGTCTGGCGCTTCAAGCACCCATCTCCGTGGGACTACGCCTTTTTCATGAACAACGCGCTGCACCGTGATCTTGGCTGGTTCTGGAATTACTGGCTGTTCACCACTGAGTCGGTGGATGGCTCGATCCAGGGTGTAAAGACTTCCGGACGCCGCACGACTGTGACGGTTCATCAGAGCGGCCAGATGCCCTCTCCAATCATACTGAAGGTGGAGTTTGCGCCGACCGGAGCAGCAATCAAACCGATGTCCAACAGCCAAATGCTGGATGCAACCACGGCGATCGTCACGTACCCCGTCGATGTCTGGTTTCCGGGCAGCCGGACGTTCAACGCGATTCTCGATTTCGGCGGTCGTGCGATCAATCGGATAACGCTCGATCCGAACGGGCGATTCCCCGATCGCGATCAGGCCGACAACGTGTGGCCGCGGTCAGCGCTGGCGCCACCATTTATCAAGGTGCAATAGACGATGCGCACACACGCTCTTTGCCTGGCCACTGCGCTGGTATTCTCGACGGCTATCAGTGCCTCTGCCGCCTCGCAACAGACTCCTCAGGTCACCGCGGCTGACTACGCGCGGGCCGAGCGCTTTCTGCGGGACAACGTTACGCCGCTCGTCTCGGGAAATTCAGTCAATCCATCGTGGCTGGGAGGCGAGCGCTTCTGGTATCGCCGCGGCAGGACCGGCGGGGCGGACCTCATCGTCGTAGATCCGACGCGCGCGCTACGTAGCGTCTGCACCCCGGACACCGAGCGGTGTGGCGCGGCAATAGACGCTCGCGAAGCTGCTCGCGCGAGATCCGAGTTTGCGCAGAGGGGCGGGGCGACGGTTCCGGAGATAGTGTCACCTGACGGCAAGCGCTCTGCATTCATTCGTGCCTACAACCTCTGGGTTCGTGACGTCGCGACGCGACGCGAGACCCAGCTGACCACCGACGGCGTGGTGGACTTCGGTTACGCGACGGACAACGCCGGCTGGATTCGCAGCGACAACCCCATCCTCCTCTGGTCTCCGGATTCGCGCAAGATCGCCACGTTCCAGCAGGACGAGCGCGGCGTGGGCAAGATGTACCTCGTCAACACGAAGGCCGGACACCCGGATCTCGAGGCGTGGAATTATCCGCTTCCGGGCGACAGCATCATCACCACAATTCAGCGAGTCATCATCGATGTCGATGCGCGGCGGGTGATCAGACTCCAGATGCCCGCGGATCAGCACCGCTCGACACTCTGTGATCACATCATCTGCCGCGGTGACGAGGGATGGACGGACGTCCAGTGGTATCCCGACGGGTCGCACGTCGCGTTTGTCTCTACGTCGCGCGATCACAAGAAAGAGACGCTTCGCGTGGCGGATGCGACGACCGGAGCGATCAGGGATGTGCTTGGAGAATCCGTCGCGACTCAGTATGAATCGGGCAACGGAATGGTGAACTGGCGCGTGCTGCCAGCCACGAACGAAGTGATCTGGTTTTCCGAGCGCGACGACTGGGGACAGCTCTACCTGTACGACCTCGCTACCCGCGCACTAAAGAGCAAGATCACGAGCGGAGAGGGCAACGTTGCGGAGCTCCTGCAAGTGGACGAGAAGAACCGCGTCCTCTATTTCGTGGGAAACGCAAAGGAAAGCGGTCGCGATCCGTACTTCCGCCATTTCTACAAGACCGGACTGAATGGCAAGGGCCTGACTCTGCTCACTCCGGAAAATGCCGATCACAACATCTCGCTTTCTCCCGCAGGCCGCTATTTCGTCGACACCTACTCGCGGCCCGACGTCCCACCGGTTTCGGTATTGCGCGACCTGAACGGAAAGATCGTTCTCACTCTGGAGAAGACCGACATTTCGCGGCTGCTAGCGACGGGATGGAAACCGCCCAGGCCGATCACCGTCAAGGCGCGCGATGGAAGAACGGATCTCTATGGTTTGCTGTACGTCCCGACCAATCTGGATTCGACCCGGAAATACCCGATCGTCAATCACATCTATCCCGGCCCACAGACGGGAAGCGTAGGCGGTCGCAGCTTCTCACCGGCTCGCGGAGATGCGCAGGCGCTGGCCGAGCTTGGATTCATCGTGGTGGAAATCGACGGGATGGGGACGCCGTGGAGATCGAAATCGTTCCACGACGCCTACTACGGGAAAATGGGCGACAACACTCTGCCCGATCAGGTCGCCGGGATGAAAGAGCTGGCGACGCGCTATTCGTGGATCGATCTGAATCGCGCCGGAATCTATGGACACTCGGGCGGCGGATTCGCGGCGGCTGACGCCATGTTTCGCTACCCCGATTTCTTCAAAGTTGGCATTTCCGAAGCAGGGAACCACGACAACCGCGTCTACGAGGATGACTGGGGGGAGCGTTATCAGGGGCTCCTCGAGAGGAATCCGGATGGCACTGACAACTATACGCGGGAAGCCAACCAGATCTACGCGAAGAATCTCAAGGGAAAGCTGCTGCTCGCGCACGGTACGATGGACAACAACGTTCCGCCGTACAACACGCTCCTCGTCGTGAACGAGCTCATCAAGGCGAACAAGGATTTCGATCTCATCCTGCTGCCGAACCGCACCCACGGATTTGGAAACGAGCCGTACATGGTGCGCCGCCGGTGGGATTACTTTGTCAAGAACCTGCTTGGCGCCGAGCCGCCGAAGGAGTACCAGATCAAACCGAGCGCGCGGCCGCCGGTCCGTTGATGCGCGCGCTGGTGTTCGTTTTTTTCAGTTCCCTCGCACTAGCTCCTGTAACTTCAGGTGCGCAGGTCGCCACCCAGATATTCACCCGCGCCGACACGCTTCGTGGCTCGAACACTCCTGAGCGCGCGTGGTGGGATGTCACGTTCTACGACCTTCATGTCAAGGTAAATCCGCGCGACAGCAGCATCACTGGGTACACCGCGATCACCTATCGCGTCGTGAAGCCAGCGCGCGAGATGCAGATCGATCTCCAGGTCCCGCTCGTAATCGACAGCGTGATGCAGGACGGCGCCGAACTCAGCGCTCGGCGCGACGGCAACGCGTTCTTTGTCAGGCTTGTCGCGCGGCAGCCCATCGGAGGAAGAAAGACCGTCGCGGTCTACTACCACGGGAAGCCGGTCGTGGCGATAAACCCGCCCTGGGATGGCGGCTATATCTGGGCGCGAGACAGCCTCTCCCGTCTCTGGGTCGCCACCGCGAATGAAGGACTCGGCGCCAGCGCATGGTGGCCCAGCAAGGACATCTACTCCGACGAGCCCGATAGCCAGCGCGTCGCAATCACGGCTCCGGACTCGGTAATCGATGTGTCGAACGGGCGACTGCGGAGCACCACGCTAAACGCCGATGGCACGACTACGTACGAGTGGTTCGTCGTGAATCCGATCAACAACTACGACGTCGCGGTGAACGCCGGCCACTACGCGCACTTCAGCGACGTCTTTCAGGGAGAGCGCGGAAAACTAAGCCTCGACTTCTGGCCGCTCGACTACCACCTCGATGTCGCGAAGAAGCAATTCCAGCAGGTGAAGCCGATGCTCCAGTGCTTCGAGAGCTGGTTCGGTCCCTTCCCGTGGTACGAGGATGGTTACAAGCTCGTCGAGACGCCGCATCTGGGGATGGAGCACCAGAGCGCCATCGCCTACGGCAATCGTTACCGGAACGGGTATCGCGGCATCGACCGCTCGGCCACCGGTCATGGCCTGCTCTGGGATTTCATCATCGTCCACGAGAGCGCCCACGAATGGTTCGGCAACAGCATCACCATGAAGGATGCGGCCGACATGTGGATCCACGAGAGCTTCGCGACGTACGCCGAGGGACTCTTCACAGAATGTCAGCAGGGGAAGAGGGCCGGCGCGGAGTACACCATCGGGCAGCGCAAGCGGATACGAAACGACGCGCCGATTGTCGGTGTGTACGGATTAAATCATGAAGGCTCTGCCGATCAGTACGATAAAGGCGCCAACATGCTCCACACCATCAGGCAGCTCGTGGACGACGACGCCCGGTGGAGAGGTATCCTGCGCGGCCTCGGCAAGACCTTCTGGCACCAGACCGTCAGCGGCAAGCAGATCGAGGACTACATCAGCTCACGGTCGGGAATCAATCTGAGCAAGGTGTTCGACCAGTACCTGCGCACGACGAAAATCCCGACCCTCGAGTACAAGCTCGAGGGTTCACAGCTTTCCTATCGCTGGGCGAACGTCGTTCCGGGCTTCGCGATGCCGGTGAAGGTCACGACGTCGCCGGGACAGCTGGCCTGGATCAGGCCGACGGAGAGATGGAAGACAACTCCGGTGCATCTCGCGCGGCCAGAGGAGTTTCACGTCGACGAGAATTTCTACGTCGTGGCGAAGAATCTCCTCAGGCCGGCGACCGATTCCACTAGCGTCCGTACAGGCCGGTAATCCCCGCGGTGCCGATCTTGTTGGCGTTCAGGTTGAACCCGACGAACGCCGACGTCGCATTTCCGGGGATGTCCAGCTTGTCGGTCTTCAGAGCGAACACCGTGATGTGGTAATGGTGAGGCTTGTCACCCACGGGCGGGCACGGCCCACCGTACTCCTTCTTTCCAGGAAAATCGGTAGGACCTTCGACACTGCCGCGCGGAGCATCGCGCCCGTTTCCAGCGCCTGCCGCGAGCGACGTCGTGGTGGCTGGAATGTTATAAATCATCCAGTGCCACCAGCCACTGCCGGTCGGAGCATCGGGATCGTACATGGTGACAGCAAACGACTTGGTTCCGGCCGGTGCGTTCGCCCACTGGATGGCGGGTGAGATGTTCTGGCCTGTGCAGCCCATTCCGTTGAAGGCGTGGCTCTGTGCAATTCGGCCCTTCGAAATCAGGTCGGGACTGGTTACCTGAAAACGCCCGCTGGCTCTTGCTGGCTTCATCGCCCTTCCCTGAGCGCCAGCGCCGGGTGCGATACCGAGCACCAGAGCCGTCAACGCGATTGCCGTCGATCGGATACCAAGTGATTGCAACATGTTGACTCTCCTCTGAATGACGGAAATTCCTATCTCCAGGCTGCGAGAATTAATCCAGCGAGCATGAATGAGACGAGGTAGTACGTAGAATCGATGAGCCAGAGCTGCTTCGGCTTGCCCGAGAACATTGCGGTCGCATAGGTGGTGGGCGCGACGAAGCCAAGCCAGGCCATGAGGCCGAAGAATGCGCCGTGCACCGCGCCGGTAGGCATGATCGCAGCCATGTGCACCAGTATGTGTGCCATCACTATGGCAGTGATCAGCGAGCAAACGAAGGCGCTGATGTACATCAGCGGCATGTTGGCCGACGCCGCTTCGGCTCGCATCTGTTCCTCGGTCTTGCCCTGAAGAGCAACCCATCTCTTTACGAAGAGAACAGGGGAGTACCAGAGTCCGCCGAGAATGAACATCACGATTGCGGCGACGAATACGGCTAGCCAGTTGACCGCGGGGACCTGCATCGAGGAGCCTCCATCGGTGTGGGGAACGCGGTGAAAATCTACTGCCGCCGGTTCGGTCCCGCGATCTCGATGTCCACGACGTTCAGGCTGCAGCGCCGGGTGCGACGCGAGCTCCCTGCTGGCCCTACTGTGGAAGTTTTGCCCTCGCCTCTCGCGCTCTCCTGGCAAACGCTTTGGCATCCCCTGGGGTAAAGCTCTCCATCAACGGCTCGTGGCCCGCCTGCGTGTCGCGAAACACTTCATCTCCATTCGCTCGGAGAATCTGGAGACGACCGTCCGCGTATCTGGCGTCGGCCATATCGCGGAGGTGATAGGCTATTCCATGATCGAACAGCGGCTGCAACGCACCGAGTGCCATTCTCGCGAACAGTCTGTTGGCCGCTCCCTGGATCGTGTCGGTTGCTTCGCGTGAGTTCATTTGCGCGAGCCCCTTGTCGGTCATCTGGGCGACGATCGTGGTGTCCATGAGGAGGAGCGTTGCCGCACCGTCGCGACTCACGATCGAGAAACGAGCGTGTTCCGCGCTCTCCCTCTCGACGACGTGCGCTATCGAATCCGGGACATGAACGTTGACGTGCATCGAGCTCGAGTTTTGCGCGGCCAGCGGTGCCGCAATGGCGAGGGCGAACGCGATGGACGGAATGTGGCCCAGGACGGCTTGGCGAGACTGCATTATGTAACTCCGCGGGTGAGGGGGTCTCTCTCCCCTACGCTCCCCGGCGGCCGAAGTTTCCGGGTGACCTAGTTCCGGTATACGTCCGGAAATTCTTTCTTCAGCGCCGCGACCTTCGGCTTGTCATTGATCACGATGTAGAGCTGATTCGGGTGTTGCGCCAGATAGTTCTGGTGGTACTCCTCGGCCCGGTAAAAACCATTCAGCTTGGACACCTGCGTCACGATCGGACGGGGGAAAGTCCTGGCCGCCGTCAGCTGCTTGATGTAGCTCTCCGCGGCCTGCTGCTGCTGTGGCGTGTTGTAGAAAATGGCCGACCGGTATTGAGTGCCCTGATCGGGCCCTTGCCGATTCAGTTGAGTCGGATCGTGCACGACGGAGAAGAAGATCTGGAGCAGCTTCCCGTACGTCACCTGAGACGGATCGTAGATCACCTGCACCGACTCTGCGTGCCCGGTGTCGCCCGTGCTGACCTGCTCGTAGGAGGGACTGCCGACTGTACCGCCGGCATAGCCCGAGACCGCCGACGTAACTCCCTTCACGTGGCGAAAAACGGCCTCGACTCCCCAGAAGCAGCCTCCAGCGAAAACCGCGGTATCTGCCTTGGCGGAGGAAAGCGCGTCAAGCGCGGGCGCGGCTGCCGGCTGAGCCAAAGGGCGTGAGGAACCGCTACTGGCGGCAAACAGAACGAGCGCAACGGGAATGACGACGAGTGCAGCGGCGAGATCGGGAAGGGAACGTTTCATGTCAATTACTCGGGGCGCAGGGGAGGTATGTGTTAGACCGTAATGGAGCAGAGATTGTTCCGTAAGTGTTGCCAGGCGCCTCTCTAATGCTCGCTGAGGGACAACAAGTTTCCATCGGGATCCTTGAACCAGGCGATACGGGCACCACTGGGGGACGTCCAGATTCCGAGCTGATCCTGATCCATTCCCTGGAATCGCTCGAAAGTGACGCCCTTCTTCTGGAGACCTTTCACTGTCTTCTCGATGTTGTCGACGCTCCAGCCGAGGATGGTAAAGGGAAACGGCGTGAAGCCATCGACGCTGGAGACATCGACAACGCGCACCATCACATCATTCGCATCGAACACGTTCGCAAACTGATCATCGCTGACGAAGCCGAGGCCCAGCGTGTGTTCGTAAAATGATCTGGATTTCTTCGGGCTTCGGCTTGGAACGAATGCGACGATGTCTGATGAGCCGAGCATGCCTGCTCCGGGCCGGGTTCTCTAAACGAATATGGGCGGCAATCGCTGCTCGCTAGCCCTGCGAAATGGATAATTGTGCGCGAGACGCTCGTCGAGATCGGGGTCGGGAAGGTTTCTGCCGTTCAGGAAAATCCACTGGATATCGACGAATTCGCTGTTGCGCCACATCCCGATTCCGATCTGCCGCTCCAGATCGAGCTCGTACTTGGAGGCCAGGGACAGGCTTCGCAGAGCACTCGTCGCCCGGTCGTGGAAGTCCCTCGTCACCGGAAGAACGAGGAAGCCGCTCCCTGTGCGGTGCGACGCCATCCGGTAGGGGAGCTCGAACCGGTTTCCGCGCACCGCTTCCAGTGCGATACGAACCTGCTGCTTGAGCGCCCGCAGCTCGTATCGCGCCAATCGCGCCAGCTCGGCGAGCACCTCGTAGCAGTCGGTGTCGGCGTAATCGCTTTCCTGCGATGCGATCGTCGTCGCAAGGCTGTCGAGGACGAACGAGAACTCGCAGGCAGTAGGTCCACCGCGGGAGCGCGACGCGCTCTCGAATCTTTCGTCCGGAGCAGAGGAATAATCCTCGAGCAGGTACTGCCCGATGAGCGCCGCTTCGCTGACTGCGGCCGCTGCCGCGTCCCAGTTGATGAGGATATCGCGCCGGAATCCGAAATAGTCGGTCAGCTCCGCGGGAGTGACGAAATGATGGATGATGTCGAAGTAATCCACGTCCCGCAGAATGTGCACGAACCCGCCATTGCGGTTTTTCTTGAATCGCGCGGCGCGGAACGCACGCGTTTTCGGGGGCACCCGATAGACGATCACGCTGACGAGCAGATCAGGATCGCTGGGTGAGACGGACATCCGATGCCCGAAGTTGTTGACGAGGGAAAGGCCCGCGTAGCGCTTGAGCAGGTCGCGCGTATTCTGGATCTGCTTGACGCCGCGCCGGACTACATAGTTCGTAATCCACTTCTCCAGGTCGCCGGCCTTGGACGCGACTTTCTGCTCCCTCTCCATCAACTGAAAGATGAATCCGATCTCGTCCACAATGACGACGCGATCGGCGAGCTCGACACCGGGGGAATCGATCGGAAGCTGGATCGTCGAGAAGCAGAACGCTCTCAGAAACGCGTTTTCATTCTGCTGAGTGGCAAAGTCCTGAAGGAGGCTCGACCGACCCGTGGTGACCACTTATAGTCCC
>DATCPG010000399.1:0-4594 GCA_036570225.1 Gemmatimonadaceae bacterium | reverse complement strand
GCTTCCCTCCTCCCGCTTCCCGCTTCCCGCTTCCCGCTTCCCGCTCCCCCCCAGGACCTCTCCCAGAAGTGCGGACACCTGCGCCGCCTCGAGCAAAAACCCGTCGTGCCCCTTCGGCGATTCGATCTCCCGGTACTCGGCGCCCGCGACCTCGGTCCAGCGCCGCACGTCGTCGAGGGGATCGTAGAGAAGATCACCAGGAATTCCAACTCCGACGATCTTCCCTTTCACCGGACCCAGCGCGCGCGCGACACCGCCGCGGCCGCGACCTACGTCGTGGCTGTCCATTGCGTCGAGCAACGTCAGGTACGTGTGGACATCGAAGCGCGCGCGGAGCTTCTCGCCTTGGCGCGACAGGTAGCGCTCGACGGCGAATCCTCCGCTCTCGTGCTCCTCGCGGCCGAACCGATCGGCGAGCTCGCCCGCGGTGCGGTAGGTCATCATCGCGATCATGCGCGCGATCTCCAGTCCTTCGTCGCCAGCCGCGGCGATCGCGCGCCGTTGTATGTGGCTCCACGCGATCGCGGACGCCGGATGCTCGGCCGGCGCGGCGAGTACTACCACGTTGCGCGCGAGAGTGGGGTACGTCGCCGCGAACTCCATCGCCACCATTCCACCGAGTGAGCCGCCGATCGCAAGAGCAACCGACGGAACGTGCAGCGTTTCAACCAGCTGGCCGACGAGTCGAGCCATGTCGCGCGTTGTCACCTCGGGAAAGGGACGGCGCGCCGGATCGGACGGCCCCGTCGTCCCATAGCACGACCCGAGGAGGTTGGTACACAACACCGCGTGGCAGTTTGTGTCGATCGCGCGGTCGGGCCCGACGACGTCTCGCCACCAGTCACCCACCGCGTCGGCGGAGCCGGTGAGCGCATGGAACACGACGACGAGATTGTCGCGCGCGTCGTTTAGAGTTCCGTCGAGATAGTATGCCTGCTGTACGTCGCGCAGCACCTCGCCGCTCTCCAGCTCGAAGCTGTCGAGCAATTGCACGCGGCGATAACGAGCCGGATCACTCGTCCCCGACGGCGACGGTCGAAAGAAATGCTGCGGCGCGTCGGCGTCGAGGACGGAAGGCCCGGATGTCACAGTCCGAGCGCCCCGCGAAGTGCGACGTCGAGATCGTTCTTCAGGTCGTCGACGTCCTCGATCCCCACCGACAGGCGGATAAGGTCGTCCGTAACGCCGGCGGCCTGACGCTCGGCCGGCTCGAGCTGCTGGTGCGTAGTACTCCACGGATGGATGATGAGACTCTTCGCGTCACCGACATTTGCAACGAGAGAGAACAGCTTCGAGGCCGCGATCACTTTCTTCGCCGCTTCCTCGCCGCCGAGGACGCCGAAGGTGAGCACGCCGCCGAAGCCGCCCGTGAGGTAGCGCTTCGCCGTCTCGTGGGTCGGATGCGACGGAAGGCCGGGGTAGCTCACCCACTTCACCGCCGGATGTCCCTCGAGGAATTTCGCCAGCGCGAGCGCGTTCTCCGAGTGACGCTTGATGCGGAGCTGGAGCGTCTCCAGACCCTGGATGAACAGGAAGGAATTAAATGGCGAGAGCGCTGCTCCGATGTCGCGCAGAAGGAGAACACGCAAGCGGATCGCGAAGGCGATGTTGGCGCCGTTGAAGTTCCCGAACACTCCGCCGAACGAGAGTCCGTGGTACGCGGGCTCTGGATCGACGTAGAAATTCTTGAAGCGCGGGGATGCGGTGTAGTCGAACCGGCCACCGTCGACGACGACACCACCGATGCTCGAGCCGTGTCCACCGATCCACTTCGTCGCCGAATGAAGCACGACGTCCGCGCCGTGCTCAATCGGGCGATTCAGAAAGGGTGTCGCGAACGTGTTGTCGACGACGAGCGGCACTCCAGCCGCGTGGGCCACATCGGCTACGGCGCGGAGATCCGACACGTCGAGTCCGGGATTGCCGATCGTCTCGACGTAGACGGCCTTGGTCGTCTCGTCGATTGCTGCCGCAAAAGATGACGGGTCATTTCCATCGACGAAGCGCGTGGTGATGCCGAGCCGCGCGAGGGTGTACTTGAGGAGTGTGAAGGTGCCTCCGTACAAGGACGACGAGGAGACGATGGAATCGCCTGCCTGCGCGAGATTGAGCAGCGCCAAAGTTTGCGCGGCCTGTCCGCTCGACGTCGCGATCGCGGCGACGCCGCCCTCGAGGTCCGCGATGCGTCGCTCGAACGCGTCGGTGGTGGGGTTCATGATGCGGGTGTAGATGTTTCCGAACTGCTGGAGTCCGAAGAGACTGGCGGCGTGCTCCGGGCTGTCGAAGACGTAGCTCGTGGTGGCGTAGATGGGGACGGCGCGCGCGTTCGTGCCCGGCGCGGCGGTTTCCTGTCCGACGTGAATCGCGCGGGTGCCAAGCCCGGCGACGTGCTCCTGTTCGATGGTGGTACTCATGTGTGACTGCTCCGGAATGATGTGGGAAGGGAGAAGTGGGAAGCGGGCGAAAAAAAAACCGGCCCTCTCGTGAGAGAGGGCCGGCGGCGTTGCAGAAGGATTCTCTGGTCAGCTCACGCGCTGGTGCACCTTGCACGCACGCGCCGGTCCGTCTCTCGTGTGGGAGAGGCGCACATGCTAATGCGACAAATCGGGTGCGACGCGAGGCTTATCATCTGATCGAAGTATTATTGACGAGGGTTGGACGTGTCAAGCTTTGGTTTTGTAAACAGAATACGCTGCGTGTAAACAACTACGCCGTTCCTCGCTTCTAGCGCCGCGCCCCGGCCTTGAGCTCCTCGAACCAGTTCTCGACAACGATCAACTTGTCCGGAACGCCCGCCCCGATGCGCCGAATCATCAGTATCCGCTGACCGTCTGGTGATACGGCGTACCCGTTGAACGGGAACTCCGACCATTTCGCTACGAACAGGCGTCTCGGTTTGCTGAACGAAAGCGTCGGAGCCGTCATGACTGCGACCGACATAACATCGCCGCTCGTGTCCCGGTAAATGATCTCGTTTCCGTGAGCGGACCATTTCGGCAAGACTCCTCCCAGGGTAGAGATCTGCCACTTCCCCGCTTTAGTGTTTGGGAATGGAACCACGTAGACCTCGAAGCGCCCCGTCACGTCGGACCCGTAGGCCATCCAGTGACTGTCGGGCGACACCGCCTGCATTCCGGCGTGCATCCCCGTTGCCACCAGAGGCACCAGGGCCGTATCGATCCCCGGCCGAATCCCCACAATGTCATTTCTTTCGTTATCATTGGCTTCCCGTTCGAAAGTCAACCACTTCCCGTCGGGAGACCATCGGGGACGAAACGTCCGGCCCCCGTGGAACACCAGGACCGCTTTCGTACTTCCGTCAGACCGCTGGGTCAGGAGATCGGCGGCTCCGTTTCCTGCGTTTGCGTGGAACGTCACCGACCGACCATCCGGAGTCCACTCCGCACCCGCATTCCAAAAGCGGTCGTGCGTCAGCTGGACCGTAGCCCCTCCTATGAGCTGCCTGATCCAGATATCGCTGTTCCTGCCATCGGGAATCTGCGTGATTGCAAGCTGTTTCCCGTCTGGGGAGAGAGCCGGGTAGACGAACAGGCCCTGCCAGTCAGGATCGAGGGGGCGGGGCTTCCCATCGCGGGTCATCCAAACGAGCTGCCCTTTGTCCTGTTCGGCCCGGACGGGGCCAATCGAGTAGACGAGCGTTCCCGTCGACGAAACGGCAAGGTCGGTCGCGCCAAAAGATCCTAACTGCAAGCCTTCGATCAGCGCAGTCGGCTCGCCCGTGACTGTCATCGAATTCTGATCGAAAGGCACCATCATCAACGTCCGGTTCGACGTCACATAGAGAAGGATTCCGGAGCTTAGGTAGACCGGGTATGCCGCGTCGTCGATGATGACTCGGTGCTTCCCTGAGGGTATGTCGGCCACGGCGATCGCGAACGAGGCCTTACCGTTTGGGGTGTTGTTTCCGCCGAATTGTACCGTGAACACGACGCCGTGTCCGTTCGGCAGCACGTCGGGCCATGCGTGATCGAATTCTCCCTTGGCTGTGTCCAGCGCGGTAAACCATTTCGGCACCGCTCCTTGCCTGGCTTCTACGCGAGCGAGGGGAGCCATCACGGAGCCGTTGGTATAAATGAATCCGTCTGACCCCCACGAGGCTCCGGCGACGCCGGTCAATGAATCCGACACGTGGATCAGTGGTCCGCCGCTGACGGGGGCGATCCACACGCTCTTTTCTCTCAGGAACCCCACACTCTTACCATCCGGCGAAAAGAACGGCGTAAACGCCCCTTCGGTTCCCGGTATCGCGATGGCATGAAGCTCGTTCCGTAGTCGCATCAAGACCTGACCCTTCGGACCGCCGACGTAGGCGAAGCGCGACCCGTCAGGTGATATGGCAACTCGTCCCGAGAATGCGTTAAGGCGAGCGATTGTCTCGGCCGAGTCGATCGTCAGTGTGTAGCGCAGTACCTGCTTCGATGGAGTGGGATGCGTCCCGCCCCAGATCGCAGTGGCGGAAACCACCAGCGCCAGTGCAGCGAGGGCAAAATTCACCCTTCTCGTGCGTGGGCCGGCCGGTTTCTCGGTCACCGCTCGCGTCGCAACGGATGGCGTTGGCGAAGAACTGACCTGA
>DATCPG010000398.1:0-22064 GCA_036570225.1 Gemmatimonadaceae bacterium | reverse complement strand
GTTTTGCCTCGACAGTGCTAAGATAACGCCATGCCACGACTCACCTCGCCGGACATTGCGGCCTACATCCTTCAGATACTCGTGTCTGCGTTCCTGGCAATCCTGTTCCTGCAATCGGGAATAGACAAGGTGATTGATCGCCGCGGAAACCGCGCCTACCTCGAGCAACATTTCGCGAAGAGTCCACTCGCGGGAACTGTGGGGCCGATGTTCGCGGTGATCACGCTGCTGGAGATTTCCGCCGGCGCGTTGAGTGGGATGGGGTGCGTAGTGCTGCTGCTCACTCACGATTCAATGGTCGCGTACCTCGGGGCAGTCGTCGGGGCGGTCAACCTGGTCGCGCTTTTTTTTGGACAACGTGTGGCGAAGGATTACGCCGGGGCGGCGGCTTTAGTGCCTTATTTTCTTCTCGCTTTGACGGCGATATACGTGCTCGCTGAACATTAACGACCGGCTCCAACAGAACTGAACACGGTGTTCAAGCCGGCATTTCCTTGATTACCACCCCGCGTTTTTTTAGCTCGGCGATGTACTTTTCCGCCGGAATGGCTTCGTCGGGTGTAAAGACGCCCGCCTTTCCAATCTCGGCGCGCGCCTGCATCTGACCCGTAATTGACAACGAGTAGCCGGTCGAGCGCTCCATGGCGCTGATGTCCGTCTTTTCGTCGTAGTAGTCCACCAATTCATAGCCGACCTTCTTCGGCTTGCCACCTTTCTTCCCCTCGACGACGACGCGAAGTGCGACCAGATCGCGTGCGTCCGGCTTCGTGAGGCGCGGCCCCATCGCCGCGACGACCAGATCGCGCGGGACGACCTTCGTTCCTTTGACATCCACTGGAGTCAACTCCAGGAGTCCGAGCGAGCGTATCGCTTCCATGATGCGCGCGTGGCCCGGATAGCGGAGCGTCTTGTACTCCATCGTGGGAATCTTGCCTTCATATCGGAACGCCATCGTCGAGAGGCCGCCGGCGGTGTGAAAGCCCTCGAGCTCACCGACCGACCCATCGAAATGGACCGATTCTATTTCCGACAACGCGGTTACCTGCGTGCGCTTGCCGCCGCGAAGGACCCACGACAACGTCGTGTAGTAGTCCAGAACGCCCTCGAGCGAATAGACGATCTGATAATTGAGTGGCGGCTCCGGGTGCTGTGGCAATCCGCCCACGAAGATCCGAACGCTATCGACCGTGTCCATCTGCTTGATCGCGTGCTCGGCGAGGATGTTCACCATTCCGGGCGCCAGACCACAGTCCGGAATGACAGTAATGTTTTTATTTTTCGCCTCGGCATTGAGAGTCTTCTGCTTGAAGACGATCTCTGTATTTCCGCCGAGGTCGGCGAAGTGAACGCCGGCCTGCACGGCGAGCGCCGCGAGGTCGTAGTTGAAGTAATAGGGAATCGCGCTCATCACCGCGTCGGACTGACGCATCAGCGCGAGCACTGCTTCCTTGTCACGCACGTCGATGGGCGTGAAAACCAGCCGCTTGCCCGAGTACGGCGCAAGAAAAGGCGCAAGATGATCGGTGTGAAGATCCGCGAGACGGACCTCTTTGACATCTGGATTCTGCAATAAATCATGGGCGCAGGCGGAGCCTTGAAGCCCGGCGCCGAGGACTAACATCCGCATTACGTTGAACTCCGGGGAAGTTGAACTGGACTCGCTCTTGCAATTTATCCGAGCCGCGTTGATACCGTTACCCCGCGCGCACGCAGTGAGAATTGATGACCACACAGGTTGACACGACAGATTGGCGCGAGCATCTGCTCGACAAGCCCGAGCAGATAAAACAGCTCCTGGAAAACACCCATAGAATCGCAGTGCTCGGCATCAAGCCGAATGCGGATGCGCCCGCGTACTACGTCCCCGAATACGCGCAGCGCGCAGGCTACGAGATCGTGCCGGTTCCGGTGTACTACAAAGAGCTGACGGAGATGGCCGGCAAGAAAGTCTACCGGAAGCTCACCGATATTCCCGGCGACATCGACATGGTAAATGTTTTTCGGCGGCCCGGAGATATTGCGCAGCACGTCGACGACATCATCGCCAAAAAGCCGAAGTCAGTGTGGTTTCAGCTTGGCATCCGGAACGACGAAGCAGCTGAGAAGCTCGCGCGAGCGGGTATCGATGTCGTGCAGGATCACTGTCTGATGGTGGATTTGCGGAGGATCGGCAAGTAGACATCTCGGCGTATAGATCGCCCGGCGCCTCGACATCTACAGAACTAAGGCAGGGAGCTGTCAGCCTCCAAGCCAAAGCTCAGAGCTTTCATACTGGGCTAAAGCATTGTGACACCACATCGAACGCCTTATTGACGTCTCCTTGTCCGTCTAAATAAGAAACCGCAGCCCCATGCACTAAGGGAAAAGCTCTGAGCTTGAGCTGCAAAGCCCAGAGCTCCCTGCTTCAGTTTGTAGATGCAGACGAAGCGCGTTAACCCAGCACTACCAGGTAACGGTGTACACTACCGGTTCAACCGAGCTCCCACCGGGATCCGGCGTGGTCCGCGGCGCCAACGCGATTATGTAACGACCGCCCGCAGTCGCAGCGAGCGCCATCCCGGCACCGACAACTCGCTGCGCACCCGTGCTGCCGACTCCAGGCGGACCAACGATAGTGATCACTCCGCGCACCGATTGGATCGTGAACACGTCCTTGCCTCGCCGGATCTGGATTGGCGGGGATTGCGTCAGACTGATCGGCAGAGAGCGATCGACTGTCGGCCCTTCGGTGAACTTTACCTCGGCCAGCTTCGAGTTCGCCGGCAGCGTCCCGTGCAGCGCACCCGTCAGCGGATCGAGCGCGGACCACGTCTGACTCGGCTCGTTGTCGACCGCGCGCGACGGAGCGTTGCCTAGCGCGAGGGTAGACCCGTCCGTCGTCCACCGAACGCGCCAACCGCGCGCTACCGGAAAGAGCTTCGGCGCGGCGCTGTCCGCGGCGGTACTGTCCCGCTGGTTTTCCGGAATGTGAATGACTCCGGCTTGCGCGACGGCGCGCGACATCGACATCCCACTCGACGCGAACGAGCCCGCGCGCAGCGTCGCGGTATCGATCGAAGTGCGGCGGGAGACTTCCGTCAGCTGATCGGTTCCGATGCCGGCCCCGCCGACAACGCTGTAAGCGCGGCCAAATCCGATCCACTTCCAGTCGGGTGAAGGCGCCACGTCCCACACGCTGTCCATCTGCGTCTGAAATCCACGCGATTCATCGCCGAAAAAGAAGCCGTTCGGGACGGGCTCGTTCTCGACGCCGCCCGGGTCCGCGACCACCAGTACGGATTTCCCGTCGGGCGAGAGTGCCCACAGCACGCGCTCGGCCATCCCCTGCGCGCCGCGATTCACGGGCGTGACCGTCACCACTGGGGCGAGGTGCGTCGTGTCGGCGGTCGTTTCTTTTTTGGAGGAGTCGACGAGACAGCCACTGAGGGCGATCAGCGTCACAGCTGCGAAGCTTACTGGAGTTTTAGGCACACACCAGATTACGTCCGCCAGCCTTCGCGCGGTAGAGTGCGCGGTCGGCGCACTCCAGCAGGTCTTCGGCCGTCTCGACCCTCGGGACCGGAAAATCGGCGACGCCAATGCTCACCGTGAGGCGCAGCGGCTCTCCTTTGCCGATGTCGAACGGGTGCGACTGGATCTTGTCGCGCAGCCTTTCCGCGAACGCAATCGCGCCCGCCTCGCTCGTCTCCGGAACGGCAATCACGAACTCGTCGCCACCGTAGCGCGCAACGGCATCGACGCTGCGTGCGGTACGCGCGAGAAGCAGGGCGACCTCGACCAGCACATGATCCCCTGCAAGGTGTCCGTAAGTGTCGTTCACTTCCTTGAAGGAATCGACATCGATCATCAGGATGCTCAAAGGCGCGTTGTAGCGGCGCACGCGCTCCACTTCGGTGGCGAGCTGTGTGAGCAGCGCGCGTCGATTGAGCAGCTGCGTAAGAGGGTCGGTGCGCGCGAGCGCCTCGAGGCGAATGTTGTCCGCCTGCGTCACCTCGACCATGTGCGCACGACGCATCGCGTTCATGGCGCTTTTCACCACGGTCTCCGCGAAATCGACGTCGGCATCATTGAGAGACGCCTTGTCCGCCGTCCGTCGCAGCAGGAACACTCCGGTACGCTCGAGGTCGAGCCGGAACGGCAGCGCGATGATGGAACGGACCGAGATGACGCTGCCGTCCTTCTCCCACGCTTCGCGCAGATCCTTGTAGGCGTCGGAGTGCCAGATGTCGGGAATCAGGATCGGCTTTTCGCCGGCCAGCGCCGCTTCTATCTCAGGGTATTTATCCAGCTCGACCTGAAGATTCTCGAGCTGCGGATCTTCGTGCGCCGATGCCACTGTGCCGTGGGTGTCGCCGCTCTTGGCGAAGATCACGGAGGAGTGGCTCAGGTTGAGAGCGCGCGCAAGACGTCGCGCTAGCATGTGGAACAGCTCACCCATTGAGAGCGAGCCCATGACATCGTGCAGAATGTCGACGAGCGCCCCACGCGCCGCAGCTTCCTCGAGCAGACGCTGCACTTCGGCTTCTGCATTACGCAGAGCGAGGCGCAGCTTCTCGATTTCCTCGAGCTGTGGCGACACGTCAGGACGTTCCTTGATCATTCGTCGGTAAGGGCCTCGACCTGTTCCGCATCGTTCGCGGGCGCGCCGTTGTCCTCATCGCCTTCATCTTCGGGGACCACTCTGGCGACGGCTGTGACTACGTCTCCCTCATCCAGATTGACGAGCTTGACCCCCTGCGCGATACGCCCCGTGACTCTCACCTGAGAGACGGAAGAGCGGATGATCACGCCATGTTTTGTGATGATCATGATCTCGTCGGCAGGCAGAACTTCCATCAGCGCAACGACATCCCCGGTTTTCTCGGTTCTGTTGACGGTGATGATGCCCTTCCCGCCGCGTTTTTGGACCCGGTAATCGGCAATGTTGGAGCACTTGCCGAGTCCGCGCTCGGTGACGACGAGCAGCGTAGCGTCGCGCTTGACGACGACCATTCCTATGACCGAATCGCCTTCGCGAAGCTCCACGCCTTTGACACCCGTCGTGTCGCGGCCCATCTCGCGGACATCCATCTCGTGGAAGCGTACGGACAAACCATGACGAGTGGCCAGAACGATGTCGTTCGACCCGCTGGTCACCTGGACATCGATCAGCTGGTCGTCCTTGTCGATCTTGATCGCCTTGATTCCTGTCTGACGAACATTCGAGTACTGGGAGAGCGCGCTCTTCTTGACAGTTCCGTTCTTCGTGCAGAAGAGAAGGAACTGCGTTTCGGAGAATTCGCGCACGGGAACCATCGCCTTGACCTGCGTCTCGGGAGAGACGTTGATCAGATTGACGATCGGCTTGCCCTTGGCCGCGCGGCCCGCCTGCGGGATTTCGTGGACCTTGAGCCAGAAGCACCGGCCATCGTCCGTGAAGCACAGGATGTAGTCGTGCGTCGAGCCGATGAAGAGACGCTCGATGAAATCCTCGTCCTTCAACCCCTGCCCGCTCAGTCCGCGACCGCCACGACGCTGCTTGCGATACGTCGACACCGACGTGCGCTTGATGTATCCGGAGTGGGAGATGGTGATGACCATGTCCTCTTCGGCGATGAGATCTTCGATCGTGAACTCGCCTTCATCGCTCGTGATCTCTGACCGCCGCTCGTCGCCGTACTTGTCCGACACCTGCTGCAGCTCGTCGCGGATTATCTTCAGACGCCGCGGCTTGGACGCGAGGATGTCCCTCATTTCCTTGATGAAAGCGAGCACTTCCTTGAGCTCGGCCTCTAGCTTCTCGATCTCCAGACCGGTGAGCTTCGCCAGGCGCATGTTCAGGATCGCTTCGGCCTGTCTCTCACTGAGCTTGAATCGCTTTTGGAGCTGTGCGCTCGCCGTGGGCGTATCGGCGGCCGCGCGAATGAGCTTGATCACCGCATCGATGTTGTCGACGGCGATCTTGAGCCCCTCGAGGATGTGCTCCCGCTCGAGTGCCTTGTCGAGCTCGAACTGCGTCCGACGCACGACGACCTGGTGCCGGTGCTCGATGTAGTGCTGAAGCACTTCCTTGAGCGGCATCACCTTCGGCACGAGCTGCGTCGTGTGTGAGTCGGGCACGAGCGCCAGCATGATGACGCCGAACGTCGACTGCATCACGGTGTGCTTGTACAACTGGTTGAGGACCACGCGAGGAATCGCATCGCGCTTGAGCTCGATTACAACGCGCATGCCGTCCTTGTCGGACTCGTCACGGAGCGCGGAGATTCCCTCGAGCTTCCCGGCCTTCACCAGCTCGGCCATATCTCCAATGAGCTTGGCTTTGTTGACCTGGTACGGAAGCTCCGTCACGACGATCTGCGATTTGCTCGAGGATTCCTTCTCCTCGATCACCGCGCGTGCGCGCATGACGATGCGGCCGCGCCCCGTCTCCTGATAATCCTTGATGCCCGCGCGTCCGTAGATGTAGCCGCCGGTCGGGAAGTCAGGTCCTTTGATCAGCTTTCTGATATCAGTCGGCGTCAGCTCCGGATTGTCGATGAGCGCGATGAGCGCAGCGACGACTTCGTGGAGATTGTGGGGCGGGATGTTGGTCGCCATGCCGACTGCGATGCCCGAAGAGCCATTGACCACGAGGTTCGGAATGGCCGACGGCAGAACCTTGGGCTCGAGAAGCCTGTCGTCGAAGTTGGGAGCGTAGTCGACGGTATTCTTGTCGATGTCGGCCAGCATCTCCATCGCGATGCGCGTGAGCCGCGCTTCGGTGTACCGATACGCCGCGGCGGGATCACCATCGACGCTTCCGAAATTGCCTTGTCCATCGACCAGTGGGTAACGGAGCGAGAAGTCCTGCACCATGCGCACGAGCGCATCGTACACAGAGCTATCACCATGCGGATGGTATTTGCCGAGCACATCGCCGACGACGGTCGCGGACTTCTTGTATGGACGGCCCGGAACGAGGCCCAGCTCGTTCATCGCGTAGAGTACGCGTCGGTGCACTGGCTTGAGTCCATCGCGCACGTCGGGCAGTGCACGAGAGACGATGACGCTCATCGAGTAATTGATGAACGATTCTTTGATTTCTTCGTGAATGAGGCGCGGAAGGATGCGCTCTCTGTTGTTCGGAGCCGTCATTAAATGGAGTGGGTGCTGCTGTTTCGGAGGCGAGGGCGGGAAGGCAAAAAGACCTTCCGTTCGAGGTAGCAGTCAATGTACTGCTGATGGTGCGGAAAATCAACCACCAAGTGACGATCTAACTCTTTGTAAAATAAAGACTTAGAACCGATCTACTGCTGAGCTACGGGGGACGGGCCAAATGGCCAAATAAATGTGACGGTCGCGCCGCCAACTGTTTCTTCCGGATTAAACATTTATGGGCCATTCGACTTTTTTGCCCGGACCGATTTCCCTGGTAGCTCAACGGGAGGTCAATCGTCTTTTACGTGATGCCCACGTCCCTTGACGGTGTCACGCCAATCAGGCCCGAGCCAGCCGTAAACGCGGCCACGCCGCGCGCGCGCGCGAAATACCTTCCCTTCCCCCGCTTCGAGAGCATTCGGAGCAGGATTGTGGCGTTCGCCGTTGTCGCGGCGCTCCTCCCGTCGGGTGTGATGCTGGGCATCTCCTACAACCAGAATCGGCGCGCACTCGAGAAGAAGATCACTGAAGATCTCCTCTCGGAGAGCGCGCAAAGCGCCCGCGCAACGGGAGTCTGGCTCAAGGAGCGACTGTACGATCTGCGCGTGTTCGCCGGCTCCGATGAAGTCGCGAACACCCTAGATCATCCCGCGAGCGGGCCTCGAGCGTCCGCGGCCGCGACGGCACAGGCGGAGGGAAGGCTCCACGACTACCTCCTGTCGCTCCACGAGAGGTTTACCGATTTCGAGCAGCTCATGGTCGTGGACCTCAATGGAAAGGTTGTGGCGAGCAGCGGTGAAATCGGCCAGATCCGGCTTCCCAACGATTGGCAGGGAACGCTTCACTCAGAAACTCAGATTGTCGGCGAAGCCTACTGGGATTCCGTATCCGGAAGGGCAAAGCTTGTGGTGGCCGTTCCTGCCCAACGTGCAGATGGCCGAATGATAGGAGCGTTCGCCGCGGAGCTGAATCTGGCGCCGGTCAGGGTCCTGCTCCACGCATTCGCCCGCGACAGCACAGCGGCGATTTTCCTGGTCAACAGCAAGGGTTATCCGATCGCGAGCTCGGAGGGAACGACGCCGGTGCTCGTCAGGACCAAGATGGCCCCGCCCACCATGAAGAGGCTGCTGACCAGCGCGCGGGCGCCGTTCAGCTACACCAGCTTCGGTGGCCGGAACGTCATCGGAACTCTCGAGTACGTTCCACAGGTCAAATGGGCGACCATATCCGAGCTATCGGCAGAGTCTGCCTACAGGCAGGTCCGGCATTTTCGCGACGTTTCGCTGATCGTCATTGCTCTTCTTCTCCTCCTCGTAACGGTAGCCGGATATCGTCTGGGACTCCTCATCGCCCGTCCTCTCGACCTCCTCACCAAGGCAGCCGGTGAAGTAGCAGCCGGAGACCTCGCGGTAGACTTGCCCGAAGCCCCGGGTGGCGGTGAAGTCGGATATCTCACGGATGTCTTCAATCACATGGTGTCGCGTCTGCGCGAAGGACGGCGCGAGCTCGATCTGATCCATGAGACGCTCCGAAAAAAGAACGAGGAGCTGGAGCAGCTTTCGACCACGGACAGCCTGACTGGTCTCGACAACCACCGCGAGCTGATGCAGCGCCTCGACCACGAAGAGGCCCGGTGCAAGCGTGAGCGCAGAAGCTTCTCGGTTCTCGTCGGCGACGTCGATCACTTCAAGCAGTACAACGACGCCTTCGGCCACCCCGCTGGCGACGAGGTCCTCAAGGCGATCTCCGAGATCATGCGCGAAGCTGCGCGTCCGGTGGATTGCGTGGCACGCTACGGCGGAGAAGAGTTCGTGGTCATGATGCCCGACACGGGTCCAACCGATGCACTCGAGCTCGCCGAGCACATTCGCGCCCGCGTTGCCGCCAAGAAATTCATGGGCCGCAAGATGACGCTCAGCATCGGCGTCGCTACGTTCCCCGAAGATGCCGATAGCGCCGAGGGATTGATATCAATCGCTGACGAGGCGCTCTACCAGGCGAAACGAGAAGGGCGCGATCGTTCTATCCGCGCCCGCAAGCTCGCAAAAACCGGAAGCTGATCAGGGGCGGGAAACGAGCGTGCGGAAGATCCACCCGCCGCGCCCGGTATCATCACTGATTCGGATCCACTCGTCGGCGTAGGAATAGCCGGTCAGCGTCGTACCCGAATCTGCGGCGAACACAATCGGAAATCCGGTGCCCGGGCCTCCGCGAACATTTCCGCGAGTGGTGGTCACCAGCTTGAGTGGCACCGCGAAAGGCGTCTCGCCCGGCCGCGGGGACTCGCGACCCGCAACGGCAAGGCGTCCACGGTATGCAGTGGCCAGAGTCTTGGCCTGGTTCGCGAGATAGAGCGCGCCGCCATAGTTCGCCTTGTCGAATTCGGTCGCCGCCGAGCGCACGAACCGCGCAATCTCCGCGACTTCTGGGGGATCACTCTGCGAGCCGGATTTCATGGTCTGAAGGGCGACTTCCGCCTCAGCCATGGCCGACGCCGCCTGCGCACGATTCGCTCCCGACTGCAGCTTCGCCATGGCGCGCACAACTTCAGCCCGGGTATCGTCGAGCTTCGCCTGAAGATCCTCGATCTGGGCGTCCCGGGCCAACACCTGGAGCTCCAGACGGGCAATCCGCTTGTCCTGATCGGCGTCGCGAACGGTCACCGTATCGTGAACAACGCGCGGCGGCGTGACAATGGACTTCGGTTGCGAGGCACATGCAGCGCCGAAAGCTGTGACAGCGAGCAGTGCAAAAGATGAGCGCAAGAGCGAAATTCCTCGCGGAACTGAGATTCTCAAAGCTGGCAAGCACAAGGGTGCGTTTCGGCACCCTGCGACCTGCGGAGAGAGTAATACTAGACGGGTGATGCTCGCCAGCCCACTCGTCCTTTCTTAACGACCATTGTGCGCTCAATAATTCGCTGGTCTGTCTGGGCGTCAACCGTTGCCGCGCTGTCATGTGCGCGACAGCCGCGAATGGGCGATTTATCGGCGTTCGCGACGCGCGAAGCGCACACCGGAGTCTGCTACGAAGTGTTTGTCCGCTCCTTTGCCGATGCCGATGGAGATGGCGTCGGCGATCTGCGCGGCCTGATATCCCATCTCGACTACATCAACGACGGAAATCCACAGAGCACACGCGACCTCGGCGCCAACTGTATATGGCTGATGCCGATCGCCAAATCGGTGTCGTACCATGGCTACGATGTCACCGACTACTACCATGTGGATCCGCGCTATGGCACCGACGAGGATTTTCGCGAGCTGGTGAAAGCCGCTCACAGGCGTGGCATCAGCGTCATCGTCGACTTCGTTCCAAACCACTCGTCGAGCGAGAACCCCTGGTTTCAATCGGCGCTCAGGGATCCGTCGAGTCCGTATCGCTCGTGGTACCGGTGGTCATCCGTGAATCCGGGTCAGCCGGGCCCGTGGGGTCAGGTGGCGTGGCACAAATCGCCGGTTCGCGACGAGTACTATTACGGAGTTTTCTGGCAGGGAATGCCGGATCTCAACTATGAAACTCCGGCTGTCGTGCAGGAGATGGAAAAAGTGACCGCGTACTGGCTGAAGGAGATGGGAGTCGATGGCTTTCGCTTCGACGCGATCCCGTACCTGGTCGAAGAGGGAAATCAGCTAAAGCACACGCGGGGCACGCACCAGATTCTGCACGTACTAGGCGACGCGATTCGGCGCGAGGCGCCGGGTTCGTTCACCGTCGGTGAGATGGGCGACGGCTCGGTGGACATTCTCGCGTCGTATTATCCGGACCAGCTCGACTCCTACTTCGCCTTTGACGTCGCGGCCGCAACGGTCGAGGCGGCACGCACTGGGGACGCGACTCCGTACCTCGAGTCGCTGCTGCGGACGAACGCGAAGCTTCCGGCCGGGCGGTGGTCCCCGTTTCTCACCAACCACGACCAGCCTCGGACGATGACCGTTCTCTCCGACTGGGCGAAGGCGCGGGTCGCAGCGAGCGCGATGCTGATGCTGCCGGGTGTCGCCTTCGTTTATTACGGCGAAGAGATCGGGATGAATGGATCCAAGCCCGACGAGCAGATACGGACTCCGATGCAGTGGAGCAACGCGGCCGGAGCCGGTTTCACGACCGGCACTCCGTGGGAAGCGCCGCAACCGGAATGGGCTTCGAAAAATGTGGCCGCGCAGGATCGCAAATCGGGCTCATTGCTCAACCACTATCGCAGGTTGATTCATCTGCGAAACCAGCACTCCGCGCTTAGCGATGGCGATCTTCAGCAAGGGGCGGCAATGAATCCAGCGGTCGCCGCGATCGTGCGGCGCTCTCCCGAGGAGACAATCATGGTCGTGCTGAATTTTGGCGACCGGTTGATCGATCGCGTCCTCATTATGTTCGAGCCGGCTCCGCGTGGGGGACAATACCAACTGGAGCCGCTCTATAACGACCCGTCGAGCGCCTGTTTTGTCGCCGGTGTTTCGGCCGGCGGCGCCGCGATTACCCTGCGAAACGTGGCGCCACACAGCCTCTGCACCTTCCGCGTGCTCTCCCGCTAGAAGTCGCTTTCTGCGCCGACTACCGGCGTCACAGCCGAACGATCCTCTTCTCCAGTGCGGATGCGATAGACTTTCTCGACCGGCAGGACGAAAACCTTGCCGTCGCCTACCTCACCGGTGGCAGCCGCCGCGAGAATCGCTTTGACTGTCGGCTGGACGAAGGAATCCGAGACACCGATCTCGAGCCGCACCTTGTCGTGGAGCTCGACTTTGACCGTCATCCCGCGGTAAGTCTCGACCGCTTCGGTCTCTCCGCCATGTCCCCGCACCCTGCTGATCGTGAGACCCCGCACCTCGGCGCGGTACAACGCCTCGAGGACTTCGTTGAGTTTTTCCGGTCGAATGATTGCTACGACGAGTTTCATATATCAGCCCCTGTCTGCATGAACGAGAATCGCCCCTTCGCCTCTGCTGTACGCCTCTTCCCCGTGTTGACTGACGTCCATCCCAACTCCTTCCTCTTTCTGGCTCGCGCGTAACGGCGCGACCAGCGCTATCACCTTGAGGATAACGAACGTTCCGACAACGCTGTAGATAATTGTGGCGATTACTGCCACGGCCTGGATGCCGAGCTGTTTGGGATTGCCGAAGAGTGCGCCGTCAGCTGTCCCGTTCCAGACTTTTTGTGCGAGTATCCCGGTCAGCAATGCTCCGACCGTTCCGCCGACTCCGTGCGCCGCAATGACGTCCAGAGAATCATCGAGCCTGGTACCGGCTCTCCACAGAATGGCGAAATAGCTTGGAACGGCGGCGATTGCGCCGAGCACGATTCCGGATACCGGACTCACAAAACCGGCCGCGGGAGTGATCGCGACCAATCCCACCACGATCGCGGTGGCCGCACCGACTGCCGTCGTTTTCTTCGTGCGCGTGATGTCGAGGAGACTCCACACGACGAGTGTCCCCATCGGCGCGAGCATGGTGTTGGTGAACGCGAGCGCGGCTGACGCATTTGCCGCAAGCGCGCTCCCGCCGTTGAAGCCGAACCATCCGAACCAGAGCAGACCGGCACCGAGCAGAGTGAACGGCACGTTCTGCGGAATGATCGCCTGCCGGGCGTAGTCCTTACGCGCGCCAAGCACGACCGCGACCACGAGCGCTGCCGCGGCGGCATTGATGTGAACGACGGTGCCGCCGGCGAAATCGAGGGCGCCGAGTTTGCTGAGCCAGCCCCCGCCCCACACCCAGTGCGCGATCGGCGCGTAGACGACGATCGACCAGAGCGTGATGAACGCGACGTAAGGACCGAACCGCATGCGCTCGACGATCGCGCCCGAGATGAGCGCCGCCGTGATTATGCAGAATGTTGCCTGATAGCCCGCGAACAGGACGTGGGGGATAGTCCCCTTCGCGTCGAGGTTCACGTTGTTGAAGAAAGCGTTGTCCAATCCGCCAAGCCAATTCGAGCCCGTCGAAAACGCGAGCGTGTAACCGATGAAGGCCCACGCGATCCCGACGAAGCCGAGCGCGACGTAGCTCATCATCATGGTATTGAGCGCGTTCTTGGCTCTGACGAGTCCGCCGTAGAAGAATCCGAGCGCCGGTGTCATTAGCAGCACCATTGCGGTGGCAACCAGCATCCACGCGGTATCCGCCTGATTGATGGGAGTCGGGATCATGTCGTGTTGGTCCTCGTCACAGTTCTCCTCCAGTACTACGGGTGAGATTGGTGTGCGGAAAACAAAAACCCCCGCGTTCGTCGATCGAAGCGCGAGGGTATTGAAAGAGCTGTGTCAGCCTTTGGCGACTCTACCCAAAACGTTCGATCGCGTCCCACAGGTTCTGTGGGAGCGGGCGATTATTTCCCGAATTATTGGAGAAAGAGGCGCGGAGAGCGGAAGGCATGGGCGCAAGAATGTCAGGCGCCTGACGGGTTGTCAAGGAATTCTTTTACACGGTGTCAGGTGCCAACTGAACTGAACACGGTAGGAGGTGTCAGAGATGCACAGGCGCCTGGTACTGGGTGCCTACGTCGAGACTTTACTACTGGCGTGACAGCGGAAGCAGGTTTCAGAACGCCACCAGGTGCCTGGCACCTGAGTGCGATCAGAGCGCCAATCGTAAAGTCTGGGCGTGGTGTACCTCGTGCCTGGCACCTACGCCACTGACACCTCCTACCGTGTTCAGTTCAGTTGGAACCTGGCCTTTCCTTCATTCTCGCTCTGGTAAGCCACCCGGTTCTCCGAAAGAAAAAGAAAAACGGCAACCCGAGCGCGATGAGAAAGAGTCCGGCAACCGATTCGACCGGGTAGGCACTCAGACTATTGATCACCAGCCACACCGCTACGAGAACAAACAGAATCGGCACCACCGGATATCCCGGTGTGCGGTACCTCCTCGGCGCCGCCGGCAGCTTCCGCCGCAACACGAACAGCGATGAAGCTACGAGGCCGAAGAAGATCCACAGGGCAAATATCACCGACGTCGTGATCTGATCGAATGTCCCGGACAGCGCGATCATCGACGCCCAGATCGCCTGTACCCAGATAGCAGTGACCGGAACGTTGGTCGTCGCACTGAGATCGCCGAGCTTGCGAAAGAAGAGGCCGTCACGAGCCATCGCGAACGGAACCCGCGCGTTCATCAGAATGATTCCGTTGAGCGTGCCGATGACGGCGATGATGAACGCGACCGAGACGAGCTTGGCGCCGTAAGCGGAGAAGGTTTGCGCCGCTTTGGCGGCTACGGGCAGCGCATCCCGATACGCCGTCGAATTCGAGCTCACGATTTCGCTGAAGGGCAGCGCGTAGAAGTACGCGAGATTCGTCACGAGATAGACGCCGATCACGATCGCCATTCCATAGATCAGCGCGCGCGGAATGTTTCGCTCGGGCTTCTCTATCTCGCCGGCAACCATCGCGACATTCGCCCAACCCTGGTAAGCCCAGAGAGCGGCCAACATCGCGGCACCGAACGCGCTGAGTCCGCCGCCTGTGACTCCGGTCGGCACCGGTGCGTGGAGCTGCTTCCACGAGCCGGTATGTGAGAACAGAAACACGCCGACCACAATGATGGCGATTCCGCCCAGCTTGGCGAGCGTGGCTATCCACTGCACGCGCGCACCGGCCGCCACGCCGCGCGCGTTGATCGCGGAAAAGAGGATGATCACCGCCACTGCGACGAGCTGTTGGATTCCCAGTCGCCAGTGGACTACCTGCCCCAGCAAGTGGAAATCTCGCGTGGCCCACACCGCGTCGAGCGGAAGAAACGCCGAGAGAAACGAGGCGAGAATCGTCGCCACCGCCGCTATGCCCCCCGTAGCAATCACGAACAGATTCGTCCAGCCAAAAAGGAACGCGGGCAGTCCGCCGTACGCTTCGCGTAGAAAAACGTAGTCGCCACCCGCTTCCGGAATCATCGCGCCCAGCTCGGCGTAGGTGAGCGCGCCGGCGAGGGATAAAAGACCGGCAGCGATCCACACGAGAAGGACTTTGGAGGGACTCCCCACCAGCTGCGCCATCGGCGCTGTCTTGAGAAAAACGCCGGTCCCGATGACTGTGAGTACGAGAGCCATCGCGTCGCGAAGCGACAACGCTCTCACCAGCTCTTTTGTCGCGGGCGTCGCCTCTGCTTCTGGCAACGTTGCGGCGGAGGAGCTCACTCTGGCGGGCGAACTACGTCGTGCGGACCAGTATTCCGGAGGCCGGGACCGAAGATCGGTCTCACGTACTCCTCGTTGGTGCTCATTCCTTCGACTTTGTCGAGCTCGCGATTGTCTCGCTCGATGTTGTCGCGCTCTTCCCTGTAGCGCCGGTACCAGTTGCGCGTGATTTCACCGGCGAGCTCACGATTCCCCAACCCAAAGGACAGCGACAGCGCCAGAGCGACGGCGCCGAACAGGATTGCGAACGCCGTCGTCACGATCTCCGTCGCGACGCCGAGCTCCTGGAGCGCCATGAAGACGGCGAGCACGACGACGCCGCCCTTCCCGACTCGCGCGAGTGTCGGTCCGCCGTGCAGTCCGCCCGCGGACGCCATGATCAGTCCGCCGACGAAACTGCCGAGGACGATGCCGACGATCATGATGACAATCGCGGCGATGACGCTCGGGATGTAGCTCACGAGCTCGGAGAAAACGTTCGCCAGCGATTGCAGACCGAGCGCGTTGGCGGCGACGAGCATCACCGTGAACATCACGAACCAGAAGACGAGACTCGCGGCAACGCGGGCCGGGTTCACGCGTGTACCGGATCTTTCGACCGCCTGCATCACGCCACCTTTCTCGAGCATCTGAGTCAGGTGGATGCGACGCATCAATCGGTCGGTGCCCTTCTCGAGCAGTCTCGCCAGCAGATAACCGGCAAAGAGAATGACCAGCGCGCCAAACAGCGCGGGGACATACCGATAGAGCTGCTCGAAGCTTCCCTGAAGCCTTTCGCCGAAGGTGAGTGTCGTCGTGGTGTCCACTAGAACCTCACATTGAGTAGGGAGTGATTCCCTGGGGCGCGGGTCGCCAACCCTAACATGCCCGCCGGATTGAAAGTTACACGAATTCGCGGCTGTCCGGCGTCGGGTGCCGCCTCCACATAGCGCTCTGTGGCGATGATCCCGAGGAGTCCCCCAGCGGATGCCAATCCCAGCACCAGATGCGGATTCGGATCGTTGGTATTGGTCAGAGTGGCAATTCCCGCTCCTACCAGACCACCCGCGACGGTACCCAGGACGACGCGACCCCCGTCCGTCCGGCTATGATCGTAACGCTGGACCAGGAACCGGTCTCCGGCGATGATGCCGGCAACGCCACCTGCGGTAAACGACGCGGCCACCGCGCGGCCACTGCTGCCGCGACCAATAAACAATGTTCCCGACATGGCCATTCCGAGCATTGTCGTGCCCCACAACGTCTGAATGTCTCCCGGTGTGACGTTGTAGTGCGCGTTGCGCGGATACAGGACACCCATTGGATAGCCGATTATTCCCGAAGCCAGGACCAGCAACACCTCGGACTTGTTCGACAGACTTCGCGAACATTTCGGCGCGATGGTGGGGTCAGGGTTCGGGGTGCACGTCTCCTTCCCTCTGATCGCCTCCGCCGTGCCCCATCCGATCAGCGCGCCGATATCGGAGCCAAACGCGGCTCCGACCGCATCCGCTTCTGTCATGTCGCGGCCGATGCCCACTCCCAGAGAAGCCCCAGCCAGTCCTCCCACAAATGCGCCAGCGGACTGGGCGCGATTTTCGGCGCCTATTGCGTACATCGCCCCCCAACCCGCGAGCGCGCCGTTGTGACCCATGTTGAACGCGAGGTCGCTCTGCGCGCGCGAGATGGAGGTCCTGCGCGCTATCTCCGAGGCTGCGAAGAACGTACCGCCGGCGACGACGAGGTATCCCGCTGTGACCCCCGCGGGGTTATTGGCAATCGAACCGGCGAACGTGGGCCCGTACACGAGCAATCCGAGTATCGCTTGATTCTTGACGAAGGCATTGCGGGCATCGTTGCGCGCCACGATGACGCCGCGGGGCAGACGCGATACAACCGCGCGAATCGCGTCGCGGTCTGTGCCACTGAGCGTGTAGCGCTCGACGACACCGGTTCTTCGCGTTACAGCGAGGACATAAGTCGAGTCGTTCGCGGTAAAGAGACGCGCATCCGTGAAATCCCCGGACACCGGCCACCACGGTGGACGCAATGCCGCTTTCTCCGCCAGAAATGGCGTCATCACAGTTACGAGCCCCGCGCTGTCGAACGGAACAGGCCGTTCGACGATTTGCGCGGCGATGCGCGAGACGGGAAACGATAACAAGGCCCCGATTATTACGGCGCGTCTGATAAGATTCATTTGGGTTGGTTGAAGATCAGGTGCGGGTGCCACGCTGGATATCAAAAATCGCGCTGCGGCGGCACTTCGGGCAAATGAGCCAGTCCCGCTGCCTCGCATACCCCAGGCCGAAGGATCCGCCCCCGATCTCGCGCCGCGTCATTGAGACTTTGCACCGTGGGCACTTCGGCATCTTGCCGGATGTGAATTCGTTGCGGATTCCCTGCAGCTCGCTCGGCGCGTACTGAGCCTGGTTGGGCGGCAGCTCGGATTCTGTGGGAGCGTCGTCCGGCGTCATTCTGGAATTCGCACCACGATTTTTCCGAACTGCTGCCCGCTTTGAAGCCGCTCGAATGCCTGGCGTCCCTGCGAGATGTCGAACACCGAATCTACGAGCGGGGTGAAGTGTCCCGCCCGATACTCATTGGTGATCGCGTCGAAT
Organism: Gemmatimonadaceae bacterium; assembly: GCA_036570225.1. Taxonomy (GTDB): domain Bacteria; phylum Gemmatimonadota; class Gemmatimonadetes; order Gemmatimonadales; family Gemmatimonadaceae; genus UBA4720. The sequence goes on along the minus strand of DATCPG010000398.1, from coordinate 4,215 downwards.
TCCGCGTCGTTCCCCATCGTCGATCCCATGATGTCCCACTGATTCCAGAACAGGCGGCGGACATCCATCTGCACCATGGGCCCCGACGTCGCGCCGCACGTCACCAGCCGGCCTCCTTTCGCGAGCGCGCCGAGTGACTGCGCCCAGGTCGCTTCTCCGACGGTGTCGAACACGACGTCGACTCCTCGCTTGTTCGTGCGCGTCCTGATTTCCTTGCCGACGTCGGTCGTGGTGTAGTTGATCACGTTCTCCGCGCCCAGCCCGCGGGCGAGCGTGAGCTTTTCGTCGCTGTGCGACGTTACCCAGACCGTCGCGCCGATGTGGCGAACGATATCCAGTGCGGCGAGTGCAACGCCGCCGCCGATTCCCCAGATGAGGACGTTGTCGGTTCTCTTCACGCGCGCGCGGGTGACGACCATCCGCCACGCCGTGAGAGTCGAGAGCGTGAACGCCGCTGCCTGCTCGACAGGCTTGTCCCTTGGGATGTTTCGCGCGTTGCGGGCGGGTACGACGATATACTCCGCCAGCGTTCCGGGCGCGTGCTCGCCGAGCAATCCGAATTTGATGCAGAGCGAATGCTCACCGATCTGGCAGAACTCGCAGGTGTGATCGCTCAGGCCGGGATTGACGACGACGCTGTCGCCGACCTTGAGCTGGTTGTCGGAGATGCCGCTCAGGTCGCCTATGGCGTCGATGATGCCGGTCGCATCCGCGCCGAGGATCCAGGGCGGAACGATCTTCACGCCGGGCATCCCCGCGAGGACGAACAGGTCCAGATGGTTGAGGGCAGCGGCTTTGACGCGGATGCGGATCTCGCCGCGTCTGGGTTCAGGCTTTGGCAGGTCGGTCCGGTACTCGAGCTGGTCGAGTCCGCCGTGCGCCGAGATTGTCAGTCCTCGCACGCGATTATGGGAGCGTTATATTCAGTCGCAAGCTACGCCTATCATAGAAGTTCTCCGCGCATCACGGACAGCGCACGCGTTTTACGAAGATATCGACTTTGTTTTCTATCCGCTCCGGATCAGTCTGAATGCTTTCCATAAAGGTCCCCCCGCTCGGAGAATCGATCGTCGAAGCCACCGTCTCGCGGTGGCTCAAGAAGGAGGGCGACGCCGTCGCCTCCGGCGATACGGTTGTCGAGCTGGATACCGACAAGATTACGGTAGAAGTACCGGCGCTGAAGGCAGGCGTCCTGGCAAAGCAGGCAAAGAAAGAAGGTGACGTCGTCCACGTCGACGACGTGCTTGGCGAAATCGATGAGAGCGCAGTGCCGGCTGCCGCGGGCGCGAGTGCGAGTCAAAGCGCGTCTCCGGCCGCGGCGAAACCGGCTACTCCCCGTCCTCAAGCGCCCCCGCCTGCCGGTTTCCCCGCCCCGCTTCCCTCCTCACCCAAATCCTCCCCCGCTGCCCGCCGCATCGCCGAGCAGCGCGATATCGACATCGCCGCCGTAGCCGGAACGGGTCGAGGTGGCGTCGTGTCCAAGCCCGATGTGTTGGCGGCGGCGCCCGCTACTGAGCGCGCTCCTGCTCCACGTCCCCAGGCTGCGGCGTCGAGCGCGCCGCCGCGCGGAGGAAATGGAGCGGCGCCTAGTGAGCGTGAGACGCGCGAGAAGATGTCTACGCGCCGGAAGCGCATCGCCGAGAATCTTCTGCAATCGCAGCATGCGACCGCGCACCTGACGACGTTCAACGAAGTCGACATGTCCGCGCTCAACGCGCTGCGCGAGAAGTACAAGGAGAAGATCGAGAAGGAGCACGGCGTCAAGCTGACGTTCATGCCGTTCTTCGTGCGGGCTGTGGTCCAGGCGCTCAAGCAGTTCCCGACCATCAATGCGCAGGTGGATGCCGACAGCATCATCTACAAGCATTACGTCAACATGGGAATTGCCGTCGCGTCCGAGCAGGGGCTGGTGGTTCCGAACATTAAGGACGCCGATCGCAAAGGAATGCTCGATGTGAGTCGCGAGATTGGCGAAGTCGCCAAGCGCGCGCGTGAGGGGAAGCTGACGATGGACGATCTGACCGGGGGCACCTTTACGATCACCAACGGCGGAGTCTTCGGCTCGCTCGTCTCGACGCCGATCATCAACTACCCGCAGGTCGGCATACTCGGCCTCCACAAGACGCAGGACCGGCCGGTTGCAATCAATGGTCAGGTCGTCATCCGCCCGATGATGTACATCGCGCTCTCCTATGATCACCGAATTGTCGAAGGCCAGCAGGCTGTGCAATTCCTCGTACGCGTGAAGGAGCTCATTGAAGATCCGGCCGCGATGCTTATCGAATAGATGGTCGACTGCGATGTAGCGATCATCGGCGGCGGACCCGGTGGATATGTAGCAGCAATACGCGCCGCCCAGCTGGGCCTGAACACTGTTTGCATCGAGATGGACAAGACGCTCGGCGGAACGTGCGTCAACGTCGGATGCATTCCATCAAAGGCGCTGCTCACATCGTCGGAGCACTACGAGTTCGCGCGACTGCATGCGGCCGCGCACGGTGTGACGATCGGCGAGGTGAGACTGGATCTGGCGACGATGATGAAGCGGAAGGAAAGCGTCGTCGGCCAGAACACCAAGGGGATCGAGTTCCTGTTCAGGAAAAACAAGATCACCTGGGCGAAGGGCCGTGGCACGTTGAAATCCGGCAACGTGGTGGATGTCGCCGGTGCCGAGGGGAAGTCCGAGTCCTATCGCGCAAAGAACGTGATCATTGCGACCGGATCCGTTCCAGTGGAGCTGCCGTTCCTCAAGTTCGATGAGAAGAGGGTGCTCTCGAACATCGGTGCACTGATGATTCCCGACGTGCCGAAGCATCTGCTCGTGATCGGCGGCGGAGTAATCGGGTTGGAGCTCGGCTCGGTTTGGCGCCGGCTCGGCGCGAAGGTGACGGTAGTGGAGCTGATGCCGACGATTCTTCCCGGCAACGACGAAGAGATCATCAAGGAAGCGGACAAGCTTTTTGGGAAACAGGGACTCGACATCCGCGTCGGCACCAAGGTTACGGGTGCGAAGCTCGAGGCGAATCGTGTTCTCGTCGATGTGGAGAAGGATGGGAACAAGGAAACACTCGACGCCGATTACGTGCTCGTCTCGGTGGGGCGAAAGTCATCGCTCACCGGGATCGATGTCGCGGCGCTGGGTCTCAAGCTGGGGAAGCGTGGAGAGATCGCCGTCGACGCGCAGCTGCGCACCAATCTTCCGAACGTGTACGCAATCGGTGACGCGGTTGGCGGCAAGCTGCTCGCGCACAAGGCCGAGGAAGAAGGCGTGGTTGCCGCGGAAGTGATCGCGGGTCACAAGGTGCACATGGACTACAAGTCGATGCCGTCGGTGGTGTACACCTGGCCGGAGATCGCGACGGTAGGTTTGGCGGAGCACGAAGTGAAGGAGAGTGGGCGGAAGTACAAAACCGGCAAGTTTCCTTTTAGTGCCAACGCGCGCGCGCGCACGTCGGGCGAGACCGGCGGCTTCATCAAGTTCATCGCCGATGCGGAGACCGACGAATTGCTCGGGTGTCACATGATTGGCGCGAACGTCTCGGAGATGATCCAGGAGGCGGTGCTGGCGTTCGAGTTCCGCGGATCGTCGGAGGATATCGCGATCACCGTGCACTCGCATCCGACCCTTACCGAAGCAGTGAAGGAAGCCGCGCTCGGCGTCCTCGGCAGATCGATACACATCTAGATGTCTCCCAGCTCGAGCATTAGGCCAATGGTCGCGGCCGACCGCGGCGGCGTCTTCAGGATCCTGGAGAACGCGGGAAATTTCACGCCGGAGGAGGTCGCGACGGCGCTGGAGCTGATCGACGAGTGGCTCGATCTCGGCGAGCACAGCGGATATCTCACGTACGTCCTCGAGTCGCAGGGTGAAGAGCCGAAGGAAGTTCTGGGCTACGTAACATTCGGGCCGACGCCGCTGACCGACGCGACCTATGACCTGTACTGGATCGCAGTGGACAAGTCGAAGCACCGCGGTGGAGTGGGAAAAAGGTTGATGAAGTTCACCGAGGAGGAGATTGCGCGGCGCGGTGGGAAGCTGCTGCTGATCGAGACGTCGTCGCAGGAGACGTACGGTGGGACGATCCAGTTCTACGAGCGCACCGGGTATCAGCTGGTGGGGAAGATTCCGGAGTACTACAAGGTCGGCGACGACAAGCTGATTTTTGCGAAGAGGCTGGCGATTCCCGCCGTCGTGGAGATGACAGAGACCAAGGT
>DATCPG010000397.1:0-5157 GCA_036570225.1 Gemmatimonadaceae bacterium | reverse complement strand
CGGCCCGACTCGGCCGCATTTCATGAGCACGAGACGGCGATGCGCGGGATGATCGAGCGCGACTACAACCATCCCGCCGTTTTTGCCTGGGTGATGTTCAACGAGACGTGGGGACTGACGACGAAGGTCGGCAACCACGACGAATACCTGCCGGCAACACAGCAGAAGGTTGCCGCCGTGGAACGCCTCGCCAAATCCCTCGACTCTACGAGACTCGTCGAAGACAATTCCATCTGCTGCGGTCGCGGTCACACCGTAACCGACATCAACTCGTGGCACGAGTATCTGCCCGGCTGGCGCTGGCGCGACTACATGCGCGTCATCAGTGACAGCACTTTCCCTGACTCACAATTTCATTTCGAGCCGGGCTATCGGCAGGGTAGGCAGCCGATGATCAACTCCGAGTTCGGCAACGTCTGGGGATACGATGGCAGCACCGGCGACGTCGACTGGAGCTGGGACTACCACCTCGCGATAAACGAATTTCGACGCAACCCGAAGCTCGCCGGCTGGCTCTACACCGAGCACCACGACGTGATCAACGAGTGGAACGGCTACTGGCGCTTCGACCGCACCAACAAGGAGACCGGGCTCGGAGAATTCATCCCGGGGATGTCGCTGCGCGATTTCCACGCGCCACTCTACATCGCCGTCGGCGACGAGATGGCCCGCGCGTCGAGGCCCGGCGAGAACGTGAGCGTGCCGCTCTGGGCGTCGTTCCTCACCGGCAATCGTTCATACGGTGATTCACTCGTGCTGCGAACCGAGCTCTATGGATGGAATGCGCTCGGCGAACGTAAGACCTGGAGCAGCCGCACAAAGAAAGTGAAATACCACCCGTGGATGTCGGAGGCGTTGCCAGCATTGTCAGTGACGATGCCCAACGAGAGCGCGGTGGCAGTCCTCGCGGTGCGGCTCGAAGACGCCGCGGGTGCGGTGGTCGCCAGAAATTTCACGACGTTCGTCGTCGACACCGATCCGCCTCGTGATGTGAAAACGATCGACGGCCGCCGCGCGCTGCTCGTGCGAGTGGATCCCGCCGCGCACAGCGACGCGAAATGGTCGCGCAAAACGTGGACGGCAATGGATGGTCTCAAGGTGAACGGCGCCGGTGCTGGATACCTCGAGTACAAGATCCCGTGGCCCACAGGTCTCGCGTCGAGCGCCGTGGATAAGGCAACATTCCTCGTGGAGGCTTCGGCGAAGCAGCTGTTCGGCAAGGATCGGGAGGCGGGCGATAGCGTCGGGGGAGATTTCATGCGCGGCGGCGGAAGTCAGGATCCGAGCAGGAATCCGAACTCCTACCCGATGACAGACGAGCGAAAGTATCCGAGCGCTGTGACGGTCCGGGTGAACGGTGAAGTTGCTGGCCGTTACGATCTCGCAGACGACCCGGCCGATCACCGTGGCATCCTCAGCTGGTTCTCGCAGAAGCGCGACGGAAAGCTGCGCGAGGCCGGTTCGTATGGGCAGCTGTTGCGTGTTCCAATCCCGGCGTCGGCGCTGGCGACAGGCGCGCGGACCGGAACGTTGATCGTGCGGCTGGAGGTCGGCGATGCGCTCCCGGGCGGCCTCGCGATCTATGGCCGGCACTTCGGGCGGTATCCAGTGGATCCAAGTGTGTTGTTCGTTATGCGTTGAGAGAACTGACGTTCAGGCTGTCTCGCTATTTGAAGAGCGTTGGATCGTGCAGCGTCCCATTCCACGGACGCATCCACACATAGCCGTTCCACGCGTGCGCGAGATACGCGTTCACCGCATTCATCTCGGCGGGCGCATACTGACTGCGATGACACGCGAACTCCTCGCGCGCCGCCAACAGGTCCCGCTCCTTGAACGGCACGCGCACGGTCAGCAGCGCTTCCGCCATTCCATGCACCGTAGGCTGCGCGGGCGGCGCGGTGCGCAGATGCTCCGTCGGCAGCGAAGCGTACAACAGATCGATACTCGCATAGCGCGCGTCGCTTTCGATGATCTGCGTCACGACATCGCCCACCAGACGGTGGTCGGGATGGCCAGTGCCGCCCTCCGGGCCAAACGTGATGATCGCCGCGGGTTTGAGCGAATCTATGATCGCCGCAACTCCAGACCGCAGCTTGCCTAGAACTTCGAAGGATGCGAGTCCGCCGTCTGGAAGACCGAGGATGTGGAGCTGTCGCACGCCGAGGCGGTTGGCGGCACAGGTCGCCTCCTTCGTGCGTGCGGCGGCGAGCTCTGCGCCGGCCGGAATGTGCGCGAAATCGCGAACGCCCTGGGATCCGTCGGTGGCTATGACGAGGTGAGTCTCTCTTCCCTCCCGCGAGAGACGCGACAGCAACGGGCCGATGACGCGCTCGTCGTCCGGGTGAGCGAAGACTGCCAGGATGGGCGCTCTGCTCTGAGCCTGCGCCGAGAGGGATCCCACAGCGAGCGCCACGGCGATGCAAATGTTTTCATGAATGCGCATGCTATACACTGCAGCCGCGCTCGCCCATTGGCGAGACCACGCCCGGTGGTGATACTTCGTACTGGGTTCGACGACTGCTATCCGGAGGCTGGACAACCGATGTCTTTCTTTCGCGCTTCTTCTCCCCGCCAGCTGAGCACCGGGCTCGCGGTTCTTCGGGTCGCCGTTGCAACGATCTTCATCAACCACGGCTATCAGAAGTTGTTCGTGTTTGGCTTCGCTGGAGTCACCGGCGCGTTCACGCAGATGGGCGTCCCGCTGCCGGGAGTGATGGGTCCCCTCATCGCGGTGCTCGAAGTTTTCGGGGGAATCGCACTGTTGGTTGGATTCCTGACCCGCCTGGTCACGATCGGATTCGTGCTCGACATGCTCGGCGCCATCCTGCTTGTCCAACTCAAGCGAGGATTCTCGGGTTATGAGCTCGAGTTTCTGCTCTGCGTGTCGAGTCTCGCGCTTTTTTTCACGGGCGCCGGCAGGTTCTCCGTCGACGCGCGCATCGGTACTCGCGAGTCGAGCAGCATCAGCTCGAGCTAGCGCGCCTACGAGGCGCGGTTCAATCTCCGACCCTGGGCCGCACCTTGTCTGCTGGACGCGGAGGAAGCGTGTGCCTCTTCTGCGGCATCTGCCGCATCACTTCCTGCACAGCGCGCTCGAGCTGAAGGTCCCGTCCCGCCAGTACTGAAGCCGCGTCGTTCTCCACCTCGATGTCGGGATCGACGCCGTGACCCTCGATGACCCACTGACCGTCCGCGCTCGCGAGCGCCGAGGTGGGGACATTGATGGATCCGCCGTCGATGAGCGGAACGCCACCGTTGATTCCGACCACACCTCCCCAGGACCGTTTCCCAACGAGGGGACCAAGCTTGGCCTGGTGGAACATGTACGGGAAGATGTCTCCATCGGATGAGGAGTACTCATCGAGGATGGCGGCCATCGGACCAACGAAGACCTGATCCGGATAGGTGTTCGGGATCTCGTCGTTGCGCGAGTAGTTGAGGCCAAGAAGCTCGCGCCGCAGGCGCTCGATCAGCATGCGCGAGACGTTTCCGCCACCGTTTGCGCGAACGTCGACGACAAGCCCTTCCTTCCTGATCTGCGGATAGTACCACTTGATGAACTCGCGCAGACCAGCCGCGCCCATGTCAGGAATGTGGATGTAGCCCACCTTTCCGCCGGTGAGTTGTGCAACGCGCTTCTGGTTGGCGAGCACCATGTCGAGGTAGACGAGATCATTTTCCGACGTGATCGGCCGATAGGATACGCGATGCGACGACCTGCCATCCGCGGTCGCGGAGAGCGTTAGCGTCACTGGTCGATCGGCCTTTCCGCGCAACAGTCGATAGGGATCGTCCGTGGCGCGGAGCTCCTCATCATCGATTGCCAGGACATACTCACCCACTTTGGCACCGACGCCCAGCTCGGTCAGCGGCGAGCGATAGTTGGGCTCTTCGTTCTGACCAGCGTAGATCTTCGCGATTCGGTAGCGGCCGCTCGCCGAGTCGACGGCGAAGCTCGCGCCGGGTAGCGCCACAGCTGTCCGCGGCGGAATTTGCCAGTCACCGCCGACGATGTACGTGTGTTGAACCGAGAGCTCGGAGATCATCTCCTGAATCACGTAGTTCAGGTCCGCGCGGTGCGCGACGTACTGCACGAGCGGCTTGTATTGGTCGTGGAGCGCCTGCCAATCGTATCCGTGCATGTTCTTCGCGTAGAAGAAATCACGATACCTGCGCCATACCTCGTCGAAGATCTGCGCCCATTCCTCCTTCGGCACTCGGTCGACCACGAGCCCGTTGGTAGCGACGGGCTTCCGCGAGGCGGCGGCGTTGGCCCCGACGTCGTACACCGCGTATCCCCCCGCATCTACCATCACCTTCTTTCGATCGCGCGAAAACACGTACGAAGGCGCGTTGTCGAGCAGCACCGCGGTCTTGCGGTCCGCAAACGTAAATGTGTTGAGGACCGGCTTCCGCTCGCCGTCTCGCCCATAGTACGGAGCGCCTTGCACGGCGTAGATCAACTGAGTCTTGGTGGCGATGACGTCGCTGATGTTGTCGGCTTCGATTGGAACGCGCACCGCCCGCGATTCGATTCCGTCGAAGTCGATTCGAATCGGTCCGCGCGCCGGTCTTACGGCGTCTTTCCCTGTATCAGGAGCAGCCGCGGGAGCCGGCGTCGCAGCGGCCGCGGCGGGCTTCGGCGCCCCGCGCGCCGCGCTATCTACAGCGACCTCGTCGTTTTCCATCGGGAACGGGTTTTTTACATCCTTCCGCAACGCCAGGGCGAAGATGCCCGTCGTGCGCGCCGTCGCGTAGTTGAACTCGACCTGGGACAGCTGCGGCTGGTAGTCGCGGTCGCTCAGGAAATAGATGAAGTTGCCGTCCGGATCCCAATCGGGGTTGTACTCGTTGAAGACATCTCCGGTAACGCGGCGCACCCGCTCGTCCGCGGCGGTCCAGATGAACACAGACTGGCTGACCTTGTCCGAGTCGCTCATGCTCCACGCGAGATCGTTGCCCGAGGGCGACCACGTGTAATCGTACATGTTGCCGTGCACGTCCTTGGCGATCTCCTTCAAAGCTTTGTCAGACAAGCGCAGCACATAGAGGCGTCCGTCCTTGTCGCTGAACGCGATCCGTGAGCCATCGGCTGACCAGCGCGGATTGTATCGTTGCGCGTGCCCGCCAGTCGTCAGCTGCACTGGTTTCGTT
>DATCPG010000396.1:0-6815 GCA_036570225.1 Gemmatimonadaceae bacterium | reverse complement strand
GAACAGGAGTGGTATCAGGATCGCTATGAGAATTGCCCCAACGGAGCGCAGCCCGGAGAGCAGGCGATTGATCGGGATGGCAGTCCTGCGGCGAATGTTTGGAGGCTCATGTACCTTTTCGTAAAGCTATAGCACGCGCATCGGCCCGCCCACTCCCTTCGCTCCAAAACGGCTTCTGAATGCACGTAAAGAATCTCGAGTGCTCCTTCTGCCATCGCGAATACGAAGCGAGGCGACTTCACAACGTATGCACGGAGTGTGGCAAGCCGCTGCTGGTGCGCTACGACCTGAAGCGCATCGCGAAGTTCATGACGCGGCAGTCCCTGTTCGCGCGGAGGGCCGACATCTGGCGCTACCGGGAGCTGCTTCCCGTTCGCCGCGAGGACAACATCGTCACCCTCGGCGAAGGCTGGACACCCCTCATCCATGCCAGGGCGCTCGGCGAATCTCTCGGGTTGAGCGAGCTCTATGTGAAGGATGAATCCCTCAATCCCACCCAGAGCTTCAAGGCGCGCGGGATGTCGGTGGCTGTCTCGATGGCGAAAGAGCTTGGCGCGAAGAAGCTGGCTGCGCCGTCCGCCGGAAATGCCGCCGGAGCGCTCGCGGCCTACTGCGCGCACGCTCGCATCGGCGCGTACCTCATCATGCCGAGCGACACCCCGCGCGCGAACATCATCGAGTGCGAGGTAACAGGCGCGAACGTGAGGCTGATCGATGGTCTCATCACTGATTGCGGGGCCGAAGTCGCGCGCCTGAAGGAGAGCGAGGGGTGGTTCGATGTTTCCACGCTCAAGGAGCCGTACCGCGTGGAAGGAAAGAAAACCCTCGGCTACGAGATCGCAGAACAATTATCGTGGACCCTCCCGGACGTCATCATCTATCCTACGGGCGGCGGAACGGGACTCGTTGGAATGTGGAAAGCGTTCGACGAATTGCAGCAGCTCGGTTGGATCGGTGAGAAACGGCCGCGGATGATCTCGGTCCAGGCTTCCGGGTGCGCTCCAATCGTGCGGGCATTCCAGAAGGGCGACCGATTCGCGGACGAATTCGAGAACGCTGCGACGGTAGCGTCCGGCCTCCGCGTTCCGAAAGCCATTGGTGATTTTCTGATCCTCGATGCAATCCGCGAATCGGGCGGAACTGCTGTCACCGTCACCGACGAAGAGCTGATTGCGGGGGCGAGAGAGATGGCGCGCAGCGAAGGGATCTTCGCCTCTCCGGAGGGCGGAGCCTGCGTTCCGGCGGTCCGTCAGCTGCTGGCGCGCGGCGACGTGAAGCCGGATGAGAAGGTCGTTCTCTTCAACACCGGCTCGGGAATCAAGTATCTCGAATTGTTCGAGAGCAAATCGAAGACGCGAAAAACTCCGCGAAAGAGTGCGCTGGGTCCGGCCATGCGCCCCTGAGAGCTATCTGATTCCAACCAGCTTGTGCGTCTGAATGCTGAGGCGCCAGTTGGGATTTCTCAGGCAATACTCTATCGCCCGTTCGGTGTTGACCGCGACGTCGGGTCCGTCCATCGGTTGAAGATAGAAGTGCTTGAAATCGAGACGCGCGAACGTCTCGGGCGGAGCGTTCTCCTGGGGATAGACGAGCTTGAGCTCGCTGCCCGTAGTCTGCACGAAGGGCGCTCCCGCTTTCGGGCTGACACAGATCCAATCGAGGGACGCAGGGGCCGGCCGAGTGCCGTTGGTCTCGACAGCTACCTCGAAACCGCGCTCGTGCAAAGCGTCGATCAACACTTCGTCCAGCTGAAGCAGTGGCTCTCCTCCCGTGCACACCACGTATTTCTTTTCCGGACCCGGAACACGCTCAGCGATTCCTCCCCAGCACCTGTCGATTGCATCTGCAAGCTCGTTGGCACTGGCGAACCTGCCGCCATCGGGTCCGGTGCCTACGAAATCGGTGTCGCAGAATTGACAGACGGCCCGTGAACGGTCTTCCTCGCGCCCGGACCAGAGGTTGCACCCCGAGAACCGACAGAAAACCGCTGCCCTGCCGCTTTGCGCTCCCTCTCCCTGCAGCGTATAAAAGATCTCCTTCACGGTGTACGTCATCGTACCGCCTTGCCCGCCGCCGGCCCCCGTCGCTCGCGGGACGTCGCATACTCTATCGGGTCCGTGAGTCCGGCCTCGGCGAATCCCTTTAGCCGGAGCCGGCATGCATCGCACCTCCCGCACGCCTCGCCGTTTTTCGCGGGATCGTAGCAGCTCGTGGTGGCGGAGTAGTCGACCCCCAGCGACGCCCCGAGCCGGATGATCGCGGCCTTGGTGAGCGAGATGAGGGGAGTGCGGATTGCCAATCGAGTGCTGCCCTCGACACCAGCGCGAGTGGCGAGATTCGCCATATCCTGGAACGCGCGAATGTACTCAGGCCTGCAATCGGGGTAGCCGCTGTAGTCGAGCACGTTGACACCGATGAAGATATTGGTCGCGCCGACGACCTCCGCGAAAGCGAGGGCGTACGAGAGAAAAATCGTATTCCGGGCCGGAACGTAGGTGATCGGAATCTCGTTTCCGTGCAACGAATGGTCAGAGAGATCGCGATCCTTGGGAACCGGCGTTGGCGCGGTGAGCGCCGAGCCCCCAAACACCGTCAGATCGATGTCGATGACACGGTGCTGCGCTACACCCGCTTTCCGCGCGATTCTCTTCGCCGACTCGATCTCCATCGCGTGACGCTGCCCGTAACTGAAGCTGAGTGCGAGCACGGCGAAGCCCTCGTGCTGCGCGACTGCGAGCACGGTGGTCGAATCGAGCCCGCCGCTGAGGAGAAGGACGGCGGGAGGGAGAGTGGAATTGGAGGAAGATTTCAACGCAGAGCCTCAGCGCTGAAATCTAAGTCACGCCTGGTCTCAGAGCGCTTTCGCCAATGCTTCGAACAACTCCTCTGGCACGAGTGGCTTCGATAGCACCGCCTCGGCGCCGAGCGAACGGACTCGCTCCTGACCCTTGCTATCGATGCTTCCGCTCAGGATGATGACGGGAATGTTCGAGGTGTGCGACGACATCTTGATCTTCTTCAACGTGTCTTCGCCGGATCCGCCAGGCATGTTGATGTCGAGCACGATCGCATCGACGGGCGGCGTCCGTTTCGCCTGCATCAGTCCCTGCACCGCATCGTACGCGGTAAGAACCTTGCTTTCTCGCGAAGAAGACTGGTCACCAGGTGCGATACCACGCGATCGTCGTCGACCACAAGAACCGTTGCCACTATGCGCCTCCCGCCAGCGCTACCAACCGAGGCCGCAGGCTGGCGACTGCGACGTTCAGATCTTCCAGGGTGCGTTGCGCTCCATCCAGCGCTAAGGACTGGCCCTTTGTCTCGAGCAGCTCCGCGACCGCGGCAACACGTTTCGCCATGATGGTAGCCGCGGACCCGCGAAGGCCGTGTGCCCCTGCGCGCAACCGCTCAGCGTCGTGCTCCGTCACTGCAGCAGTGATTTCGGTCATCCTCGGCTCGAGATCATCCAAAAATAGCCCCGCGAGCTCGCCAGCGAGCCCTCGATCCCCACCAACCATAATCATCAGCGCTGTTTCGTCGAGAGTGTGGGCTGCATCAACGCTGTCCTCAGCGACGTCGGGCCCTGCGCTGGCATCGAGGCGCGTTCCCGCAACGACATGCTCGAGCGTTTCGAGAAGTAACGCCGACTCAATCGGTTTGGGTACGAAGCCATCCATCCCGGCTTCGAGACAGGCCTCGCGGTCTCCTTTCATTGCGCGCGCTGTTACGGCAATGATTGGCGTCCTGATGCCGGAGCCAGTCTCCAGCTCGCGTATCAGCCGCGTCGCCTCGAACCCTCCCATCACGGGCATCTGAACGTCCATTAGCACCACGTCGAATCGTTGGCCCTCGATCGCGTCAACGGCTTCGCGGCCGTTGGCGACGACAACGGGAAAGTGCCCGGCACGGCGCAGTATGGCCGACGCCAATTTCTGGTTGACGGCATTGTCCTCGGCGACGAGGACCCGCAGTGACTTGCCCCGCGCTGCTTCCGGAGCCGGAGATGGCTCTTCAACCTCGGAAGTCGCTGAGCCCAACACCGCTCCGGTGATGGCCGGGAGCTGCGCCGATCGTCGTACCGGCTTCGTCAGGTGGGCGGAAATACCGAGCTCGCGCGCTCTTGCCATATCGTCGGCGCTGTTGTCCGAGCTTAGCATGAGCACCGTGGCTGAGGCAAAGGATGGTAGTTTCCGGATCCGCGCATCAAACCGGCGAAGCATCCAGCTCCTTCATCATCGTCTCGAGGCAACTTGGACAAATGCCGTGTGTGAGCGTCACGGCAGAATGCGATGCCAGATACGAATCGACTTGCTCCCAGTAATTCGCCTCATTCCGCACTTTCTTGCAGTAGCTGCAAATGGGTAGCAGGCCCTGCAGCGCTCGAACCTCGCCGAGCGCTGCCTCCAATTCGGTGACGCGAGCCGCCAGGCTGCGTTGAAGATTCACCATCCGCTCGCCCACGCGGACCCGCGCCTCGAGCTCCACGGGGTCGAAAGGCTTCGTGATGTAATCGTTGGCGCCCGCGGCGAGGCCCTCGGACAGATCCCGCTTGTCCCCTCGAGACGTCAGAAGAATCACGTAAACGAACTCAAAGCCGGCGGTGGCGCGCAGGCGCCGACAGATCTCGATTCCCTCGAGGCCGGGCATCATCCAGTCCAATACGACCAGCTCGGGTGCGTCCTTGCCTTTCAGTGTTTCGAGAGCCTGCCACGCAGCTAAACCATCGCTCGCGGTAACTACGTCCCAGCCGAGACGTTCCAGTGTGACGGCCAGTATCTTCCGCGTCACGGCATCGTCTTCGGCTACCAGAATTTTCATTATTGGCCTTGCCGCTCGCATTCAGGATTTCAGAATGCATCGCAGCGACAGAGGAATGGCGTGGCAGCGGGATCGATCCGGGCTGCGGCGGGACCAGCGAAGTCGACCTTCTATAAGCAAGTTCATATCCAGCATGCTTTTCAGCATCTTTCACGTCTAACGTGCCGGCATTTACCATTAGAGAGATTCCAACAGGAGCAAGCTTGTACATCTCGAAGAAGACCTACCCGATGATTGGTGCGCTCATGGTGGCGTGCGCCACGGCCATGCAGACCGTCCCGGGTAGCCCAACCAGTCCGGCGATCACCGCCCAGGACCTGAAAACCCGCCTGTACATCTTCGCCGACGACTCGATGATGGGCCGCCAGTTCGGGACCGAAGGCAACCTCAAGGGCACACAGTACATCGCCAATGAGCTGGCGAGGCTCGGCATACAGCCCGGCGGTCTGAACGGCAGCTATTTCCAGGACGTGCCAGCCTACAGAGTGTCGATTGCTCCGGGCGCGCAGGTTCTCCTCGGCGGGGCTCCGCTCGTCTTCGGGAAAGAATACGTCACCAGCTTTCCGGGATCGGGGCGGGCAATCCCCGTCGACAGCCTGCAGGTGGTTTACGGCGGCGATCTATCCGATACGACGACGCTGATTCCGCCAGACCAGGCGGCGGGCAAGGCGGTTCTTCTCTCGATCAGGACGCCGCTCCAGCGCAATCCCAATCGGATCGTCGCCCGCTACTCCGGCGCGGGCGCGATCATCACGGCGAACGATCCGCGCGTGATGCGTCCGTGGAACGTCACGATATCGAGCGACACGACACCGGCACGAGTGAACCTGGTGGTCTCTCCCGCGGTTGCCGCACGCCTAGTCGGCGGCGATCCGCTGACGATGCGAGCGGGGACGGCCGGCCGCTGGATCCGGTTCTCATCGATGGGTTTCACGCGCTCGCAGGCCCCGGCGCGGAACGTCATCGGGATCATTCCCGGAACCGACCCGTCGCTCCGCGGCGAATACGTGGCGATCGGGGCGCACAACGACCACCTGGGATTCCGGTTCGCGGGCCCACTCGACCACGATTCTCTGCGCGAGTACAACATCATGGCGAACAGGATCGTCGAAGCACGGACGCACGCGACGCCTGGCTCGCCCGGCGGCGGACTAACCCCGGCCGAGAGAGCGTCGATTCACGTGAACGTGGACAGCCTGCGTCGCATCAGGCCGGCGCGAATGGATTCGATTTACAATGGCGCCGATGATGACGGGTCGGGCTCAGTCGGCACGCTGGAGATCGCCGAGGCGTTTGCGAAGTCCGGAATCAAGCCGCGCCGGTCCCTCATCTTCGTCTGGCACACCGGCGAAGAGGCGGGACTCCTGGGCTCCAGCTATTTCACGGATAATCCGACCGTCCCCCGCGACTCGATCGTGGCACAGCTCAACATGGACATGATCGGTCGAGGCAGTGCGTTCGATTTTGTGGGCGGGGGACCGACGTACCTGCAGCTCGTGGGATCCCGGCGGCTCTCGACGGAGCTGGGCGACATCGTCGAGGCTGTCAACCGAACCGAGCCGACTCCCCTCAGCTTCGATTACGCGTTCGACGCGAATGGGCATCGCGAGCGCATCTACTGCCGGAGCGATCACTACGAGTACGCACGTTATGGCATTCCGATCACGTTCTTCACGACCGGGCTGCACATGGATTATCACCAGCTGACCGACGAGCCGCAGTACATCGATTACGAGCACATGCGCAAAGTCACGCAGCTGGTGCACGACGTCGCGCTCAGGGTTGGTAACCTCGATCACCGCGTGGTGGTTGATAAGCCCAGGCCCGACCCGCACGGGGCGTGCGTGCAGTAGTTGTTCGCTCGATGCTCCATCGCGACGGCCCGCGTCGTTCTGGCATTGTCGCGCCGCTCCGTCGGGATGGTATCCTCTCCGTCGGCAACTGTTAGCTCGGGCGGAGCCCCTAACTGCGCTCCCTCGCTCTGCTCGGTCGCGGGT
>DATCPG010000395.1:0-8674 GCA_036570225.1 Gemmatimonadaceae bacterium | reverse complement strand
GGCCGTAGGTGTATAGTCCGGTGAGGTCGGAGAACGACGTTCCTGTGTTGCCGAGGTTGAGCTGTCCGGAAGGTGCGGTGAGGGCAACGGAAGCGGACGATTGATACGCCCCCAGATGCGCGAAAGCGCTGCTCGCCGCGGCGCCTAGCGCGGAGCTCTGCGACATCCGTGCATCGATGCGGACGGAATCGAATAGCGCTCCGGTGGCGCTGAGGTTCACCAGTGTGTTTGGTCGCCCGTTCTCATCGTTCGTGTGGGCGATGGATGACATGATGAGTGGACCAGCCTGGCGTCCAATCGAGCCGGAGTTGAAGACTTCAATCGTCTTCGTCTCGTCGCCGACGATTCCGTCGCCACTGCGCAGCAAAATCCGAACGAACGAAGATCCTGTGCTCGACAATGCCGGGACGGCGAGCCTGATACGCTTCTTGATCGTCTCGCCCGGTCCTATCAGAACGGGCGTCTGGCGCAATTCCCTCGAGGACCATCCGCTCGGCAGGTCGAGCTCGACGCTCAGTTTCTCCCGTGCGTTCCCGGAGTTGACGATAGAGAACGGGACGATCACATCGCTGCCGGCCTGCGCGTTGATTGGAGCCGTACCAGGCCGGAGAGCCAGTTGCCGTACCAGACTGACGTCTATTTCCACTGGGACGACGAGCGTCGCGGAGCCAGGCGTGGAAAACCGTGCATCCGCGGCGTTCAGGCGACCCGCGAGCGCGCTCGCGGGAATGCCGATGGTCACACCGACGCGGCTCTTGCCCGACTGCGGAAGGGTGCGCAGACGCGGACCGAGGATCACAAACTCCCCATGCGGGACAATCTCCAGCTCTACGTCAGCCAAGTGAGCGAATGCGTCCGGGATGGGAATCGAGACGACCTGATAGGTTCGTGGCGCGCCCGACGCAGTCACTGAGGGCAGGCCGATTTCGATATCTCCCGCGGAGTCGGCTCGTGGTCCGGGGCCGGTCGCCACGAAATGCGGCCGCGGCTCGCTGCCGGGCGTGCCGACGTCGGGATTCTGCGCCGCGGCCGAAGCGAAAGCGCCTGACAGCGCCGCAACGAGCCAAAGCGCGCGGAATCGGAGAGAAATCATGGCGTCTGCGAAAGCGTGATCACGTAATTCGCGGTGTACGGCGCCGGAGCGTCCGTGGTCCAGCTTAGCAACATGCGGAAAAAGATGGTGTTGCCCCACGGATCATTCGCGCCGTTCTTCGCCATCACGCGTTGCTCGACCTGAACGTCGGTAGTCGTGATGGCGCTCCAGTTTGCGAGGTCGGAGCGGCGCCACTGTAGATCGCTGAGGACTTTGCCACCACCGAGC
Organism: Gemmatimonadaceae bacterium; assembly: GCA_036570225.1. Lineage (GTDB taxonomy): Bacteria > Gemmatimonadota > Gemmatimonadetes > Gemmatimonadales > Gemmatimonadaceae > UBA4720. Next base: position 7,353 of record DATCPG010000395.1, on the reverse strand, counting down.
GACGCGGAAGTCGCGCGAACAAAAACGGTAGTCGTGCGAGAGGCACCGGCGGTTGCGTTCAGAGTGAACGTGACTCCAGTCGGGGCATCGACGTACCCGTTGATATAGTCGGCCGCTGTCGGCGCCGGGAAAGTGACCGTCGCGTTTGTAAGCGTCAGCGTTGCTTTTTGCGCTGGGAGGGGGGACGCGAACAGTACCAGCGCGACCAAGCCTGCCCCGCTGGTGCTGACGCTCAGGAGTCTACGCGCGCGCGAGAACACTTCGCCTACTTGGCCTGATAATCGATCTGGCCCGCCACGAGCTCGGGGCCGCCGAAATCGATGAGGGCAAGAACTACATAATCTCCGGGTGCGAGCCCGGTTGGTACGTCCACCATGAGCTTCCGAACAGAGCCGGGAAGCGTGGGGAATTCAGCGATGGGAACCTGCATTGCGAGGGTGTTGTCGAGACGACGGAACTCGAGGTGTCCCTTCGCCAGCAGATGCATCCCGCCGGTGTTGTGGAAATGGATTGCGATCTGACGCTTGGTCGCTGGAGGTCCAGCGCTCACCGATAGCTTGGCCGGGGTAGTCGACGCCGTTGCAGTGAGGACCGAATCTTCCACCGACATGTCCTCGACCTGAGCGTCGCGCGTGAGCCCTGAAGGCGCCACGTACACTTTCACGCCAGTGCGGAAGATGTACTGCAGCGAGTTGCCTTTGACGGCCGCGCGCTGGGGAACTTCCTCGACGAAGATGATGTCCCAGCATTCCCTGGTCAGCGGGGTCGCGCTCTGCGCGCCAAGGCGGATTATCCGGGAGCTGTGTGGCTCGACCCGAATCGAAAGCGGTGACACGGTCAGGCTCGCGCCGCACGATCTACCGCTGGTGCCCGCTGGAAGAAAGCGATTGTCGCCGTTTTCGACGCGATCCCAATCCTGTCGGGTGATCGTCGCCTGAACCGGAGCATCCGACGAATTCGAGAGCGAAAAGCTCCCGGAGACGCGGCTGTTGCCGGCGGTGATCATGGTTAGTTCGAGCGGATCTACCAGCAGCTGCGCAGATGCGCGCTGCGAGACCACCACTCCTAAAGCGCAAAGGGCGAGTACGGTCCTCCGCACTCGCCCTCTACGCTCTGCGCCCGCCCTTGCGGACGAGCGAGAGCGAGAATTCAGCATCAGTTACGGAGCCGTAAGGGTGAACACGATCGGCAGGCTGTACGTACCAGGAGCATTGCTCGCCGAGGTAAAGTCGTTCGTCCAAAGGGTCTTGAAGTGAACTGCCGCTGGAGTGCCGTTCGAGCTCGTTAGCGACGAGGTCACGGTCTGGTCGCTGGTCGTGATTGCCGCGTATGTGCCGGCAGCAGCGTTCGACCACGTCAGATCGCTGATCGGCTTAACACCAGCGTCGGTGCCTGCGTAGTTCCAGTTCGGCGAGGCGGTCGTCTTGACCTTCAACGTCCAGCCACGGTTCGACTTCACGGTGAAAGTCGGCCCAGCGTCGTACAGCGTAGTGCCCAGATCGACCTGATCGGCCGTAGGCGAAGTCAACGTCGTCGTCGCCGAGCTCATCGTGAGCTTGACCAGCGCGCCAACGACAACAGATGCGGTATTGGTGGTGGTGCAGGTGCCGGCGTTTCCGCTGCAGCCTTGTGCATTGGCCTGGCTCGCATCGATCGCGGTTCCGAGCACCATCGCGGCCAGAAGCAAACGGGTCGCTTTCATTTGTTGTTTCTCTCCAGGAAGTCTTGACGGTGCCGGTGCCACAGATTGCGAAACCGGTCGTTTCAAAGCGGGCGTGAACTACTCCCCTATAAGACGAGAAACAACCTCATCTGCAACCGTTTTGGGGACAGATTTTCGACATTTTGGGCTTGCTCCAAAATGCGTCGGCGTTTGTTCGGGTAAGGGCCTAACGTATTACCCTGGCGAGGGATGAGTCTGGGGGGTCCACCCTGGTTGGACTGATAGGAAATCACCCTTCCTTGTCTTCGTACTCATCCCTCAGACTGGCGACAACATTCGGATCTGCCAGGGTCGTCGTATCGCCGAGCGCACGTCCTTCGGCGATGTCGCGCAACAGCCGCCTCATGATTTTTCCGGAGCGCGTCTTGGGGAGATCCGCGGAAAACAAAATGTCATCCGGACGCGCCAGCGCGCCGATCTTTTTTGCGACGAACTCGCGCAGCTCGTCACGGAGCGCCGGGCTCTGTTTGGATTTGTCCCGCAGAGTCACGAAGGCCGCGATCGCCTGGCCCTTCAGCTCGTGCGATTTGCCCACCACCGCCGCTTCAGCCACGGCAGGATGCTCGACGAGAGCCGATTCTACTTCCATCGTTCCGATGCGGTGCCCGGCGACGTTCAGAACGTCGTCGACGCGCCCCAGAATCCAGAAATATCCATCGGTGTCGCGCTTTGCACCGTCGCCCGGGAAATACAAGTCGGGCCGGCCCGGCCACTTCGAGAAATAGGTCTGCACGTAACGCTCGTCGTCGCCCCAGATCGTGCGCAGCATCGCCGGCCACGGTTTGGTGAGCGCCAGCAGTCCTCCACCGACCTCGATGCGTTTTCCCAGCGAATCCAGGAGATCCGCGCTGTAGCCAGGGAGCGCTTTTGTGGCGCTGCCTGGCTTGGTCGGCGTAATACCTGGCAGCGGAGATATCACGATCGCGCCTGTCTCCGTCTGCCACCACGTGTCGACGATCGGGCATCGCTTGCCGCCTATGTGCTCGCGATACCACATCCACGCCTCTGGATTTATCGGCTCGCCGACGGAGCCGAGCAGGCGGAGCCGACTCAGGTCGTGCTTCGCTGGATACTCGTCACCCCATTTCATGAACGCGCGGATCGCGGTAGGGGCGGTGTAAAGGATCGTCACGCCGTGTCGCTCGCAGATGTCCCAGAAGCGGTCGCGCTCGGGCCAGTCGGGAGCGCCTTCGTACATCACGCATGTCGCGCCGTTCGCGAGAGGGCCATAAACCACATACGAATGTCCGGTAACCCACCCGATGTCCGCGGTGCACCAGAAGACGTCCTCGTCCTTCAGATCGAAAACCGCCCTCGTAGTGGCGGCGACTCCGGTGAGGTAGCCGCCCGTCGTGTGCACGATTCCCTTTGGTTTTCCCGTGGTGCCCGACGTGTAGAGGATGTACAGCACATCCTCCGCGTCCATCGGCTCGGGATCGCACTTTGCCTCGGCGGTTTTCATCAGCCGGTGCCACCAGTGATCCCGACCCTCCACCATCTCGGCGAATGCTTCGTCACCAGAGGAGCCGGGGCGCCTCTGCACGACGACGACGTGCTCGATCGAAGGCGTGCCCTCCAATGCCTTGTCGGAATTCCGCTTGAGCGGTACGACCTGACCGCGCCGATACCCGGCGTCGGCCGTGATCAGGACTCTGGCTTCCGCGTCGTTTATGCGGTCACGCAGAGAATCGGGTGAGAAGCCGCCGAAAACGACCGAGTGAATCGCACCTATTCGCGCGCACGCCAGCATCGAGATTGCCGCTTCCGGAATCAGCGGCAGGTAGATCGCGACCCGATCTCCCTTCTTCACGCCGAGGCTCTTCAGAACGTTCGCGAAGCGCGAAACCTCGACGTAAAGGTCCCAATACGTGAGAGTCCGCCGATCACCTGGCTCGCCCTCCCAGAGCAGCGCCGCCTTGTTTCTGTTCGGTCCACGTATGTGCCGGTCGATACAGTTGGCGGCGATGTTGAGTTTTCCGCCCAGGAACCACTTCACGTGGGGAGGATTCCATTCCAGAACTTTGGTCCAGGGCTTTATCCATTCGAGCTGCTTTGCCTGCTCTGCCCAGAATCTCTCGGGGTCGGGCGCCGCTTCCTCGTAAATCTTCGGCGACGAAATATTGGCTTGCCGCTTGAATTCGGGCGGCGGGTCGAATTTCCGGTTTTCCGTCAGCAGAACGTCGATGTCAGTCATCGTAGCGGAGTCGGTGGCGCGGTGAGATGAAGCGAGTGCAAGGATACTCTCTTTTGCGCCGCTCTCGCCAGAGTGGCAAGTTCTAGGCGAATGTCCTCCGAAATCTCCACTGTCGCGGCACCGGTCGTCGAGGTCGCCGGTCTCACGCGCGAGTTCGGTCCCAGACAGGCAGTAGCCGGCGTGACGTTCTCCCTCGCACCCGGCGAATGCCTCGCGCTCTTCGGCCCGAATGGCGCCGGGAAGACGACGCTGTTGCGGGTGCTCGCCGGGCTGCTGCGGCCGACCTCTGGCACCGCACGAATATCCGGCATCGCCCTGCCTGGCGGACCGCTGGCTCGCTCCCGAGTGGGGCTCATCTCGCACCACACAATGCTTTACGAGGCGCTCTCGGCGCGGGAGAATGTTTCGTTCTCGGCGCGTCTTTATGGCCTTCGAGATGCGAGCGCGCGAGTCGAAGACTCGCTGCGGCGCATGTCGATGCTGGAGCGCGCTGATGCTTCCGTCCGTTCCCTGAGCCGGGGCATGCAGCAGCGGGTGTCGATTGCGCGGGCCATGGTGCACTCGCCCCAGCTCGTGCTCGCCGACGAGCCGTACAGCGGGCTCGACGAGAGCGGCGCCCGCGCGCTTACGTCACTCCTTCAGGAGCTGCGCTCCGTCGGGACGGCGATCATCGTCGTGACGCACAATCTCGGGGAGGGGCTTTCGCTCGCGACGCACGCGGCGGTGATGCAACGCGGCAAGTTCGTGCGCTACGACGCCTCCCGAAACATCGACGCAAACTCTTACGCGGCCACCTACCGCGAGGCGGTCGCAGCCGGTGGCTGACATTCTCTTCGGAGCGTGGCTCATCGCCCGCAAGGATCTCTCGATCGAGTTCCGAACGCGGTCAGCGTTCCTCTCGGCTCTCGTGTTCGCGCTCCTCGGACTCGTGATTTTTTATTACGCGTGGGATCCCACGGCCGTCGCCGCCACCGATCTCGCGCCCGGAGTGCTGTGGGTCATCTTCACATTTTCCGGCCTGCTGGGGCTGCATCGCTCGTTCGGCGTCGAGACCGCAGACCACGCCATCGACGGTCTGCTCGCATCTCCGATTAGCAGGGAAGCGATTTTCCTCGGCAAGGCGATCGCCAATCTCATTTTCGTCGGAGCAGTGGAGGCGATAGCGATCCCCGCGCTGGCCCTGTTCTACAATCTGCCGCTTGGCGACGTGGCTGCTCTCCTCGCGGCGATCGCGATCCTGGCGGCCATTGGCCTGGTTGCCGTTGGAACGTTGTTTAGCGCGATGGCCGTCAACACGCGTCTCGCGGAGCTGCTACTGCCGATGCTGGCGCTTCCGTTCTTCGTGCCGATCGTGATCGCCGCGTCGCAGGCGACGTCGAAGTTGTTGAGCGGCCGGCCGGTGGTCGAGGCAGGAGCGTGGCTCAAGCTCCTGTTGGCCTTCGACATCGTGTTCGTGGCTGCGTGCACGTTGGCATACCCGTTCACGGTCGAGGACTGAGCGGGAAGCGGGAAGCGGGAAGCGGGAAGCGGGAAGCGGGAAGAACAGCGAAGAGCGCAATTAGGTGCAGCTTCGGTGCAACGCTTCCCGCCTACCATAGCGCCAATTCAAAGCCGGTGATATCGTGTCTGGCCCCCAAATCCGGAGTGGTCATGAGAGGTAAGTCACGCGTTTATGGAACCCTTGCCGCCGGCATCACTCTGTTCGTGTGGCAGACGATCTCCAACGTCGCGATTCCATGGCATGCAGCGACCGTGAAGGCATTCACCGACAACACCGCGGCGGTTCAGGCAATTCACGTCGTGGCTCCGACGAACGGCGTCTATGCCTCGCCCGAGGGAATACTCGCCGCGGTATCGTTTACGCCCGATATGGCGGATAAGTCGAAATCGATGGGACCCAACATGCTCAAACAGATAGTCATCGACCTGCTCGTCTCGCTTCTTCTGTGCGTCGTCGTCGAGCGAATCGGCATCGGAAGAAAGCGCGACGTCGCCATCACACTCGGGCTCGCTGGTCTGGCCGCGGGGATCATCAAGGAGATGTCGGACTGGAACTGGTACGGGTTCGCGGCGAATTACGCGATCGTCAACGAGATCGATCTCACAATCCAGTTCGCGCTCGCCGGCATCGTCATCGCGTGGATTTACAAACGCGGGATGATGGGGGAGTCGGTGGCGGGTGGTGCGCCAGTCGTCCGGTAGTCACCTCGCGCGGTTAAGTTTGAATGGGTCGATGACATACGGTCGTCGGCCCATTCGCACGTTACCGCTGAAATTGTCATGAAGATCTCCTGGCTTCCCACCGCCGCCGGCTTGGCGGTGGTCGGCACTGTAATTCGCGTGGTGTCTTTCACGCCACTGGAAGCGAAGCAGGGTGCGGCGCAAAAGATTTATTACATCCACGTTCCCGCGGCGTGGGTCGCATTTCTCGCCTTCGGTCTCGTGGCGATCGCGAGCGGCGTCTTCCTCTGGCTGCGCGATCCCCGGCTGGACCGCTTCGCCGAGAGCTCGGCGGAGGTGGGGGTGGTTTTCACGACCGTGGTTTTGATCACGGGGCCCCTGTGGGCGAAGCCCATATGGGGGACCTACTGGGCGTGGTGGGATGTGCGACTGGTGTCCACGCTCTTTCTCTGGTTCATCTACGTCTCGTACATCGTTCTTCGCGGAGCGGTTGAGTCTCCCGAGTTACGCGCGCGGTACTCGGCAGTGCTCGGAATTCTTGGGGCCCTTCTCATTCCGTTCATTCATCTGAGCGTTTATCTGTTCGCCACGATGCATCCAAAGCCAATCATCGGAAAACCCGACCGACCCTCACTACCCAACGAAATGTTGCTGACGTTTTTGGTTTCATTTGTCTCGTTCACGCTTCTCTATTTCGCTTTCCTTCGCTCACGGTATCGCTACGCGGTCGAGCGCGACGCCGTCCTGGCAGCGGACATGCAGGATGCCTGAGACGTCCTCGTACTATCACGTCGCCTACACCGTCGCGCTCGGCATCTACGCCGTGTACGCGATCAGCCTTTACCTTCGCCGCAAGCGGCTGAGGGTCAGATAGTGGAAGGGAATGTGTCGGCAACTACGGCGACTCCGTCCGGAATCTCCGATCCAATGAACGCCCGCATTCTTGCGGTTTCCGAGGATCGGATCTCCGGCTTCGTGAACGAGCCCTTTGCCGAGATCGCATTCTCCGCTGAGCTCACGGAGGAAGTTGTGATCGAGCGGCTGCGGGCGATGCTTTCGGCCGGCGTCATACGCCGGATCAGGCAGACGTTGATGGCAACCAATCTCGCGCCAGGCGCGTTGGTGGCGTGGCGCGTCCCGAGCGACAGACTCGACACTGCCTTCAGCTACATGTCGAATGACGATCCTTTCTCCGGTCACGTTGTGATCCGCTCGACGGACGCGGAGACGACGGGATCGGCGTACAGATTGTGGA
>DATCPG010000394.1:0-9237 GCA_036570225.1 Gemmatimonadaceae bacterium | reverse complement strand
ATTCCCGCCAATCTCTTCTCGCTCAACCCGGCGTGCACGGTGTAAGCGAGCGATTGCCGGTCGCGCAGCTCGTCGAAGAAGCGACCGCCCAGTCCGCTGGCGACAGTCCCGATCAGCGATGCCGCGAAGCGGTCGTCGTCCGTGCGCGATGGCGCGGCAAACGCCAGCGCGATCGCCGTCTGTGACTTGTCGCGCGACTCCGCCGCGATCTTTACGCTCTTCGGCCAGCTCGGCTTTGCGACTTTCGGAACCTTCTTTGGCTCCAGAACACCGAATTCGCCAGCAACGAGATCCGCGGCGTCTCTGACATCCAGATCGGCGACGATGCCAATCACAACGGCGGATTCGAGAACGCGCGACCGGTGCCATCCCCGTGCCTGCTCCGCGGAAATCGCGCGCAGAGACTCCTCGGTTCCCATGACGGGGCGGCCATAAGGATGGCCGCCGAACGCGACCGAGCTCGCCAGGCGCGCTGGGTAGCGGTACATATCGTCGCGCAGCATTGCAACGTTGGAGAGCGCGACAGCACGCTCCGTCTCGAATGAGTCTTCTGGAATTGTAGCCCGCTGCACCACATCCCCCAGCAGCTCAAGCGCCTCTGGGAGCCGCCCATTGGGCACGGAGAAAGCCCAGCCGAAGCTGTCGCTGGCGGCGCTCGCCGAGATCGAGCCGCCGAGCATCTCGGCGTCTTCCGCGATTTGTGCCGCGCTGCGTGACGTCGTGCCCTTGAGCATCGTGCGGGCAGTGAGCAGCGTGAGCCCGGCTTCGTTTTCTTCCTCCTCGACGGCGCCCCCGACGATGTAAATGCCAATGCTCGCGATTGGCGTCCCAACCTTCCTGCGGACCAGAATAGGGATTCCGTTTGCCGTGCGAAAAACGGAAACACCGGCCTCTTCCCTGTCGAATTCGGCGCCTTTCTTCTCGGCTGTTGTGGGAGCGGCTCGACGGGGCACGGCCTCGAGACGATCGGATTGGCCGGCACCGAGGAGGTGCTGCATGTCCGCGGCGTTCTGCGCGACGATCGGCGAAGTCTCGGGACGGTAGATCAGCGCAGCCGCTTTTTCCTCCGAGAGATACTTTCGCGCGACTCGCTGCACATCGTCCGTGGATGCCGACATGAATCGCTGATAGTATTCGTCGCCCAGGCGCCAGTTGCCGAGTGCCTCCCACTCGGTCAGATAATTGGCGCGGCCTTCCGCGGTCTCCAGCCGTCTGGCCCACCGCGCCTCAAAGATGCGACGCACGCGCACGAGCTCATCCTCCTGGAGCGCGCCAACCCGCAGCTGATGCATTTGATCCCAGATCGCCCCCGCGGCGTCGCCAGTGTTCTCCGGCTCGGTCTCGGCGTGAACGACAAAGACACCGAGCTCGGACGGCGTGTAGTTATACGCGCTCACGGAGGAAGCGAGCTTTTTCTCGCGCACGGAGCGGTACAAGCGCGACGCGCGCCCGGTCGCCAGAATGGCCGCGGCAACATCCAGAACGGGCGTGTCCGGATCGAGGGTGCCCGGTGTCCTCCAACCGAGAACGAACTGACTCTGCGCGATGTCACCCGCCAGCTCGCGGTAGCGGAAGCCGTCGTGTTCCGGCTCACCGGGACCCGGTGTCCGGACCGGTTCTGCCGCCTCGAGCTTGCCGTAGAGCTCGGTGACGCGCCGGAGCGCATCGGCGGGATCCACATCGCCGGAGATACTGAGGATCGTGTTGGAAGGACGGTAGAAGTTGCGGTAGAACGCATTCATCTTGTCGCGCGTGAACGATCGGAGTCCGGGCTCCCGACCGATTCGCCACCGTCTCATTCTGTGAGCGTCGTGGAGCAGCTCGTACAGCGTCTCCGTCGCCACCGCCGAGGGACTGTCCGATTTCCGCTTCGCCTCCTGGATGATGACTTCCATCTCCTTCGCCAGCTCACCTGAGTCGATCACCGAGTTGGCGTAAGCGTCGGCCTGGATGTCGAGACCCTGCGCAAAGCCCGACGACGGCAGCACCGTGTAGTACGTGGTGTGGTCGTAGATGGTATGCGCATTGAGGAAGCCGCCGCTCGCTTTCGTCTCCTTGGCGATATCGCCGACTCCGCGCTTCGCGGTTCCCTTGAAGAACATGTGCTCCAGGGCATGCGAGAGACCCTGCTGGTCGTCCGTCTCGTCGAAGTATCCGGCCTTCACGTACGTCACGATCGCGACGACGGGAGCCGACCTGTCTTCCTGCACGAGAACGGTCAGACCGTTCGGGAGCACTGTTCTATGAACGCTGTTCGGATTCATTACCGCGGGCGAGATGGTTGGCGAGATGGTCTCGCTAGTCTGCGAGCGATGCCTGCCGGAGAAGGATAAGTCCGAGGGCGAAAAAGAGGGCGCCGTAAGCGAGCAGCCATATCACATCGCTGGTCGGCGCGCTCCCGTTCGTGATCAGCCGGCTGGCGACTCCGTCGAGCTTGTGCACTGGGGGAAGCAGCTGAACGAGCTTTCCGGGCAGTCCGGGCTTCGCGCCGTAGAGCTCGCGAAGCGCACGCGACCCCAGCCATACCGCCGCGAGTGTCACCCAGTCGAAACGGGTCGCAACGGAGATGAAAAAGCCGATTCCACCCATCGTCACGAAAATGAGCGCGGTGTAAAGGAGGTAGTTCACTATGCTGAAATCCGGAACGATCGTGCGCAAAACGCCGGAAAGAATGAGCATCGCTGCCATGACACCAACCATGTGCACGAAGTAGAGTTGCACGTAGTAAGCGACGACGCTCACGGGTTTGGAGAAAAGAAAACGGTAATAGCCCATTTTTCTGTCCAGTGATACGATGCCATTCACTGCAATCAGAACGGATACCGACACGATCGAGGAGACCACCGTAATCAGGAGAGGCCATACGGGCGAAGAAGAATCCACCTTGAGCTGCGAGCCCCCCACTCCCCGAAACGGCGCGACAAGTACGTAACCCCACAGAAAGCCAACTATCAGGATCGCCACACCGCGGTCGATCACGAAATCGCGAAATTGCCAAAGCGCATACTTGCCCAGCCGGCCACGATTCATTGCGACTCTCCGACGGCTTCCCTGAATTGTTGCTCGAGCACCGAGCGCTGGGGGACGACGCTTGCCACCAACGCTCCTCTGCTGATAAGATCGGCGAGCGCCGCATTCAGCTCCTGTATGCTTCTCACCGTGACGTCGAACTCACCCCGACCAGCGCCCTCCGCGAGCGGAAACGATTCGCGGATCCGGTCGAACCCGGCGGCGAGCGTCAGACGGAAGCGCGTCGCGATCGGTGCGTTCTGTTCATAACCCGTGCTCACCACCCGCTGGAGCCGGCCATGATCGATGATCGCGACACGGTCGGCGAGGCGCTGAAGCTCGTCGAGGTTGTGTGACGCGATGAGAATCGTTCGATCGGGGTGCCGCAGCTCCTCGACGATTCCGCGGAACCGCTGGGTCCACACGGGGTCCAGCCCATGAGTCGGCTCGTCGAGTACGAGAATCCGGTCGTCGCGCAAAAGAGCTTGCGCCAGCCCGAGTCGCTGAAGATTCCCCTTCGACAGCGCTTTCACCGTCTTGTCGCGGTGCTCGGCGAGGCCGAGCTTCTCGATGAGTTCGTCTACGCGCCGCGGAATCTCGGCATCGGATATACCCGCGAGCGTCGCGTACCGGACGAGCGCCGTGTCGGCGCGCCATTTCGGGTTGATGGCGATCAGCTCGGAAAGATATCCGATTCCATTTCGCTCTATGTACGCGCGTGCGGGGAGTCCGTCGATCTCGACCGTTCCCGTGGTCGGCCGGAGATACCCCAGCATCATCGCAATGAGAGTACTCTTCCCCGCGCCGTTCGGGCCGGCGATGCCGAGTATCTCGCCTTCAGCCACCTGCAACGAAAACTCCTCGACTGCTCTTACCGAGTTGCCGAGGAGTGATCTATAAGTCTTCCCGACGTTTCTGAATTCAATCACAATGGCGGCGGCGCTGTCGATGTCACAGGTTGCAGGCACGCCTGCCACGAACCGTTACCAGCCTTGTTGATGAAGTTGGTGCCTTCCTGCGTCCGTCCCAGTCGCATCAATGAGCAGCCCAGATAGCCCTGAGAGGCGCGATCCTGTGGATCGGACTGCACAGCGCGCACGAAGAACCGGCGCGCGAGATCGTATTGCTTGCTCGCGAAAAGGACGAGCCCCATCTCGCGCAAGGCGATCGCGTTCTTTGGCTCGAGGCGCAGCGCGGTGTCGAGCTGGGCACGGGCCGACGCGAGATCTCCTTCGTCGCGCGAGACTCGGGCGAGATATACGTGAGGTCTTGCGGCGGTCGGATCTGCCTTGACCGCGTTCGAGAATTCACCGCGCGCCTTCTCGCGCTGACCGCTCGTATACGCGGCGATTCCAGCGGTCATTCCGTCACTGCTCGATCCACGGCCCGTGAAAATGAACCAGATGCCGACAATGACAACCAGCACGATCGCGGCGCCGACAAGAACCGGGAGTGACAGCTTGGGCATGCGACTTCGGGATTCAGCCGCGGCGAGCGCGTGCTCGACGTTGCTGCGACCGACACCTCCGCTACCGACCGGCGCGCTTCCTCCGGCCGGCGTGAACGAGCCCGGCGGTGGCTGCTCGATTGTCGGGGGGCCGGACATCTTTCTTGCCGGATAGGTCGGAGGCTGCCGGTAGCCGCCACCAGCGGAAGGCGGCGCGTACGGCGATGGCGGAGGCTGTGGAACGGGCGAAGGCCCTCGCTGCGATTGCGTGCCGCGGGGCGTGTAAACCGCCTGCAGCGGACTCGACGGGGTCGCTCGCTGAACTGGCGCCTTGCCCGTGAGCGCCGACTCCAACGCTCTGAAACCTTCGAGTGCGGCGTCGCCGTCGGCCTGCGTCGGCTTATAGCTCGTGCGGTTGGCTCGGTCTCGAGATGCAAGAAACTCGAGAAGCGAATGCGCCTGATCGAGCGTTATCAGCTCTGACTGCCGCGCGGCGCGTACAAGTTGCTGGCCCGAAAGCGACGAGTTGCCGACGAGCGCCTGCAATGATGTTTCGGTGCCGGTCCAGAGATCGATGATGTCAGCCGCGAGATCTTCGGCATTGCGAGGAGTCTCGAAGTGCTTGAGAACGGGGCGGACCCCGTTCAGTGCGGTGAGCGCCGCCTGTGAGTTCTGCGGGCTCACCTTAGGATGCGCAGAAGCCCTGCATTCGCACTACGACGAATGAAGCTCTCTGCATCCTGCTCCGGCTTGGGAGTCTCCTTCAGGCAATTTGCATCGCGCATCTTGTCGACGATCTCCTCCCACGTTCCCTCGAACGTATTTCCGTCCTCGAGCTTGATGCGGTGCGGCTCGGGCGCCGCCTTGACGTCGGCGAAGCTGGAAAGGAGCGCGCCGAACAGCTCGAGCTGCCCTTTCGCTTCCGTCTGGGAGGCATCCATGTGCTTCGCTTCGATCTCGGCCAGCATCTCGTCGATGTCGTCCAGCTCGCCGGAGAGATCGCGAAGCCTGTCCTCCCACGGACGGATCTCGGGATCGTTGTCGCGCAGGCGATAGATCATCTTCTTCAGCTCGATCAATCTCCAGATCCCCAGCTCGTCCCAGTGGTCTTCGGGAGTCGAGCGATCGAGGTGATAGAGCGCCGCCTCGTAATCGCCGCGATCGTAGAAGATGTTGCCGAGGTATATTCGGGCTTCGGTGTGATCGGGATCCATCTGCAGGGCACGACGCAGTGTCGTGATCGCCGATTCATCGTTGCCGAGCCTGTGCTCCGCGTAGCCGATGCACGAAACGGCCTCCGCAGCGTCGGGTGTCTGTTGCGCAGCAATCTCGAAGAACTGCTTGGATTCCTCGATCAGCCCTTCCCGGAAAAGCGCGCGGCCGATCTGAAGCATCAGCTCGACATCATCCTGGTATCCAAGCTCCAGGGTGTGGCGGAAGTTGCGTAGCGCCGACTCCTGCTGACCGAATTTCAGAAGCGTCTCGCCGAACCCGGCTAGCGCGTCTTCGTGGTCCGGATCGAGAACGAGTGCTTCCTCGAAGCTCCGTCGCGCCCAGGCGTATTCCTCGCGCGCGTGGTGAGCGTAGCCAACTCCAATGTGGAGCTCCACCGAATTGGGGTAGAGACCGAGTCCTTCGCGGAGTACGTCCAGAGCTTCGTCATACTGTCCTTCGTTGTACAGTTGATGTGCTCTCTCGTCGTACTCTTCAGAACTCAAAAAAGGTGTTGGCATGACGACGCACCCTCCAAGGAGTCGAGTATAGTCTATTGTACTCTTTAGACACTACTATGTTCAAGGGAGTAACATCCGAGCGATCACGGATCAGGTGACCACCGCAATCTTCTCGGAGAACTGCCGCCAGCTCCCGCTCTCGAGGGATTTGTCGATCTCGTAGATCGCCTCCTCGAGCTCCTCCTCCGTGGTGAAGAAGTGAGGGGCAATCCTGATACCAGCGCCCACTCTATAGTCGACTAGTACGTTCTGTGAGAGAAGGTGCTGCGCTACTTCGTAAGCGTGGGGTACATCGACAGCGACTGTTCCGCCCCTCTGCGCCGGGTCGCGCGGCGCGTTGACGCCGTAGCCGCGCTCGTCGGCGAGCTGGATCAGCCTCGACGTCAGGCGGACACTCTTTTCGCGGATCGCACCGATTCCGGCGCGGCGAAGAATCTTCGGCCCTTCAGCCGCCGCGTAGAGGGCGGGAATGACGGGAGTTCCATTCAGCCAGCGAAAAGCGCCCGAGGCATACTCCATGGTTTCCTCGAAAGCGAACGGCCGCGAATGAGCCTGCCACCCGGTGAGCGCCGGCTTGAGCTCGTCGCGCACGGTGGGACTGACGTAGAGGAAGCAACCACCGGGTCCGCCGCACAGCCACTTGAGGACCCCGCCAGTGAGGAAATCGACTTTGCTTCGTTTCACGTCCACCGGCACGATGCCGACGGCGTGGAAGGAATCGAGCGAGACCAGAGCGCCCATCTCGTGTGCGCGTCTGCATATCGCATCCGCATCCATGAGAAACGCGCTGCGGAAGAGGACATGCGAGACGGCGACGACGCGCGTTCTTTCATCTATCGCCGCGAGAAGCTCGTCGAGGTCAATGGTGATTCCATCGTTCGATCGGACGACCACCACGCGCGCCCCGAACCTTTCTGCCATCTCCGCGTACGCATACCGCACGGATGGGAAATCGAGCTCCGTCATGACGACGGTGTCGCGACCCCTGGGGAAGTCGATCGAGGAAAGGACAGCCGTCTGGGCGATGGTGACGTTCGGCATCATCACCACTTCGCCGTCGCCCGCATTTATGAGCGGGGCGATCTCATTCCCAACGTCGACGGGTTTTTCCCACCATCCTCGCGTCCATGCCTTTACGCCCAGCTCGCCCCAGTCCCGCGCGTACTCGGCCAGTTTCTCGGGAACGGTGCGCGGCATCGGGCCGAGCGAATTGGAGACGAGGTAGTTCGTCGTCTCGAGGATCGGAAACTCATCTCTGAATGCGAGCAGCGGGTCGGGCTGCCGGCTGCTTGCGGGATTCACTGCCAATCGCTGTGGGCTGGGCTCACTGGCCTTTTCGAGAAGCGTCGCGCGCAGCCTTGAACTCCGCGTCAGCGTTCCAGGTCGGGACCGTGCGGGCATTTCCGAGAGATTGCCCAAACCGGTACACGATCTCGGCGAGCTGGGCGGCGCCACTCAGATCGAAATCGGACCGGTACTCGTCGGACGGCTGATGATAGCGGTGGGCGGTGTAGTCTTCCACCTGCTTGAGGCCCCACCCGGCTGGCCGTCCCATGTAGTCCACTCCGCCACCAATCGAAACCGACGGAATTCCCGCGATCGCAAAGGAGAAATGATCCGACCGATAGAAGTGGCCCTGCTCGGGATGCGCGTCCGGCGAGAGTCGAATGCCTTCTGATTTAACCATCTGCGCGAGGGCGGGGCCGAGCGAGCTCTTGTTGTCGCCGATGACATTGAGATCGCGCACGCGGCCGTTCAGCGGAACGATGTCCATGTTGAGAGCCGCAATGATATTCGAAGCAGGAACCGTCGGGTGCATGCCGAAGTAAGCGGAGCCGAGCAGACCGGATTCTTCCGCGGTGACAAAGATGAAGAGCTGGGACCGGCGCGGCTTTACTCCTTCGGCGGCCGCGTGGGCGATCGTCAATACCGAGGCGACTCCGGATGCATTGTCCACCGCGCCGTTGTAGATCGAGTCTCCGTTGACGACCGGGCCAATGCCGAAGTGGTCCCAATGCGCGCTGTACGCGACGTACTCGTCACGTACCTTGGGGTCGATGCCCCGCACGACACCGACGACGTTGTTCGCCGACATGTGCTGGAGGCTGTTGCGCATCGTCTCGTCGATAATGATTCCCGTCGAGACAGGACGGAAATCGCGGGACTCGGCCCGCTTGCGCAAATCGGTCATGCTGAGGCCGGCCTGCGCCAGCAACGCTGTGGCGGCACTGTCGGTTATCCAGCCGCGTACGCCGATTGGAGCAGGTGCCGGGTGCCCGCTTGCGGGCGATTGATCGCGCGGCAGCAGGCGTTGTTCGGTGGAAAAGGAATTGACCACGACGTGCCAGGGATACCCGGCACGCTCGGTGGTGTGCACGATCAACATTCCCGCCGCGCCGCGGCGCTCTGCTTCCTCGTACTTGTACGTCCAGCGTCCGTAGTAGGTCATCGCCTTCCCGCCGAACAGATTCGGCTCGCTGGCAGTCGCGGGTGGATCGTTGACTAGCACCAGCAGGATTTTCCCGCGCACATCGGTGCCCTTGAAATCGTCCCACCTGTACTCGGGCGCTGTCGCTCCGTATCCGACGAAAACGAGCTCACCATGCGCTGCGCTGGCATCGGTTGCTGATCCAGGCCATACGACGACATCGTCGGTGAAGCGGAGGTTGGCGCTGGCTTTGCCCGAAGCAGTGACCCTGATGGTGGCCGGGTCCGCTTTCACGACATCGATCGGAACACGCTGGAAATAGGAAGTGTCTCCTGCGCCCGGCTTGACGCCGAACGCCTGGAGCTGCGTGGCGATGTATTCTTCGGCGATTCGTCCGCCGCGGGTAGCCGGCGCCCGGCCCTCGAGGAGATCTGACGAGAGGAAACGCAGGTGCGCGTCGATTTCCTGTGTCGTGATCCTGCTGGGAGCGCCGTCTGTCTGCGCGGCCGCTCCAGAGGCAGAAATGAGGGAAACGAGCACGACGGAGAGCAGAACGGTGGGACGAGTCATCGATTACTCTGTGTGTGTGGTGTACGTCAGTACATTATAACTTCCCGCAC
>DATCPG010000393.1:0-7465 GCA_036570225.1 Gemmatimonadaceae bacterium | reverse complement strand
GGCTCCGGCATCGGCAGCGCGTGACCGCCGCCTCCGCCACCTGCCCTTACGCCGGGGGCGCCGGGCGCTCTGGCGCCCGAGTCGATGAATCCGACGATGTCGCGCTTGGTGACGCGTCCAGCTATTCCGGTGCCCTGCATGGAAGAGATATTCAACCCGTGTTCGGCGGCGATCTTCCGAACGAGTGGCGAGGACTTCGTACGGACGCGGTCCTCGAATGAATTTCCGTTGCCCGAGTGCGAAGCGGCGATTGCTGGGGCAGGAGGCTGCTTACGTTCTGGACTAGCCACCGGCGTAGCTTCCCGCTGGGGGGTGGGCGGTGCTGGCGGTGCTGCCGAAGGGGCCGGTGCCGCCGCCTGTGCTGGCACAGTCGCGCCTTTCTCAGTTTCCAGCCGTGCGACCACCGTCTGAACGGCCACCGTCTCGCCTTCCTTTACCAGGATTTCGGCGAGCACGCCGGCCGCCGGCGCGGGAATCTCCGCGTCGACCTTGTCGGTCGAGATCTCGAAGATCGGCTCGTCGCGCTTCACCTCGTCACCCACTTTCTTCAACCACCTAGAAAGTGTGCCCTCGGCAATCGACTCGCCCATCTGCGGCATGATGATGTCTACACGTGCCACGGCTTCTCCTTCCTTCGCTTATTTGCCAGGCCGAGCCCGGTTCAGACGGAACAGAGCAACAGCGGGAAGTGTGAGTGCTCCAAGTACCGCTCCAATACCAGCATACACCCACCAATTGCACGCCGGAAGTCCCTCGGCTGGCTTACAGCCCTGAACGCTTCCCACGACCTTGCCAATGAATACAGCAATCATTCCACCGCCGAAAAAACCCGCAACTGCGGTAACACACCCGACGCCGACGTTTCTCGCGATGATACCCGCCCGATCGAGCTCCGGCGCGGTCATTCAGTACGCGGCGAGCTTCCGCAGCGCCAACACGATGTCGGACGTCTGCGGGAGCACATAATCCTCGAGTGGCGGAGAATAAGGCAGAGGCACATCCGCAGCGGTCACCCGCAATATCGGCGCATCCAGCCACTCGAATGCGTTCTCGTTGATTCGTGCCGCGATCTCACCGGCCACCCCGCCGGTGCGTGTGTCTTCATGTACGATCAGCACCCGATTCGTTTTCTTCACGGTTGCGATAATCGCCTCGTCGTCCATCGGCATGATCGTCCGCAGATCGATGACCTCGACCGAGAGGCCGTCTTCCTTCTCGACCTGCTCCGCCGCCTCGAGAGCTTTCCAGACAGTCGCCGCGTACGTGATGACGGAAACGTCCTTCCCTTCCCGCGCCGTGCGTGCTTTTCCGATGGGCGTCACGTGGTCGCCAGCTGGCATCTCTTCCTTGATGCGCCGGTAGAGATACTTGTGCTCGAAGTAGAGCACACAGTCCTCGTCACGAATCGCTGATTTGAGCAATCCCTTGGCGTCGCTTGCGGTCGCGGGATAGACGATCTTCAGACCGGGGGTGTGCAGAAACGCTGCTTCCGGATTCTGCGAATGGAATGGGCCTCCCCTCACGTAGCCCCCGCTCGGCCCGCGCACCACCATCGGGCACGGGAGCATCGCGCGGTATCTGGCGGTAGCCACGTAGTTCGTGAGGATGCTGTACCCGCTCGACAGGAAGTCGATGAACTGCATCTCGCATACTGGTCGCATTCCCATGTGCGCTGCGCCAGCTGCCGCACCGATGATCGCCGTCTCGGAGATCGGCGTGTCGATCACGCGCTCTTCTCCGTATTTCGCCATCAGACCTTCGGTAACCTTGAAGGCGCCGCCGTAGGCGCCGATGTCTTCGCCCAGGCAGAAAACATTTTCGTCGCGCTCCATCTCCTCGAACAACGCTTCCCGGATTGCTTCGAGATAGGTGATCTCAGGCATCGTGCGTCCCCCAGCTCGCGGGGCGCTCGTGCACGATTACCGCCGACTTGATTCCTTCGCGAAACCAAAGTGGCGCGATCGCCGGCGGTTCGGCGTATATCCCGACCAACGCATCCGTCGGATCAGGCATTGGCGATCTTTCTGCCTCGTCCGTCGCACGATCGATCTCTGCCTGAACCCGCGCATCGGTTGCGGCGAGCTCCGACTTATCGAACCCATCGCTCACGAGGCGCTTGGCGTAGCGGTCGATCGGATCGTTCTCGCTCGCCCACCGATCGATCTCTCCCGGCGGCACGTACGACTGGTTGTCGTGCTCCGCGTGTCCCTTGCGCCGGTACGTGATCAGCTCGACGAGGGTGACGCCTTTGCCCGCGCGCGCGCGATCGACTGCGCGCTTCGTCGCCTCATAGGTCGCGATCACATCGTTGCCGTCCGCCTGCTCGCCGGCTATCCCGTACCCGATCGCCTTGTCGACGAGCTGCGTGGCGGCGGTCTGCTTCCTGAGCGGCGTCGAGTACGCGTAGCCGTTGTTCTCTACGACGACCACGAGAGGACAGCGTTGAACTGCGGCGAAGTTGATGCCTTCGTGAAACGCACCGGTCGAAGTCGCGCCGTCGCCGACGTATACGAGACCAACTCTGTCCTGCTTGCGCATCTTGAACGAGAGCGTGACGCCGGCCATCACGGGAACCATGTCGCCGAGGTGCGAGATCTGTCCGATGAATCCGCGAACGAGGTCGCCGTAGTGAATGTTGAGCTCTCGACCACGGGTCGGTGAATCGCCCTTCGCCATGTATTGCTTGATTATCTCGTCGGGTTTGGCCCCCTGCACGAGCATGGAGCCAAGATTCCGGATCAAGGGCGACAGCATATCACCCTTAGACCGGTCGAGCGCGTAGGCGCTGCCGACTGCGTCCGCTTCCTGACCGAGGGAACGGAAAAGACCGCCGACGACCTTCGTCTGGCGATAAAGATTGACCAGTCGCTCCTCGAGTGACCGAGTGAGCCGCATGTAGTAGTACAGCTCGAGCTTCTGCTCCCGCGACAACGACCCGCCACCGTCGACGCGACCGGAATTCTGTCGCGCATTCGCCGGCCTCGACGCGGCGGTACTCGGCCGCACCATTCTAGTACGCCGCTTCGATGCGGTGCCGCGGGTCGCCCGCCTTGTGCAGCTCGACAAAGAACTTCTTGGCGTTGCGGTCGAGACGGCTCTCGCCCATCTGGTCGGTGGAAATCTCGGCGAAGGTGTAATGACCGCCTTCCTTTCGCACACTCAGCTGGAGCTTGCCCAGGTCTCCAGCGAACATCCTCGATCGTGCGGAATGGCCGGCGCGCTCCATTCCGATTTCCGGGAAGAATTCATCCGCAATGCGCAGGACGTTCACGGGCGTAAGCTGTGTTCTGAAAAAATGACGCATGTCGCGCTAGGTGCCTGGTTCCGAAGCCGGATGCACCGTCTGAATCCAATCCACGCGCTCGAGCGGCAGACGCGGATCCTTGTCGCGCCGGAACTGGATTGCCGCAGCCCAATCACCCGTGGTCGCGAAGAAAAGCCGCCCGGAGTAGGTCCCGAGCTCCTTTTCCTTCTTGAATCCGTCGCTCGAGTTCGCGCGATCGGCGCTCGTCGCGAAAATTCTTCCTTCACCGGTGTCGATCGGTTGGCCGGTCTTTTTGTCCTGCACCACTACTCGATAGACAATCGGCTCGAGCGCGCGTGGCGGCATCGGATCCATTGTGACGTGGAATGCGTAGTTGTCCGACCACAGCCGAAGCTCCCGCGCTTTTGGATTCGGTCCGCAGCTCGCGAGAACCAAGAGGGCCAGCGGCAAGGTGAGGCGACGCAGCATCAGGCGTAGTACTCCAGGCCCAGGTGAGTTATCTGGTCTTCGCCCATCAAGTGGCGAAGCGTGTTCTTGAGTTTCGTCTGCTGGATGAAAAGGTCGTGCTCGGGCTGTAGTCCCGGCGCGGCCATCGGGCTCTTGTAGTAGAACGAGAGCCATTCCTGAATCCCCTTCATGCCGGCGCGGTGCGCGAAGTCGGAGAACAGCGCGAGATCGAGCACGATCGGAGCCGCAAGAATCGAGTCGCGGCAAAGGAAGTTGATCTTGATCTGCATCGGATAATTCATCCACCCGATGATGTCGATGTTGTCCCATCCTTCCTTGTTGTCACCGCGCGGCGGGTAGTAGTTGATGCGCACGACGTGCGAGAAATCCTTGTAGAGATCCGGATAGAGCTCGGGCTGCAGAATGGTGTGGAGCACACTGAGCTTTGACTCTTCCTTCGTCTTGAACGACTGCGGATCATCCAGCACTTCGCCATCGCGGTTGCCCAGAATATTCGTCGAATACCATCCGGCGAGACCGAGCATGCGCGCCTTGAGCCCCGGGGCGATGATCGTCTTCATCCACGTCTGCCCGGTCTTGAAATCCTTGCCGGAAATCGGCACGCCCTTGTCCTGCGCGAGCTTGAGCAGCGCCGGCGTATCCACGCACAGATTCGGCGCTCCGTTGGCGAACGGAATGCCCTCCATGATCGCGGCGTAGGCGTAGAGCATCGACGGCGCGATAGCGTCGTCGTTCTTCTCCATCGCCTTCTCGAACTGCTCGACCGTCGCGTGCTGCGGGCCCGCCTTGATGAAAATCTCGGTGGATGCGCACCAGACGATCACCAGTCGGTCGCACTTGTTCTTCGCCTTGAAGTCACGCATGTCCTGACGGAGCTGTTCGGCGAGGTCACGCTTGGTTTTTCCCTTCTTCACGTTTGTGCCGTGAATGCGCGTGACGTACTTGTTGTCGAACACAGCGGGCATCGGCTTGATCTTTTTCAGAAAATCAGCGATGGGCTCGATGTCGCGCTCGTCGAGGACTCCCGCCTTTCTGGCCGCGGTGAGTGCGTCGTCGGGAATTGGATCCCAGGCGCCAAAGACGATGTCGTCCAGCTTGGCGAGTGGAACAAAATCCTTGATGAGTGGGGCCCGATTTTCGGTTCTCTTTCCAAGACGAATTGTCGCCATCTGGGTCAGCGATCCTATCGGCTTCGAGCGACCGCGCCGAATGCTCTCGACTCCGGCCATGAATGTTGTCGCGACTGCGCCGAGGCCCGGGGTCATTATTCCGAGACGGCCGGTGGCCGGCGCTATGGACTTCGGGGCGGGACTAGAGGACGATCTGCCCAAGTTCTATCTCCGTTTTTGTAATTAGGATTGTGCCCGACGCGGCGCTGATACTTCCGCCTTTGGCGGAGAGGCTGAATCGCCTACCATGCGGATCGGCTTCGATTCGATGTTCTTGGTAAAGCCATGAACGAACGCGATCCGCTGTACCGCCGTGATCCAGGAGGTGACACTAAGAAGAATAATAATGCCCATCAACACCCAGCCGTTCCAGAAAAGTCCGAATAGTGCCTGCGGGGCCGAGAGAAGCACTATGCGCTCCGGACGCTGCATCACTCCGACTTTCGCGTCGATCCCCAATGATTCAGCGCGCGCTCGCGTATAGGAGACCAGAAAGGTTCCGATAATTCCCACCAGGCAGACGACAACCATGTAGAGGTTGTGGTGTACCGCGCTCGTCATATAGAAGACCGTAAGACCCGCCATCAAGGCGCCGTCGGCGACACGGTCGAGCGTGGAATCGTAGAACGCGCCAAAAACCGTCGACTTTCCGGTTCTTCTCGCCACCTGTCCATCGATCACATCGAAGATGGCGGTGACCGACATCAGCCAGCCGGCGCTCATGATGTGACCCGTCGCGTAGACCACGCCGGCGGCGATCGTGAGCAGTGTCCCGACGGTCGTAATCGTGTTCGGGCTAACGTTATACCGCGCGAGAAGACCCACGACTGGGTCGACCACCCGCAGAAAACCCTTCTTTACATAATCAGTGGGAGATGGCATTCAGCAGGGGCCGGCGGTGAGCGGGAATCGGCAGGTGTGCCGGCTCCTCAGGCTGACGGCGCACAAAAAAGGGCCGTCGTGCAAAGCACGCCGGCCCCCTAAAACTAAGCCCTCAAACGATCTATCGCCAGCAACCGGTCTACCTGCCGAGACACATGTTCGTCAGGGCAGGCGCCAGTCGTACATGCTCGTGAGAGTCACGTTGTTCTTCGTGTAGGTGCGGGTGTTGTCGACCGTGACGGCGCGGAGGTTCACCGTTGCGCCCGCGGGAACGCCGGACACCGGAAGGCTCTCCACGCTGTTAGCCGCCACTTGCTTGAGGAAGATGTCGTTGCCGCCGCTGACCACGTAGACGTTCACCGCCTGACTCAGATCGTTCGTCAGATGGATCGACGTCTCGACCGCTGGCTCCGCACCCGTGCGCACTTCGACCTGCCGGCCGCTGCACGCAGCGAGCACCCCCATCGACAGCGAGAGCATGAGAATACGCATTCTGTGCCTCCAAGAATTTTTGTTGTATTGGAAAGCGCAAGGCGTTGCAAGAGATGTGCTTACTAAAACCTGGAAAACCCACTACGAGGGTTTACTTGTAGAGCAGGTACTGCCTCGTCCTCTCCCGAAATGCGTACGCCGACTTGTACTCGCGGTCGATCAGCACGTCGGGATCGTCGCCGCGGAGCAGTGCTTCTCTCACTCTGGGAGATCCGAAACGAAGATCGAAGCCGCGGTTATCTATCGTGAGCTTGCTGCCGGCCGTCTTGTTGATCGCCCACAGCAGTGTCGCTCCCACGCGTACCGCCTGGAGCGCGCTCCGGTTCATGATATGGATCCTGATGCCGGGAATCGTCTGGCCGGCGTACTTCCCGTCTGTAGGCGCCACGGGAGTGAAGCTCTCGACATAAAAGCGCACGCCGGGAATTTCCCTGTCCTTGAGAATCGCCACTGTCGCCGCCGCGTTGAGCCAGGGCGCACCCACGCGTTGAAACGCGTCGGGCATTCCACGCCCCACCGACAGGTTGGTCGATTCGAACGCCACGAGCCCCGGATAGAGCATCGCGCTCTTAAGCGATGGCATGTTCGGCGATGGCTTCACCCACGGGAGACCCGTGAGATCGAACCAGATATCGCGCCGCCATCCCTGCATCGGAATCACGTGAAGGTCTGCGCGGATCTTCAGCACGTCGTTGAAGTAAAGCGCCAGCTCGCCCATCGTCATTCCATGGCGAAGTGGAATCGGCCAGAGCGCGTATGCCTGACCCGGCCGCCCCGGGGCGGGATCCTCCGGGTTCGCCAGCAAGCTGTCCAGCAAGGGACCTTCGATGATGTAGCCGGTGATCGGGTTCGGCCGGTCGAGCACGATGATCGGCTTGTGCAACCGTGCGGAAGCGCGCATCGCGTAAACCATCGCTCCTACGTAAGTCCATGTTCTCGCGCCGATGTCCTGGAGATCGAAGACGAGTGCGTCCAGCGTGCGAAGAATGCTGTCCGGCGGCGCCATCGTCTGCTGCCCGTAGAGTGAATAGACCGGCAGACCGCTTTTCGCGTCGAACCCGCTCGCGATGTTCACTCTGTCTTCGGTTCCGCGCAGTCCGTGCTCCGGCGAGAAGAGCTGAACGAGATTCACCTGGGCCGACCGGGCTTTTCCCTGTCTGAGGAGGTCGATATCCGAGTTACCGTGCTC
>DATCPG010000392.1:0-1660 GCA_036570225.1 Gemmatimonadaceae bacterium | reverse complement strand
CTCCTCAAGGACGACAATCGCATTGCCGGGGCGCTGGGCTACGATCGTGACCGCGGAAGGTTCAAAGTCTTCGCCGCCAAATCGGTCGTGCTCGCCACCGGCGGCATCGGTCGGGCGTTCAGCGTGACGAGCAACAGCTGGGAATACACCGGCGACGGACACGCGCTCGCCTACAACGCCGGTGCGGCGCTCCAGGACATGGAATTCGTGCAGTTCCATCCGACGGGAATGGTCTGGCCGCCGAGCGTGCGCGGAATCCTCGTCACGGAAGGCGTGCGGGGCGAGGGTGGGATCCTGGTCAATCGCGAGGGCCGGCGTTTCATGTTCGACGACATCCCCGAGAACTACCGCAACCAGACCGCCGACAACGAAGAGGAAGGCTGGCGCTACACCCAGGGCGACAAGAACGCACGCCGTCCTCCGGAATTGCTGACGCGCGACCACGTTGCGCGTGCCATTATGAAAGAAGTGCGGGAAGGGCGCGGCAGCCCCCACGGCGGGGTGTTCCTCGATATCTCCTGGATCAAGTCGAAAATCCCGAATTCCGAAGAGCACATCAAGAAAAAACTCCCGAGCATGTACCACCAGTTCAAGCAGCTCGCCGACATCGACATCACCAGCGAGCCGATGGAAGTTGGACCTACTACGCATTACGTGATGGGCGGAGTGCGCGTTGACGGGGATTCCCAGATGTCCACCGTTCCCGGGTTGTTCGCAGCGGGTGAAGTCGGCGCCGGACTCCACGGCGCAAACCGCCTGGGAGGCAACTCACTTTCGGATCTGCTCGTCTTCGGCAAGCGCGCCGGACAATACGCGGCCGAGTTCGCCGGAAGGCAATCGTCGCCGCGAATCGATCCGCAGCACGCGGATGAGATCGCGCGCGACGCGCTCGAGCCGTTCAGCAGGGAAGACGGTGAAAATCCGTACAAGGTCGAGCACGACCTGCAGACAATGATGCAGGACCTTGTCGGAATCGTGAGGAAGGAAGACGAGATGCGGCGAGCGCTCGACGGGCTCGAGACCCTGCGCCAGCGCGCCCGGAAGGTATCGGTTACGGGAAACCGCGAGTACAATCCGGGGTGGCACACATCGCTGGATCTTCGCAACCTCCTCACCGTGTCGGAGATCATCGCGCGCGCAGCACTCGAGCGAAAAGAGAGCCGCGGCGGGCATTTTCGCGATGACTTCCCGGACAAGGATCCGAACTATGGGAAATTCAACATTGTCATTCGCAAGGGTCCGGGTGGCGAGATGCAGGTGACGCGTGAGGTGATTCCCGACATGCGTCCGGATCTGAAGCAGATCATCGAGGCGAACAAGTAGTGGCGCCCGAAAAGACATTCGCCAGCAGCATCGTCGCCAGCGGACAGCGAGCGGCTGCGCGGACCGATACCAGCGCGGGCAGCGCGACGCGCAGCGCGACCTTCCAGGTCTGGAGGGGAGCGGGCGGTACCGGACGTCTGGAGAAGTACACGACGAGCGTCTCGGAAGGGATGGTTGTGCTAGACGCGATTCATCAGATCCAGTCCGAGAGCGCGAGCGACCTTGCCGTGCGATGGAACTGCAAGGCGGGGAAGTGTGGATCGTGCTCGGCGGAGATCAACGGGATTCCCCGCCTCATGTGCATGACGCGATTGAGTGAGCTGGATCTTTCCGAGCC
>DATCPG010000391.1:0-2311 GCA_036570225.1 Gemmatimonadaceae bacterium | reverse complement strand
CGAGAAACGTGTTATCGGCCGACGCGCATGTGAGCCGGCTTCGCGTCCGTCGACCGCTTTAATAACGTGAGTGCAACCGCATCCAATGATGTATTCAAAGCTTCCAGAGCTACCGCAATATGGTACACGACATCCGCCGCTTCCTCGGCGGCGCGACCCGCGTCAGCATCGGCGCACGCAGTAACAAATTCGGCCGCTTCTTCTCCAATTTTCTTCAGACGAAAATTACGATCGCCGAGAAGGGTTCTGGTGTAGCCAGTATTGTCTGCGTCGTTCCGCCTGTCGCGAATCGTATTCGCCAGCATTGCCCACGCGCTCGGCTGGCTCGAGTCGGGAAAGCAGGAAACCTGTCCGGTGTGACACGCCGGTCCCGCAGGAATCACGCGTGCGAGCAGCGAGTCGCCGTCGCAGTCCAGTGCAAGAGAAACCACCTTCTGCACATTTCCGCTCGTCGCACCCTTCCGCCACAATCCCCGGCGACGCGACCGATAGTGCATCTCGCCTGTCTCCATCGTGCGCTCGAGCGCTTCCCTGTCGGCGTGAGCAACCATGAGAACTCTTCCGGTCGCGGCGTCCTGTGCGACGACCACTATCGTTCCGGTGTCGACGGCGAATTTCACGTCGTCAATGTTCAGTGGTGTGGTCATGAGCGGGCGGAGCTCGAGTTGTCCGTTGCAGGCGAGATGAGAATCTCTCGAACGGCATCGGCCAACAGTGAGTTTGTCGCGATGGCATCGCCGCCGAACGCGGTCGCCGTCCCCTTCCAATCCGTGAACGCGCCGCCCGCCTCAGTAATCACAGGCAACAGCGCCGCTCCGTCCCAGACAGAGATCACGTCGTCTACCATCACGTCGGCGCGGCCGGTAGCGACGAGCAGATAACCGTAACAATCGCCCCACGTTCGCATCGACTGCGCGCCATTTTGCAGTTTGAGCCAACGCTCGCGGCGGGATGGATCGCGATTGAACCGCGCGTCGGTGGTGACGAGTCGCGCCGACCCGAGATCCGATACTTTCGACACAGTTGTGCGCGAGCCATTCCACCAGGCGCCCTTGCCCGGCGCGGCAACAATGGTTTCCTCGAGCGCCGGGAAGTACGCCGCGCCTGCGATCACACGCTCTCCTTCCACAACGGCCACGAGCGTTCCCCAGAGTGGGACGTTCTGGAGAAACGTGAACGTGCCGTCGATGGGATCGATGATCCACCGCCGCCCGGCAGATTCACGCGTGGTGGGAAGCTCCTCGCCGATGATTCCGTCCGCGGGAAACTTCGCCTCGATCCATTCCCGCGCCGATCGCTCGGCGTCGAAATCCGCAGCGCTGACTGGCGAGCCGTCGCGCTTCAGCTGCACTTCGGGATTCTTGCCGTAGTACCGCTTCGCCACGTTGCCAGCGAGTGTAGCAACCTCGGCTACCGCATTCATATAGTTGTCTGCCTTCGCCGCGCTCAAATAGTTGTCGGTGGAACCGTTCGCATCGTCGTGGAGCTGCCTCACGTCGCGGGCCTCGCTGTCGTTCAGCTGCCTCATGCCGCGATCCTCACCGAGATGCCGTTGGCGCGCAGTGCGCTCTTGATGCTCTGAATGTCCGTAACTCCCGAGTGGAGCAACCCCGCCAGAAGTGCTGCATCTGCTCCTCCGCGCGTGAATGCGTCGCGGATGTCCGCCGCCGAGCCAGCTCCTCCCGATGCGATCACGGGCACCTTCGATACACTCGCGACTCTGGACAACAGCTCGAGGTCGTAACCAATGCGCGCGCCGTCACGATCGATGCTGGTGAGCAGGATTTCTCCGGCTCCCATCTCCGTGCACTTCGCTGCCCACGCTATCGCATCCAAACCGGTGGGCTCACGACCACCGTTCACGTACACCTCCCAGCTGTCGCCATTTCTCTGAGCGTCGATGCTGGCGACCACACACTGCGATCCGAACCGCCTGGCCGCTTCAGTGAACAGCTTCGGCCGGCGAACGCCCGCTGAATTGATCGCGATCTTGTCCGCCCCAGCGCGCAGTGCGCCTGCGATGTCTTCTACCGATCGCATCCCGCCCCCAACCGTGAGCGGAATGAACAGCCGCTCCGCAGTTCGTCGCACCAGATCCAGCAATGTCGAACGCTCTTCGTTCGTGGCAGAGATGTCCAGATACACGATCTCGTCCGCGCCTTGCGCCTCGTAACGCTCGGCCAGCACAACCGGATCGCCTTCGTCGCGGAGATTCACGAATCCGACTCCCTTGACGACGCGACCATCTTTCACGTCGAGGCACGCAATTACTCTGTTCATCAGCGTCATTCCACCCTCACCGACACTCGGC
>DATCPG010000390.1:0-3379 GCA_036570225.1 Gemmatimonadaceae bacterium | reverse complement strand
ACCTGTGTGTGCACGAGCGCGAAGCGATACCGGTTCAGAAGGCGCTGTCGTGGGAGGATGCCGCCGCGATACCGGAAGTTTTTCTCACCGCCTACGACGCCCTCTTCAATCGGCTCGACCTTCGCGCGGGCGAAACGCTGCTCGTTCATGCGATAGGGAGCGGAGTTGGAACAGCGGCCCTGCAGCTCGCGCGCGTGGCGGGCGCGAGCGTCGTAGGGACCGCGCGCTCGGCCGGTAAGCTCGAACGCGCGAAACAACTCGGGCTCGATTTCGGGATCGATGCGTCGCTGGGAGACTGGGCGGCGCAGGTCGACGCCGCGATTGGCGCCCAACGAATGGACGCGGTGCTGGACCTCGTGGGCGGAAACTATCTGGAGGGGAACCTGCGTGTGCTGCGCTCGCGCGGGCGCATCGTCGTGGTCGGTCTGACGGCTGGCGCGACGGCGCCATTTAACATGGGCGTGCTCCTCAGAAAACGGGTCACCATTGTCGGAACGACGCTGCGTGGGCGGCCGGTGGAAGAGAAAATAGCGCTGGCGCGCGAGTTCTCTGACCGAATCATTCCACTGTTCGAGAATGGCCTGCTCAAGCCCATTATCGATCGCGTGTTCCCGTTCGCGGAAATCCGCGCCGCGCACCAGCTGATGGAATCCAACGAAACGTTCGGGAAGATCGTGCTGCGGTGGGATTGAGCGACCGCAGCTGATTCAAGCGCCGAGGCGCGCCGCTACGATTTTCCCTTTCGCTTTCTGCTTCTGCGATCCTGGATGAAAATCGTCGCGATCATCCAAAGCCCGATAATCCCGGCGATGAGAAAGCCGATCATTCCGAGATTGCGCTGATACTGCATCAACAGGCCGCTCGCGACCAGCAGTCCGCCGAGGACGAGACCGGTGAAGATCCGGTTCGCGACCTTTTCGAGGCCGAGCAGCAGTGAGCCGAGTTGTGGAGTGTCGACGCGAACCGCGAAATCGTCCGCGATGAGCTTCTGCGTGAAGACATCCAGTCGATGGGGAAGTGCCCGCACCAGATCAGAGGTCTCGGCGGCCAGCTGGAACAGCCGGCTCGGTGACATGTCACGCTTCGCCCTCTTGTTGGCGATCTCACTGGTGTAATCGCGAATGGCCTGGGTCGGATTGAAGTTGGGGTCGAGCGATCTGGTTACGGCGTCGAGGTTGAAAAGAGCTTTCGCCAGCAGAGTCAGCTCCGCTGGCAGCTTCAGGCCCGTTCGGAATGCGATCGTGATCATCTCGTACAGCATGACTCCGGCGGGCGTATCCTCGACCGTCTGATTCGCGTGCTGCGCGATCAGCCCCGACACTTCGCGGATGTAAGTCGGGCGATCGAAATCTTCCCGAGCCTCCCCCACCTCGATCAACGCCTCCGCCGCAGCGTCGCCGTTGTTCTCGGCCATTGCCAGCAGCAGCCGCACAACGTGATCGCGCATCGTTCCAGTGAGGTGCGCGGTCATCCCGAAATCGATCAACCCGACCTTGGGATCGTCTGGCAGAGCGACATCGACGGCTGCCGCTCTGGCTTCATTCTCCGACTCGACCAGCGCGGTTGCGCCCGGACGCACTATCTGCCGGCGATCATCAACCGCCAGCTCGGCGGGGGTACGTGGATTCTCGCGCCCCGGCAAAACGACGAACACGTTTCCGGGATGCGGATCGGCGTGGAAATGCCCGCTATCGGTGATCTGGTGGAGGTACGCCTTGGCGAACTCTTCCGCGAGCCCACCGAATTCGTACTCGATCCGGGTGATCGGC
Organism: Gemmatimonadaceae bacterium; assembly: GCA_036570225.1. Taxonomy (GTDB): domain Bacteria; phylum Gemmatimonadota; class Gemmatimonadetes; order Gemmatimonadales; family Gemmatimonadaceae; genus UBA4720. The sequence goes on along the minus strand of DATCPG010000390.1, from coordinate 1,610 downwards.
GGAATCGAATCGATCTTTACCCCCTTGATTCGCTCGGAGGTGAGGACCTTGTGCGTCGTATAGGCGTCGATGACGCGCGGAATCAGGATGTGCGGAAAGGTCGCCAGGCTCTTTCTGAACGTTGCCATGTTTCGCGCTTCGGTGCGGTAGTCGAGCTCGTCGACCAGCGCTCGCTCCAGCTGCTGCACGACACCGACCAGATCGATGCGCGATCCCGCCGCGGTATGCTCGGCGAGAAAGCTCGCCAGCTCGCGGAAGAACTCGATTTCCTCCGCGAGCTGCTCGCGCATGTTCGGACGCTGCACTTTGACCACCACACTGCGTCCGTCGCGAAGGAGCGCCGCGTGCACCTGTCCGAGGCTCGCGCTCCCGAGCGGCTCTTGCTCGAACGACTCGAACAGCTTGCTGATGCGAGCGTGAAGCTCCTCCTCGATGGTCTTCTCGACCTGCTCGAAGTCCATCGGCGGGACATCGTCCTGAAGGTGCTCCAGCTCCTTGATGTACGGTCCCGGCAACAGGTCGGGGCGGGTGGAGAGCACCTGACCCAGCTTGATGTAGGCCGGACCGAGCTCAATCAGCCGTTCGCGAAAGGCCTTTGCCTTGGCCTTTATGTCGCCCGGCGCTTCCCCGCCCGCGTCGGCGACACCCGTGCCTTCGAGGGCGAGAAGTCCCTGGCGCCTGGCGAAGTCGCGCAGGCCATAATTGGTAAACAGGCCTACGATTGCCGCGAGGCGCGGAAGATGCTTTGGCGAGAGGATCATGCGATACGCGAAGGCAGAAAACATGCCCGCTTCCACATGCGATATTTATGTATGGCAAAGAACAAAGACACCAAGGCGGCGTCTGGTCGCGTCAACGTCGTAAAGGTTCCCAAGCCGTGGGGTCACGAGACGATCTGGGCCCTCTCGGACCGGTACGTCGGAAAGATCCTCCATATCAACGCCGGTCACGAGCTGTCAGTCCAGTACCACAATCAGAAGGATGAGACTGTCCATCTCCTGTCGGGCGAAATCGTTTACCGCGTCAAGGAAACGGAGCAACTCGAGGACATGCACTTAAAGGTCGGGGAATCGTTCAGAATCACGCCGGGCACGGTTCATCAGATGGTCGCCTTGACTGATTGCGACGTCCTCGAGGTCTCCACCCCGGAGCTCGACGATGTCGTGCGCCTGAGTGACAAGTACGGGCGCGAAGGGACGAGCGCACCATGAAAGTCATAATTCCGCTGGCGGGCAAGGGAACGCGACTGCGCCCGCACACGCACCTGACGCCCAAGCCGATGATGAAGGTCGCGGGCAAGCCGGTGATGTCTTACGTGCTCGACGAGCTGAAGAAGCTTGGAAACGTCGAGCAGGTTATCTACATCACGGGACACCTGAAGGAGAAAGTCGAGGAATTCGCGCGATCGGAGATGAAGGTCCCATCCGTCTTCGTCGAGCAGAGAGTGCAGGACGGAACCGCCGGCGCCGTCGCTCTCGCCAGGCAGTACGTCGACCAGCCGGTGCTCATCATCTTCGTCGACACGATTTTCGACGCGGATCTCTCGAAGGTGAAGACGGTCGACGCCGACGGAATCATCTGGGTGAAAGAGGTGGAGGACTACCAGAGAT
>DATCPG010000389.1:0-1829 GCA_036570225.1 Gemmatimonadaceae bacterium | reverse complement strand
CCTCATAGTAGAGCGCCTGTCCAGACGTTGTGTATGCGGATTGTGGAAAGCGTTCGGGAATTCCGTGAAAAATCTCGGCGGCGCGCTTGTAGTCGCCGCGCGAGAGCGCTTCGCGCGCCAGGCGGTACAACGAATCAGCAGGATCCGCTTTCGCCCACGGCTCGGGCAGCAACGGATTGACCTGCTGGTCGAGCGCGGTGAACGTCGCGCTCAATTGTGCGTCCGCGCCGGCCAGAGCGAGCGGAGCAACGTTGGAGTTGAACGAATCGTGGCCGCTTGGAGACTGGCTGACTCCGAACGCCGAGGAAATTATTGCTGCTGCCGTGAGTAGTGTTCTCATTGTCATTGAAGTGGTCTCAGCTACCGCGCTGCGAGCCCGCGGGAATCGCGGTGCGCAGCCTCGTCATTACGTGATCGTGCTGTAGGGTCTTCTCGATCAGCTCTCGATCCTGCGGCGAGCTTCCGGGCGATAGCTGGACGATCTGTACGAGCACCAGCTCGAGATCTTCCAGGAGCGGACGACGCTGCGGGTCGTTTGCGACGGGAGAATCCAGTAATAGACGGGTGTTGCTCAAGAGCTCACGCGCCCATGATCCGAGCTGCGCGTCCATCTGCTGATCTGCTGTCGTGCGCGTCCTGAATGAAGTGAGAAGCGCTTCTGCCTCGCTAAGGTGACGCACTGCGGTGAGCTGGTACGCCGACGACGCGCCGGAGCTCGGCGACGGTGGCGTAGAGGTGCCGCGCATCCCCGAGGCAACACGAACATTCTGCGGCTGATGCCCCTCGCTGGCAGACACGGTCGCACGCACACGTGACGTAGGCTGCTCCTTTGGCGCCCCGTTCGAAGCAACACTCGGATTGGTCTCACCCATCCCTGTGCTCCCGCCATCTGGGGGCAACGCTGACTGCGGATTCGCAGTCGGTGGCTTCGCCGTAGCGACCTTTACAGACGCATCGTTCGTCGCGCTCCAACGTCCGACTCCGACGCCGGTGGCGAGAAGTAGAACTGCCGCGGCCGCCGCACCAAGCCAGATCCTCGAGCCGAATCTGCGCTCGGCCGGCTGGCGCAAGGAACCGCCACCGTACACCACACGTGGCCCCGCTGCTCGCTTCGCCTGGATCGCGCTCCACATCTCGTCGCGGGGAGTGCGGACCGGCGGAACGTTGTAGCTCTGCGCCGCCTCTTTGAGGAAGTCCTCGAATTTGTCTTCAGTCATGACAACCACTCCGGTGCAAAATCGGCCAGTGCGACGCGCAGCTTGCTACGTGCCTGAAAGAGATGGGATTTCGACGTTCCGATCGGAATGTTCAGCGTCCCACTGATCTCATCGTGCGTGTAGCCCTCTACATCGTGCATCACGAATACCGTCCTGTATTTGTCGGACAGCGAGTCGATCGCCCTCGCCATCCTCTCCTTTAGATCGGGCTCGGCTTCCACCGGCGTAACCCCGACCGTCATTCCTTCTTCCATCGGCGCTTCGCGCGTCTTCATCCGCTTTGTCTTTCGAAGTCCGTTGAGCGCCACCGAAACTCCGATCGAGTGCAGCCAGGTCGACAGCGACGACTCACCTCGAAAGCTTCCAATCTTTTCAAACGCACGGATGAAGGTTGCCTGAGTCAAATCCCTCGCAAGCTCGTCGTCCCCGGCGAGACGAAATGTCAGCCGGAAAATGCGATCGACGTATGTCTCGTATAGTTCGCGCTCGGCGGCAGCATCGCCAGCGACCACCCGTGCGATCAGTTCGATATCGGTCACCGAGCTCCGAAACTCGTTGGCAGCCAGCTCCATTGTCGACCTTCTGACACCCGTCGGTGGGAAAGGGTTGAGA
>DATCPG010000388.1:0-14120 GCA_036570225.1 Gemmatimonadaceae bacterium | reverse complement strand
CCAAGATGGAGGATCTGCCCGTCTTCCGTGGAAAGGGATGTGAGCAGTGCGATGGCTCGGGCCTCAAGGGACGACAAGGGCTTTACGAAGTGATGAACATGACGCCCGGACTCCGCAAGCTGATCATGCAGAGCGCGGGCGCCGCGGAAATTCAGAAGCTCGCCATCGAAGAGGGGATGCTTACGCTCCGCATGGATGGCTGGCTCAAGGTGCTCAAGGGAATCTGTCCGCTCGATCAGATCGTGCGCGAAACCTCGGCGTGATCTCCAACTCTCGAATCAACATCAGATGACACTACCGTTCATTGACACGTCAGCCCCATCGGGACCCCCCAAGCCGCAGGGAGTCAACCTGCGCTCGTTACTGGAGGAAATGGTTTCCCGCAACGCGTCCGACCTTCACATCGTGGCTGGCGAGCGGCCGAAGCTTCGTGTCGACGGCGACATCACGAATTCCTCCGTGGATCAGGAGATGTCTCCGAAGGACACGCTGCAGATCGCTTACTCGGTTCTCACCGAGCAGCAGAAGAAGCGGTTCGAGCTCGAGGACGAGCTCGATTTCTCGTTCGGCATCCAGAACCTCGCCCGCTTCCGCGGCAACGTGTTCAAGCAGCGCGGCTGCGTATCGATGGTCGTGAGACAGATCCCGTTCATGATCAAGACGTTCGACCAGCTCGGACTGCCCGGTTCGATCGCCAAGATGGCGGAGAAGCCGCGCGGACTCGTCCTGGTGACCGGCCCGACCGGTTCCGGTAAATCGACCACTCTCGCTGCGATGATCGACAAGATCAATCGCGAGCGCAAAGGCCACATCATCACCGTCGAAGATCCGATCGAGTTCATTCACAAGCATCAGAGCTGCATCATCAATCAGCGCGAAATCGGCAGTGACACCAAGTCATTTGCCAACGCCCTCAAGTACGCACTCCGCGAAGACCCGGACATCATCCTGGTCGGTGAAATGCGCGACCTGGAAACGATCGCCGCGACTCTGACGATTGCCGAAACGGGTCACCTTGCCTTCGCGACGCTGCACACCAACTCTGCGGCCGAAGCAATCAACCGTATCATCGACGTATTTCCGTCGCACCAGCAATCACAGGTGCGCGCGCAGCTCGCGTTCGTGCTCGAGGGCATCGTCACCCAGACTTTGCTTCCCAAGGCCCAGGGCAAGGGCCGCGTGATGGCCGCCGAGATTCTGGTGGTGACCCCCGCGATTCGCGCACTGATCCGCGACGACAAGGTCCACCAGATCTACTCGTCGATGCAGGCCGGCAAGAAGTGGGGCATGCAGACGCTGAACGATGCGCTTTACCAGCTGTACATGAGCCGCGAAGTGACGGCAGACGAATGCCTGCGCGTGAGCGGCGACCCAACGGAGTTCCAGCGCATGATCGGACAGCTGGATCCGGCAGATGAAGGCAAGACCGGCCAGCCGCCGGCCGGAAAGCAGGCTACAAAGGCCGCGCCGGGTTCCCCAGTGAGACGTTAGGAGAGGATTAGATAATGGCCACGTTTACTTATACAGCGAGAGCATTCAACGGCGATCTGCGCACCGCGACGATCGACGCTTCCTCGCGCGATGACGTAATTGCCCAGCTCAGAAAGCAGCGCCTGAGCGTCGTCAAGATCGATCAGGATGCCAGCAAGAAGGTCGGCAAAGGATCCATCAAGACACGCGACGTCGTCATTTTCACACGTCAGTTCTCGACCATGATCAACTCCGGTCTGCCTCTCGTGCAGGCGTTGACGATTCTGGCCGAACAGACAGATAACAAGGCGCTCGCCGAAGTTACCAAGAAAGTGGTGTTCGACGTCGAGTCTGGTAACACCGTCGCGGATGCACTCTCGAAGCACCCTCGCGCCTTCACCAATCTGTACGTCAACATGGTCGCCGCTGGTGAGGCCGGTGGTATTCTCGACACGATTCTCATGCGTCTGGCGACGTTCCTTGAAAAGAACGACGCCCTGGTGAGAAAGGTGAAGGGAGCCATGATCTACCCGACGGTCATCATGAGCGTCGCGGCAATCGCAGTCGTGGTCCTCCTGATCTTCGTCATCCCGGTGTTCGCGGGCATGTTCGCATCAGGCGGCATGGCGCTCCCGCTTCCGACGCGAATCGTTATCGGGGCCTCTGGCTTCCTCAAGGCCTATTGGTGGATCCTTGGCGCCATAATCATCGGCGGCGGGTACATGGGCAAGAAGTACTACGCTACTAATAGCGGCAAGCTGGTGATCGACCGGTTCATGCTGCGCGTGCCGGTTCTTGGCGACGTTCTCCGCAAATCAGCGGTGTCGCGCTTCACCCGCACCCTCGGCACGCTCATCAGCTCCGGTGTCAGCATTCTCGAAGGACTCGAGATCACCGCAAAGACCGCTGGCAACCGCGTCATCCAGGATGCGATCATGCTGTCGCGTTCCTCGATCGCCGGTGGTGACACGATCGCGCAGCCGCTCCAGAAGTCGAAGGTCTTCCCGCCGATGGTCATCTCGATGATCGCCGTCGGCGAGCAAACCGGTGGCCTGGACGAGATGTTGTCCAAGATCGCCGACTTCTACGATGAAGAAGTCGACGCCGCGGTGAGCAACCTGCTCTCGCTGCTCGAGCCGATCATGATCGTTTTCCTCGGCGTCGTGGTCGGAGGCATGGTCGTGGCCATGTACTTGCCGATCTTCGATATGGTCAACGCAGTGCAGTAGCCAGCTACGAAGTAAAAAAGGCCAGTCCAACCGGACTGGCCTTTTTTATTCGCCATATCTGGCGTATCTGCTGCGAGTCGCGGGGCACACCCAATGACTCGCGTGCAATTGCTAGAACATCACTCCGACCGTGACCGGAATGAAGCTGAAGCTGCCGCCGTTGACCGTCACGCGATTGTAGCGCGCTTCGACGAACGTCTCGAAGCTGGGGCTCAGCGGGATTTTTATTCCACCGCCGATGTTGAAGCCGAAGTGGTTTTCCCCTGCGCTGCCGCTGCCAGTCACATCGACGCTGGTGCGATACAGACCTGCACCGCCGATTGCGTAGGGCGACAACATTCCCATCGGTAGCCCGAACACCAGATTGCCGGTAAACGACGGAATATTCACGTTTCCGTTGAAAACCTGGGATCCGAACTCGTTGTATGCAGCTTCCGCCCTGACGCTGATCGGCGTGAGCTGCGGCTTGTACCCGACCATGACGGAGACGTTGTAACCGGTGTTTGTCACGTTGCCGAGATCACCCGTCGGGAATGCGATTCCGCCAGCGGCACCAATCTGAAAAGGATTGTAGCCCTGAGCGCCGGCAGGTGCAGCCACGGCGATCACAACGGCTGATGCAAGAACGGTAGAAAGAACGAAACGATTCACTGTTGCTCCACTGTTGAGTTGTTAGTTACAAGTACACGCGAGCACGGCGCAAGTTGCGAACCTTTGATTTCTTTGCGTGCGATTCGTCAACTCAATCCATTACGCCTCAGCGCGTTAAACTGCTGCGCGGAGCGATGAATCGATCTCGTCGAGCTCAATCAGGATGAGGTTCGGAGACGCACTTGCGGCACCGGTTAGTGATTCGCTCTCGGCGGACCGGCGGTTCCCCCCGCGCCCATTACGCACGCCTCGACGTCGTCTGCATTCTCCGTCTGACACGCCCTGCGGCGCGACGGTGAATCCGGAAAGAATCCTCCCACCTGCAGCCCCACGCCATCCCAGCACTTCGCCCTCGTGTCGCCAGGTGGAAGCGACTTGCAGAACGCGACTCCCCGTGGAAGCTCGCTCGGTGCGTACGCGAGATGTCGCACTGCTCCCTCATAACAGAAAGCGAGACCATTGGGTGATGATTTATCGCAGCGTTTCCGAATTCCTGAGTACTGAAATGCCGACGCACCCGACGCGTTTCTTCCGAGGCCGAGGTAGCACGCGCGCATGAGATCATCCGTGCCCGCCGCGTCGCATACCTGCGCGGCTTTCTCGTAATCCTGCTTCACCGCGGGAAGAATCAGGTCGGCCTGCAGCTCGTAGCACTGACGGCGATATCGCAACGGCGTGGAGTCGCAGGGATAGTGCAGATCGTCGGGCTTGAACAGGACCGCCGACGCAGCCGGCATCGAATGTCGGTGCATCCCCAATTCACCTTCCCCGAACGACTGCATCCGGGCGCCCATGTTATGCTCCATGAAGACACCGCCATAGCAGCTGCGCTGATCCCAGTCTCCGACGAGCCGATCGCAATCCTTGAGCGACGCGTTCACATCGTAGCGGTGATACATCATCAGGCCATGCCCGGTACCATGCAGGCAGTCGAACAGGCGAAATTGCTCGCGCGTCCCACGCAGCCCATCACACGGGGCCACCAGCACTTTCTGGGCGATCGGCATCCCCACACGCGCGTCGAAGTATCTCTGCAGGATCCCGTGGTAGCACCCCGATTGATAACGGTCGTCGCACTCGGTCAGAAGACGGGTCGCCGTCGCGGGTGTCGATCGCACGGCGTACCCGAGAGCGTGCGCGAGCGGATGACCGAGCAGCACGAGCGATGCATCGTCGTGAACGATCAGGTCGAGCGTGCCCATCGCCAGCGCGATGTTCCCAGCTGAAGAAAGCGCTGCTAGCCCATCCCCGAGGCAGGTCGAATAGGCGTCGATCGAATGCGCCATGTGCGGCCGACACAATTTCAACAGAGAATCGCCGACGACCGCGGAGTCCCGAACGAAGCGGGTCGGAGACGTGGGTGCGCTCGCGAGCGTGTCGCCCGGCATCGCGCGCATTGCATGCGCATCGTGCTGCGCTCTCGCGAGAGACGTTGCGAGCGCAAGCGCGACGATGGCGAGCTCAACAATCCGGAACGCTTGCGTGAGCGGGGATCTCATCCCCGGAGTATCACCGTGTGCGGCCCACGATTCAACCGGTAAATTCGCGGCGTCTCAGTGGAGACGCTGCGCAGCCGTTATTCCAGACTCAGGCTTCGGTTCAGCGCTGTCGCCACGTAGACCATGTCGATGCTCTTGAAGAACTCGTGCCATGGTGGGGGAGCTCTGAAGGCCATTCTCCCGGACGCGTCTTCCCACACCGGGACTACGACGCCGGGCAGTTCCACGGCGGCTGCGCTGCGCTGAAACGCCTCCTGTATCCGCGCCTGTTCACCGGGCGAGCGCTTGCCGAACGAACGATCGACCGGAACGATGATCACGTCCTGACCGTCGCGCCGGAGGTGCGCCACCTGAAAGGTGGGCATTACGCCCGTGGGCTTTATCGCGGCTTCTCCCATGTATCATGGATGTTTCCACCGCGACGCGAGCTGGGCAATGTCGATTTTGTTTCATCGACTGTCGATTTTCTATCATCGAGTGGATTGACGCCTTCCACACTGAAACGGCGTCGCTACCTTTGTCGCCATGAGAAACGCTGCCGCCGTCCTCGTCATGTTGTGCGCTACCGCGTGTTCGGAAAATTCCGCCAGTACCAAAGCGGAGGAGACCGGTGGAACGCTTGTAATCTCCACGACAGGTGATCCCGGTACGCTCTTTCCGCCGCTGATTCGCACGACACAGGGCAAGCAGATCTCCGAGCAGATCTACGACTACCTGGCCGACGTCGGTCCCGAGATGAATACTCGCGGCGAGAAAGGGTTTCGCCCGCAGCTTACCGATGGATGGCGATGGTCGGCCGACTCGCTGTCACTCTCGTTTCATCTCAATCCGCGCGCGCGATGGCACGACGGGGAAGCGGTGACCGCGCACGATGTAGAGTTCACGTTCGCGCTCAACAGAAATCCAGCGCTTGGCGGAATGTTCCTCACGGAGCTCGCCAACATCGATTCAGTCACGGCGAGCGATTCGGTCACCGCTGTTTTCTGGTTCCACCGGAAGCTCCCGACACAGTTTCTGGACGCTGCCGCCCAGCTGCTCATTCTTCCCGCGCACCAGTTGGAAAGAATCGATGTCGCGAGACTTCGAGATTCCGCGCCAGCGCCAATCGGCACCGGCCGCTTTCGGCTTAGTCGGTGGGTCAAGGGATCTTCGGTTGAGATTGTCGCGGACTCGGCGAACTATCGCGGTCGTGCAAAACTCGATCGCGTGATCTGGAGCATCGCGCCTGAATTCACGACGGCCGTAACGAGACTGTTCAGCGGCGACGCAGATCTTTTCGACGCGCTCACCGCGGAGAATCTTCCGGAACTGGCGCGCCACCCAAATCTTCGGGCGGCAATTCTTCCCGGCACCGATTACGCATTTCTCCAGTTCAATCTACGCGACGCCGCGAAGAACGCCCAGCCGCACCCGCTCTTTGGGAACCGGAGCCTCAGACGTGCGGTCGCCATGTCTATTGATCGCGGCGCTCTCGTGAAGAGCGTGCTCGATTCGCTCGGACTGGTCGCACTCGGCCCCACCGTGAGGGCATTTCCGACCACAGACACTCTCATCTCTCAGCTACCGTTCGACCCCACCGGCGCCAGCGCGATTCTCGATTCTCTCGGATGGTCGCGCCGAGATGGGCAAGGAGTGAGGACAAAGAATGGGCGAGAGATGGCGTTCAATCTCCTCGTTCCAACGTCGAGCAAGAACAGGAAACGGCTGGCCGTGCTTATTCAGGAGCAGCTGCGAAGCATGGGCATTCGCGTGAACATCGAACTGATGGACAACTCCGCTTTCATGGCCAGAGAGCAGGCGCACACCTTCGACGCAGTACTGGGAGGCTGGCATTTGGGCGCAAGTCCGGATGGGACCAGGCTGGCATGGACCTCCGCTGGTTTGGGGAAGGAGGGGACGAATTTCGGTTCCTACTCAAACCGGGCCTTCGACGTTCAGCTCGATAGCGCGCTCCTATCAGGGCTCGAGGACGCGAGGCAGCGATTTACCCGCGCTTACAGCACAATCAACCAGGATGCCCCTGCCGTGTGGCTGTACGAGCCCAAGGCCGTCATCGGCATCCACACCCGCATTCGGACCGGCTGGATGCGGCCGGATGCCTGGTGGGCGGACCTCGGGGATTGGCACATTAATGCCTCGCAGCGGCTGCCGAAGGATCGAGTCCCTTCAGCGTCTTAACCCTCCCTAGCCGGGGTTAACCCCTTTCTGCGTGATAGGAAAACGCCCCTCTGTTGATACGAAACAGGCATTTCAATAGTGGGGGGAAAGGTACATTTTAAGGGACTTAAATACGCCCAAAATGCCACTCAAGGCCCTATGATCCGGCACCAGGTTTACTTCGATACGCTCGGCTCAATGCAGGAGGATAGCGCCTCCTGGCGTTCAGTCTTCGCTGGACTTTCGGTCCTGCGGCTTGTTGACGCGTACAATCCAACCGGCCCAGCAACCGCACCGGCGAATTGGGCTCAGCTGCACGCCGTGCGGGCAGCCATCGAAGAAATGAGCGAAGGGGATGCGGTTAGAGGGGTCCTGACCTGTGTGGTTGAGGAGCTGTCCACACGCGGCAAGATGGATGAGACAGTGTGCGCCGCTCTCATGGCGTATGGGCGCACGCTCGATTACGAGGCGAGCTGGGGCTTGGCCACGGACGTTTTTTCGACTGTTGCGGCTCACGCAAGACCTGAGCGCCATGCGCGCCTTGCTGTCGAGGCAAATATTGCCGTCGGCGGTACAGCGCGCCGTAACGGCGATTGGGAGACGTCAGCGCGGGCGTACTCTCAGGCGGCCTATATCGCTGACACATTGGGCGATCATCGAGGCGTTCTTACAGTTCAGGTTGGTATTGCCAATACCTATCTCGCCAAGGGCAATTTCCCACAAGCGCAAACCATCCTCGACGACGTGATTGTCCAGGCTCACGACCAGAACCTGCCTGAAATTCAAGGTCATGCGCTGCACACCCGCGCCGTGCTCGCTTCGCGTCGCGGAGAGCACGCCGAAGGCTTGAAGCTGGCTTATGAAGCCCTCACGCTTTTGGCGAAACCAGCCGAGAAGGACGGCGTTCTCGAAGACATAGCCGCAATGTTTGTCCAGTTGGGAATGCACGATTCTGCGCGCGACACTCATCTCGTTCTCAGCGCGACGGCTCAAACGAAATTTGTGCGTTGGTCGGCGGAACTGAACTTGATGGAACTCGCAAGCCTCGACGGGATGGAGGAGGCATTTGACACTTATGCCCGCGACTTAGCTCGCGCTCCGATGGGAGCTTGGATTCGATCCCACTATCTCCTGTTCCTGGGCGAAGGCTTCGACCGTTTCGGTCGCCAGGAGTCGGCTATCGAAACGCTTAAAGAGGCCGCGGCATTCGCCGAATCGAACCAGATTCACCAAATCGCGTTTAAAGCGCAGGCTGCCTTGGAGCGCGTTCGCTCCACATCTCGCAGCGTGCCCTCATTCAAAACTGCTCCAACCTGGGTGCCCGACGACGTAGCGACAGTCGTCCGGGCGATTTCAGAACTCCGCAAGGCGGCGGTGGCTGGCACGTAGATTAGATCAACGGACAGCGTGCGCCGAGCTTTAGTGCGTGCAGATCTGTGAACCGTTGGTGATCGGGCAAGACGTATCATTCTTCGGCGCGGTCATGTCCGAGCAAGCGGTGAGAACGACGGAAGCGATGATGGCGGTGGCGACGAGTAGTTTGCGGCGAATCATGGGAAACTCCTGATTGGGAAAGGGTCGGGGTTGGACTGACATGCCCAACGTACTGGTATCAGCCGATGCCGAAATGGCATTTTCTTATCAGAAAATGTCTGTTTTCTATCAAAAACAGCACTTTTCCTATCATTAGCCCTCGCGCTGAAGAGGTTGTCGCGCCAGTTTCATAGAATCATGAGCGCGATCGCCCCAAGCATTGCCGCGTTCCTACCCCCCCGACTCCTCGCCCATGTCCGCCACGTTTTCGTTGACGAGCCGGGTCTCCTGGTCGCCTCTTCGTGGCAGGAGCTCGAATCATTCATCCGGCGAAAACCGGTAAATGTGGTCATCCTCGACCCGTCGGCTGACGGCGCGCTGAACGTCTCGGCAGTCGCCGGACTGCTAAAGCGCTACCCATCCCTTCCGCTCATCGCCTACGTCACTCTCCACGCGCCGGCGTTCAAAGCCATCGCCCAGCTCGGACGGCTCGGGCTCGAAGACGTGGTGCTGCATCATTTTGATGATGCGCCGGAGCGCTTTCGGGAAAGGGTTGAGCAGGTTCAGGGAAATTCTCTGACGCATCGCGTCATCGAGGAGCTGAATGGCTCACTCAGGATGCTCCCTCGACAACTCTTCGTCACCATCGAAAACCTCTTCCAGCAACCACATCGTTACGCCAGCGCGCTGGATCTTGCGACCGAGGGAATTGCCATCGTCAGCGTATATCGAAACCTGGACACGGCTCACCTCGGCTCACCGAAGCGGCTTCTTATTGGGGCCAAGGTCTTACGCGGGTTTGGCTACCTGCGGGATCCGGGGTATTCGGTCCTCGACGTCTCGATAAAGCTCGGTTACAAGACCGCGCGGATTTTTTCGCATCACTGGGTCAGTGTTTTCGGTCTGACGCCGGCACGCGCGCGCAATCGATTGACGGACGACGACGCCGTCGGACACGTTCTTCGCTGGATTCGTACAGTTGAAGATGACTCAGCTCGCCCCGAAAGCGAGAATCCGTCAGGCTTCCGGGTGGGTCACCGCAGAAGACACAGACGGCCGGAACCCAGCTAGGCTAGTCCCACTGCAGAATCCCCTTCATATCGTCCAGAAGGGGCAGCGCCGACGGAGAGCGCCGTGGAGCGTCCGGGTCGCTGTGCTTTTCAGCGGCTCTGGCGAAATCGCTCCACGGATCACTCAGGCGAACTGTCACAGGCGCGGACGCGTCATCTCCAGCCGCGTCCACTACCAGTGGATGCGGCTTCTCGACCTCGTCGAACGCGTGCGGCTTCTCTTTGCGAGTGGTCATTTGGGCGGTGGCGGAGCGCTGTCAGGCGGATCAAAGCGATCGAACGCGATCGGAGAACCCCCTGCAAATGCGTTCCCTAATATGCGACTGTCACCACTCACTCGTCTAGCCGCAACCATATGTTCGGCAAACCACCTGCCCCGAGTGGTACCGAGGTTGTCATAGCGGACACCCTTTCCGCTGGACGAGGAGTGGATGAATCGACCGTTCCCCGCGTAGATCGCGACGTGGCTGATGCGGCCACCCTGAGAGAAGAGCATCAGATCCCCGACTGCGAGGGAGCGGCTCGTCGGCTCGACCGCGATGCCTGAGCCCGCCATTTGACGCGACGTCCGCGGCAGGTCTACGCCTTGTTGTCCGTACACATATTGAACGAATCCGGAGCAGTCAAAACCTGACTCCGGGGACGTGCCTCCGTATCGATAAGGAACACCGATGTAGCGTTCCGCAGCCGGCACTACCCTGCGAGCTGCTCCGCTCGCAGAGGTCGTGCTGGTCGGCCAGTAAATTCCTCCCCGGCGCGCGGGTCGGGACGCTGGAGGCGGAGAGTCGTCGCTTCGTCTCGAGTAGGCCGGGGAACGTCGGCGTCCACCGCCAAAGTGGAATGCGATGCCAACCCGATATTCGATTCCACGGACAAACTGGGAGTCAGCCGCATAGGCTGGCGCCGCGAGATGCCGCGAGCGCGCTTCGCCGTTGACTGACAGAAGACGCCCGAGCGCCAGCTGGAGGCCACCGCCGTAACTCCATGTGCGGATCGCATCTGTAAAACCGATTGGCTGCGCGCTGCTTTCCATCCCGATTCCGCCGAAAGTGTATGGCATGAAGCCCTCGCCAAGTCCTGCGTTCATCGGGCCAAGCATGAGATCCGCATCGGTGGCCCAGACAAGATTCGAGGAGCTCTGCCCGAAATTGCTGTCGGGCGAGAGCGAGGAAATGCCGAGGCCTCCGCTCGTGCGAATCCCGACGTAGGGAGTGCCCAGGCTGAGCGAGAGACCGCCTAGCGTGCGCGTGATTGGCGCCGAATTGTTGAGCGCCCCATAGAACTCCACGCCGCCCGCTACCTGGGCGGCGAGACCAGCGGGTACGGCCAAATACGACAGGACTCCAGAGAGACCTATCAAGCGTCGCAGGATCATAAGCGACTCCACTGAAGAGGTTGGGGCTTATGAAGGCATTAGGGAGACCAGCTGTGCCAGATATCTAACGTCTTGTTGTGTAATAGCTTACGCCGCCAGCCCATTGCGAGAACATATGATTGTCACCTTTCTCGGACAACTCGAGAGGTCACAGGAACGATCTGGCTTGATAGGGTATGACAAACGACGCCTGTTTTGTGCGTAGGTTACTCACGCCCATCCCCGAAACCCCAACCCGAGGAGCAGGATGCCGAAAATAGAATGGCGATCGATCCTCGCGCTGCTCTCTGCGGGACTGATCGTTTCCAACGGGTCGGTGCGCTCGGCCTTTACGCCTTCGATCGGCGAGGCGGTTACCACTGCGTCCGCCAATATCGCCGGCGATTTGTCGACCGGCTCACACCTCGGCTTCGACACGTTCTCTTATCCGGGCGACGCTGCGATGCGGGCATGGCAAACAGCCGACAAGCCATACAAATGGGTGGGCTATTATCTCTCCGCTCCCTGCCACACTGATTCCTCGTGGGAAGGTAGGCGGGACACCCTCTCCAGCATGGGGTGGGGGATGGCGGTCATTTACGTCGGCCAGCAGACGTGGGGCAAAACTCCGGGTGCAAAGATCGCGGTGACGCGATTCGTGACGAAGCGCGTGCGGCAAGTCAAAACGCGCAACGGCAAGCGTGTCGTGATCTACGTCAACAAACGAGTTCCCGTGCGCGTGATGGTCTCACCGAGAGCCTCTCGCAACACGAGTTGCTCTACACAGTTCGTCAGTGCGTCTCGCGGGACCGCGGATGCAAATGACGCTATCGCCAAGACAGAAGCCGAGGGATTTGCCAGAGGAACGGTGATTTTTCTCGACATCGAGCGCATGGATTTTGTCCCTCAGGCCATGCGCGATTACTACCGTGCGTGGACCCAGCGCGTCGTCGAGGACGGCCGGTTCAAGCCCGCGTACTACGCGCACAGCTTCAACGCGGCCCTGGTTTACAAAGACGTAAAGCAGGTGTTGGCTGCAGCGGGGTCGTCCGCGGATCCACCGTTCTGGATCTCTGGCGGCGGCGGATTCTCCGAGGATAAAGCTCCGTCAGACGTCGGGCACGCATTCGCGCAGGTATGGCAAGGCGTACTAGACGTCGTGGAAACGCACAACGGCTTCATGCTGCCGATCGACGTTAACGTTGCACAGCTTCCCTCTCCATCAGAGAGCAATTCCGCTGGAGAGTAGCACACGCTATTTCACGCGAGTGATGAAATCTTCGCGGTGGGGCGGACGAAATATCAGATCGATAGCCAGCCAGGTGGTCTTGGCGAACGGATAGCAGAATACTGCACCCGCTATCGAGAGCACGACACCGCCGTACTGCAGCGCGTCCCACGGCGGGTTCGGCCACGTCACCAGCACTACGACGAGAAAAGCCAGGGCCAACAGCATCTCGACGACGATAAGGTTCAGGGTGTAGCCACCGAGGAAGTAGTCGGATTCACCGCGCTCGAGAAGTATCCCGCAGTTGGGGCACCGCTCTTTCATATTGAAGAATCCGTAAAAGAGTCCCGCCTTCCCACAGTTGGGGCACCGGAGCAAGAGCGCTCGCCCCAGCAAT
Organism: Gemmatimonadaceae bacterium; assembly: GCA_036570225.1. Classification (GTDB taxonomy): domain Bacteria; phylum Gemmatimonadota; class Gemmatimonadetes; order Gemmatimonadales; family Gemmatimonadaceae; genus UBA4720. Next base: position 1,532 of record DATCPG010000388.1, on the reverse strand, counting down.
CTCCACGGAGATTGACGGGAGATATCGGGGTGCGACTTGTAAGTCATCCGCGTCCGGTTTCGCGCATGTCACCTGCAGGCGCATAGACCGCGCCTCAAAGCACGCGCGCGCCGCGCGGAACAGATGAATCGCGAAGGGTACCATTGGGTGTGGCCGGGCGGTTACTCTCGCCTGGCGGGGATGAATATCATATACCGATCGATGCGTGTTCTTTTCTTCCGGACACGCTCGTCGTAGAGGTATGCGGGTACTCATGAGGCGTTCACTCGTCACGCGCACCAGTGTGCGCGTACGCAATTCATTTGTGCGTTTTCTGCCAGCAGACGCAGCGGTGATTCCCATCTGTCTGCTGACGCTGGGACTCATCGTCGTGCCCGCACCCGCCGCGGCACAAACTGCGAGTCAGGCCTTTATGAACCTGTTCTCGGGCGCGCGGCTCTATGTAGATCCGGCCTCCGCGGCAAAGCGACAGGCGGATGCGTGGAGACGCACACGGCCCACGGACGCCGAGCTGATGGACCGAATCGCATCTCAGCCAGTGGCGCAGTGGCTCGGCGGGTGGAACGTCGACATCGGCCGCGACGTTGCCGATGCGGTGTCACGAATTACGGGGTCGAAAGCGCTACCAGTTTTTGTCGCCTACAACATCCCCGGTCGTGACTGTGGCCAATACTCGGCCGGCGGTGCGAACGGCAGCAACGCCTACAAGAGCTGGATTCGCGGCTTCGCCAACGGGCTTGGTAATCGGAAAGCGGTAGTGATTCTCGAGCCCGACGCGCTTGCGGGGATGACGTGTCTCAGCGCGGCCCTCCAGCAGGAGAGGCTCGATCTCATTCACGATGCCGTGCGGGTGCTCAAGGCACATGGCGCCGCCGTATACATAGATGCTGGCCACGCGCGCTGGGTTTCTCCCCCGGAAATCGCGGATCGTCTCAATCGCGCGGGAATCGCCGACGCGGATGGCTTCAGCCTGAACATCTCCAACTTCCTCGCCAACTCGGTGAACATCGCCTACGGGACCGAGGTGTCGAAGCGAGTCGGCGGCAAGCACTTCATCATCGACACCAGTCGGAACGGACAGGGCGCCACGAGCGCCGGCAACTGGTGCAATCCGACCGGACAGCGAGTGGGTCCTACTCCCACCACGCACACGGGAAATCCATTGGTAGACGCGTTCCTATGGGTCAAGACACCCGGCGAATCGGACGGGACCTGTGGCGGCGGACCGGCAGCGGGCAAATGGTGGGCTGAATACGCGCTCGGCCTGGCCGGAGGGGCGTGGGATCGCCTGCTCGGACGGAAGTAGGACACAACAGCGCAACGAGAGTTGGCGAACCCCTCACGAAAGTCGAGGGGTTTGTCATTTTAAGGGCAGGAGAAGCTGGCTCCCGCGCTGGACCTGAGTCGCGTGGCCAATTCTCAACCCTTTCCCACCAGCGGGTGTCAGAAGGTCGACAATGGGGCTGGCTGCCAACGAGTCTCGGAGCTCGGTGAACGATATCGAACTGATCGCACGGGTGGTTGCTGGCGAT
>DATCPG010000387.1:0-13221 GCA_036570225.1 Gemmatimonadaceae bacterium | reverse complement strand
GTCCCGGCGGCGTCGGACGACGCTCGACCGGACACTTCTCGTTGAAGCACTTGGTCGCCTTGAGGAAAAGCTTGGTTCCCTCGCGGCGGCACTGTCTGCAGCTCGATCCTGTATAACGCATCGGTCAGACTCTCCGACGCTTGGGAGGACGGCAGCCGTTGTGAGGAATCGGCGTCACGTCCTTGATTGACTTCACCTGAAGACCGGCGGCGACGAGCGCCTGGATCGCTGACTCGCGGCCCGATCCCGGTCCCTGCACTCTCACGTGCACTCTGCGGACGCCGAGCGTGACGGCCTCGCGTCCAGCCTGCTCACCGGCGACGGTGGCGGCGAACGGAGTCGACTTCTTGGAACCCTTGAAGCCCGCCTTGCCCGACGATCCCCACGAGATGGTGTTCCCGTGAGAGTCGGTGATCGTGATGGTCGTGTTGTTGAACGTCGCGCTGACGTGGGCGATTCCTTCCGCCTCGATTATGCGCTTTACCTTCTTACCGATTGCCATAGTTACTCGGATACCTTCGACATTACTTGGTGACTTTCTTCTTGCCGGCGATTGCGCGGCGTGGACCCTTCTTTGTGCGGGCGTTGGTGTGCGTGCGCTGACCACGAACCGGAAGCCCGCGGCGGTGACGAATTCCGCGATACGAGCCGATGTCCATGAGCCGTTTGATGTTCATCGCGACTTCGGTGCGCAGCGCCCCCTCGACGCGGAAATCCTTTTCGATCGCCTGGCGAAGCTTGTTGGTGTCGGCGTCGCTGAGATCGCGAATGCGCTGCTCGGAGTTGACACCAGTCGTCTTGAGAATCCGTTGCGCCAGAGCGCGTCCGATTCCGAAGATGTAGGTCAGGCCGATCTCGACCTTCTTCTCACGAGGGAGATCTACGCCAGCAATACGCGCCATTTTGTTAACCCTGCCGCTGCTTGTGCTTTGGATTGCGCTTGCAGATGATGCGAGTCACGCCCTGCCGTTTGATGACCTTGCAGTGCTCACAGATCGGCTTCACGCTGCTGCGAACTTTCACGTCCTACTCCCTACACGATGTTGGAAAGAGGGCCGGAGCCCTCTCATTTTTTCCGAGGTTAGCCTTTCAAATTACATACGCTCAGCGCCCAAGGCAAGTCTTGGAAACGAGCCAAAGTATGGTGGCGCGCGGGGTTAACTCGGCTCTATCTGGGAGCTGCCAGCTGGTAGCCGTTTCTATCGAAGCCAGAGTCTTAAGGCAACACTTACGGGTTGTGGCACTTCGACCGGCATCCACAATACTGAAGCAGGGAGCTAGAAGGCTCTCAGCAGTCGTAGCTGTGAGCTTCCATACAGGCGCTCTGCGGAGGCCGGCATGCGGCGTTTTCGCGTGCCCCGACCCTCCCTCCGTTTTGTAGTTCCCAGAACGCCACCAGAAAAGCTCCCAGCTCCGACCGCTGAAAAGCTTGCGGCTCCCTGCTTCAGTATTGTGGATGTCAGACGGGTGGAACGATCTCTAAGTGTCGCTCTCAGAGTCTGAGTGTCGAAAAAGCCAGCCAAGCCGTTCGCTCAGAGCTAGATAGACCGCATGACGGCCTTGAGCTCAAGCGCAGGATCCTTCGCCTCCGTAACCATTCTGCCCAGAACGATGTAGCTCGCCCCAGCCTTGGCCGCCTCGGCCGCCGTAACGGTTCGCTTCTGGTCATCCGTTCTGGCGCCGGCTGCCCGGATCCCGGGAATCAGCAGCTTGAGCCTGTCCCCGTACTTGGCGCCGATTTTGTGCGCCTCGAGGCCGCTGCAAACCACTCCGTGCGCGCCCACCGCCGCGCACTCGCCAGCCAGGCGTAGCACCTCGCCATAGACCTCGAGCGTCTTCCGGCCCCACGCGCTCCTGAGCTGGGCCGCATCGAGAGAGGTAAGGATCGTGACGCCGAGCACTCCGCATTTGTCCCCGGCGCCTTCGACTGCCGCTTCGATCATCTCCCTGCCGCCCGACGTATGCACCGTCAGCAGTCTCGCGCCAATGGCGGCGGCACTGCGCGCCGCACCGCGCACCGTGTTCGGTATGTCGTGGAGCTTGAGATCCAGAAAGACCTCGTTTCCCAGAGCGCGCAACGTCTGGACGACCTGCGGTCCCGCGGCGGTGAAGAGCTCACCACCGACCTTGTAGAATCTGCACGTATCTCCCAGCCGCTCGACCATCGCCAGTGCTAGATCGGCTCGAGGAAAATCGAGCGCCACGATCGGAATCGGGCGCGAGCTTTTTGGCTCGGCTGTCCTTGTCGCGGTCTTCGCCCGGGTTGCTGCCGGTCGCGAATGTGGCGTCACGTCATCTCTCCCAACGCAGAGCTCCCCGCAGCTCTGCCAATGAGCGCGTCCCGTTCTTCCGGCACCATTCCTCCAAATCGTTCACGAGCTTCGTTGCGAGCCTTGGCTTTTGCATTGCGGCTGTGCCGACGGCGACGAGCGACGCGCCGGCGATGACATACTGGACGATATCGGTCGCTTTGGAAATCCCGCCCACCCCGATCACTGGCAAGCGGACGGCCTTCGCGACTTTGTAGGTCGCCAACACTCCCACCGGAAGCAGGCCGGCCCCGCTCACGCCTCCACTGCCGAAGCCGAGCGCTGGCTTGCGGGAGTCGACGTCGATGACGAGCCCGGGCATCGTGTTGACGACGGATATCCCGTCCGCTCCGGCGTCGGCCGCGACCTGCGCTGTCTTCGCGATGTCCGTGAGCGTCGGGGAGAGCTTGACGAAGATCGGCCGCGCGGTCGCCGCTCGCGAGCGCGACACCACGTCTTTGAGCGATCGCGGATCTGCGCCGAACTCCATGCCCCCGGCCTTGACGTTGGGGCAGCTCACGTTCAGCTCGAATCCCGCCACACCCGGCGCACCATCGAGAGTCGAGACCACCGTCGCAAAATCCTCCGCGCGATTGCCCACGACATTCACGAGCACCCTCGCCCGCTTGAGATTCGCCGCGAGCCACGGCAGATGCGTCGATTTCACTTCATCGAGGCCAGGATTCGCCAGGCCGACGGCATTGATCATTCCTCCCTCGAATTCCGCCAATCGCGGAGCGGGCGCGCCATGCCTTGGCTCGACGCTTACGGCTTTGGTTACGAGTCCGCCCAGTGAGTCGAGATCGATGACGCGCGCCAGCTCACGCCCATAAGCGGCGGTTCCGGCGGCCAGCAATACTGGATTCTGAAAATCGATTCCCGCGACGGTGACTGCCAGCGCGGTCGAGGCCACCGCTACCGGGTGCCTCCCACTCGGGACTCATAGTGCGCGAGGTAGTCGAGCACCGACTGCGCGATGTTTCTCGCCAGTGCGCGCTGGTTGTCCTGGTCGCTCAGATACGTCGCCTCAGACTGATTGCTTCCGAAGCCGATCTCCACCAGAACCGCTGGCATGTAGGATCCGCGCAGAACCGCAAAGTTCGCCTGCTGCACGCCACGATTCGGTCCGGGGTGCACATCTATCAAGCCGTTCTGGATCGTCAACGCGAGGTCGCTCGATTCCCTGAGGTGCTCGTTCTGCGCCATGTCGGTGATGATGAAACTGAGAGGATCGCCCTTGGGAGCGTTGGCCCCGGTCTCGAATTTTACCGATTCGTTTTCCATGTCCTGGACTCGGCGCTCGTCTTCAGTCTTTGCTTCGGCGAGAAAATATGTCTCGAATCCGTGTTCGCGGGCGGCCGCGGCCGTGTTGTACCCCGGAGCATTCACATGAATTGAGATGAATACGTCGCCGTGATTGCTGTTGGCGATCTTGCCCCGATCGGCCAGCGCAATAAGCGTGTCGGTGGTTCGCGTCATGAGAACGTCCACGCCGCGCGCGCGAAGCACGCTCGCCAGCTTTTTCGCGACCGCGAGCGTGACGTCCTTTTCGACGAACCACGCCGGAGATCCGATCGGCCCCGTCATTCCTCGATCGGGACCCCCATGTCCAGCATCGATTACGACGACCTTTCGAGCTGACGGTCGCGTGTAAACGGGCTGCGGAGTTACCGGCCTGCCAGTTGCGGGCGCCTGCGTAGTCGTCGGCGTGCTAGCAGAAGTGGCGGAGGTCGCTGATTGGATCGGCACCGCCGGACGGGTTGCCACGCCAGTGACCGTCCGCAGCTCGCCGAGACCGGGATCGTATACGTATCCACCGATGTACCTCGGAATCACATCGGTCACGAACTGAAACGGCAGGTACAGCTGCCCACCGCGTACCTGCGGAGCGCGCGTGAGCGGGATCGTCAATGTGTCGCGCTTGGCAAATGGAATTCCGTCAATCAGGTCGATGCGTGCTCGCGGCAGTGACAGCGTGTAATGAAGATTGGTCGACGTGATCAGGATCCCGCGCATTGCCCTCATCAGCGCGTCCGCTCGCACGCTCGGCTGACCGCCATCGATTGTCACCGGGACGGATGCGATGGCGCCTCCATCGCGCACGACCACGAACGTCGGAACGGGTGCTGCCAGGGTCGCCGCCGCCGTCTGCAAGAACAACAGGAGCGCGATCATCGTGTTCTTACCGCCCGCTGCATGTCGCGCTCGTCGTCGCGGCGCTTCTCGTCCGCGCGCTTGTCGTAAAGTTTTTTGCCCTTGCCCAGTGCGAGTGCGACCTTGGCCTTGCCCTTCCGGAAGTAGATCTCCAGGGGAATAAGGGTGAGCCCCTGACGCTCGACCGCGCCGATCATCTTGCGAATCTCCTTTCGATGCAACAGAAGCTTTCGCGTGCGAGTAGGCTCGTGATTGAAATGGCTCGCCTTTTCATAGGGCGATATGTGCAGGTTGAGCAGAAAAACCTCTCCGTCCTTAACGATCGCGTAGGAATCAGCGATGTTGGCCTTTCCGTCCCGCAGCGATTTGACTTCACTGCCGGTCAGAACGACACCCGCCTCCCATGTGTCGATGATGTGGTAGTCGTGCCTGGCGCGTTTGTTCCGCGCGACCGACTCCTTCGCATCTTTCTCGACTGTCTCTGCCATTTGACTACGTTCTCAAGTTAGACGCAACAACCGCGCAGAGTAAACTCGTTCGCGTTGACTTCACTCTGTGTAGTTTCTATCTTCGAATCCGAACCCGCCGAAGTGGTGGAACTGGTAGACGCGCTGGCTTCAGGAGCCAGTGGGCGCAAGCTCGTGGGGGTTCGAGTCCCCCCTTCGGCACATAAAAAAGAACGGCGCGTCTGCTGAGCCAGGCGCGCCGTTTGTGCATCTGGCGGCGTGATCTAAACCGTCTCGAGAATGGGCAGGGCGCCTTTCTCCGACCCCGCGCGTGCGCTGCCAAGCCCGACCCGCTCGCGCACGGTCGGCTCGTCGTGCAGAAGATCCGCCAGACTCACGCCCTGCAGCACTTCGTCGATCTTTCCCTGCAACATCACCCACACCGGCCTGATGCTGCAGTTGTGTGAAGCGGAGCAGCGCTCCTCCTCCACCGGATGACTGACGCAATGGAGATCGAAGGTCTCCAGCTCGGACGCATGAATCACGTCACGGATCGAGATCTCACTCGCCGGACGCGCGAGGACGTAGCCTCCCCGGGCGCCGCGAGTGCTCGTGATCACCCCGGCTCGACGGAGCCTGAGCAGGATCTGCTCGACATAGTCCGCGGGAAGCCGCTCCTGTCTCGCGATCTCGCGTCCGTTGACCGGGCCAAGCTCGGTCCGCTTGGCCAGGTTGAGCGCGCAAATGACGCCGTACTCTGCCCACGTCGTTATCCGCATACTGCAGGATAGGGTTTTGGGACTCTTGAGACAAGGTGTTCAATTACAACTGCAACTGAACACTGCCGGCCGGGAGCTTTGTGCGGACCGGCCAACGGCTACGGGCCTAACCCCGAAATGCATTGAGACCCGGCTCGTGGCCCAAAGCCGGCCCGCCGACGGCCCCCGGCCGGTAGTGTTCACTTGCAGCTCCCTCACCCTCCCGAACCCCCACCGTGCTTTCCGCCGGGCACCCCAATCTCCGTCATCTTCCGCAAATCGAGCACCTCGTCGATTTCCTTCGCCGGGAGCACTTTCTCCCGCTTCACGAGATCGCGGATGAGCACGCTCTCCTTGACAGACTGCTTGCTCAGCTCGGCGGCGCGCGCGTAGCCAATCTGCGGCGCGAGCGCGGTCGCCAGCGCCGCGGACCGCTCCAACCAGTACTCGCACTGCTCCTCGTTGGCCTCCATACCCTGCACGGTCTTCTCCGCGAAGACTCGCGCGCTGTTCGTGAGAATCATCATCGAGAACAGTACGTTGTGCGCGATCACAGGCATCATCACGTTCAGCTCCAGCTGCACGTGCTCCGCCGCGGCGCTCACGCACGCATCGTTGCCGAAGATCTGGAAGCACACCTGATTGACCATCTCCGGAATCGATGGGTTGACTTTGCCGGGCATGATCGACGATCCGGGCTGCACCGCTGGCAACCGGATTTCGTCGAATCCGGTGCGAGGTCCGCTCGCCATCAGCCGGAGATCGCTCGCGATCTTGCTGAGATCAAGCGCCAGCACTTTGATCTGTGCGCTGAATCCGGCAACGTCCCCCATACTCTGCATCAGCTGGATGCGATCCTCTCCTTCGCGCAATTTCAGCTTTGTCGCCTTGGCCAGATGCTTGACCATGAGCCTGGGATACTCGGGCTCGACGTTGACTCCGGTTCCCACCGCGCTGCCGCCAATCCCGAGATCTCGCAGATACTCGGCTGCCTCAACCACGCGCTTGAGGCCCCGCCGCAGCGAGCCGGCGTAGGCGTCGAGCTCCTGCCCGAGCCGAATCGGCATCGCGTCCTGAAGATGCGTCCGGCCGGATTTCAGAACCTCGTCGAATGCCTTTCCCTTTTTCTCGAAAGCTTTCGCGAGATCGGCGAACACCTCCTCCAGGCCGCCCAGCTCCATCAGGGAACCAAGACGGATCGCCGTCGGAATCACGTCGTTCGTCGACTGCGCCATGTTGACGTGATCATTCGGATGAACCGGCGTGTACGCGCCGCGCTTTCCGCCGAGTAGCTCGTTGGCGCGATTCGCGAGCACCTCGTTGCAGTTCATGTTGTGAGAGGTTCCCGCGCCGGCCTGATAGACGTCGACGACGAACTGGTCGCGGTGCTTTCCGGCCAGGACTTCGTCCGCCGCCTTGACGATCGCGTCGGCCAGACGCGGCTCGAGCCTGCCTGTCTCCTTGTGTGTGAGCGCGGCGGCCCGCTTGATGTGCACCGTCGCGTCGATGAACGCTGGGAGCGGCCGCAATCCGCTGATCGGAAAGTTCTGAACCGCCCGCAACGTCTGCACACCGTACAAAGCGTCCGCGGGAACCTCGAGAGCTCCGAGCGGATCCTTTTCGGTTCGTGTCTTTTCGGTCATGGTGTTTTTGTTAACGCCCGACGATGCGGGCAGTGCCGTTGAGGAATGGATTCGACAACCGCTCCTCAGCGATTGTCGTCTCCATCCCGTGGCCGGGATAAACCACGGTCTCCGGAGCGAGAGCTGAGATTTTCTCCAGCGATGCAACGAGCTGCGGCGGATTCGAGAAAGGAAGGTCGGTCCTGCCGATGGAGCCGGCGAACAGGCAGTCGCCCACGAGCGCGATTCCTCCGCCGTGGATGACTACGTGACCCGGCGAGTGCCCTGGCGCGTGCATGACTTCCATTTCGATTTCACCGAGCCTCAACACCTGGCCGTCGGAGAACTCGCGGTCAGGCGGTGGCGGCTCCTCGAACGGAATTCCATAGACCTCGGCCTGTCGCGACGCGGCCTCGTACAGACGCCGGTCGGCGGGGTGCAGATAGATCGGAACGTCCCACCTGCGCTTGACCGCAGCGATGCCTCCAACGTGATCGACATGCGCGTGGGTTATCCAGATCGCTTCGAGCTTGGCCGCTGAATTGTCGATAGCGTCCACGAGCTTATCGCCTTCGCCGCCGGGATCGATTATCACCGCGCGATAGGTGCGGTCGTCGACCACCAGGTAGGTATTCTCCTGAAATGCGCCGACGGTGTGAGTCTGGACGTTCACGTCAGTGCTGCCTGACCTGGGGTTGGACATCGGTCCATATGACAATCGTAAGGCACTGACCGAATCCGGCGAACTGCGGCGGTACGTCGCCGGGCCGGTAAACCTCCATGCCTGCCACCTCGTCGGGGGAGACAGCAGTATCGATGTCTCCCGGCATGACGGTCCCCCATTGAGCACCGTCCACCCAGAGGCGCGTGCAACTCCCACCCCCGACAATGCTGGTGTTCTGCGAAGACCTGACGATCGCGCCGCGCGTCGTGCGGACGACCCGCACGCCTGAAACGTTCGTCAGAACGTCCGTGAGAAACATCGGCTGTCTCTTGTCAATATCGTCACGCGTGAAATACGTCCCGAATCCGGAGCGCTGTCGCCGGAAGAAGCCGTCTTTCTCAAGCGCTGAGTTCCGTCGGGCAGTGACCAGCACTGGATTCATGATGTTGGCCGTCGGACCCATCGCGACCTTCATATCGGTCGGTTCGCGCGATGTCACGTTCACGGTAAGGCTGATCGGCTGGAAGCCCAGCTGCCGAACAACGATCAATTGGGTACCGGTCGGCACACTGTCCAGCGTGAAGGTGCCATCGGGCCGGGTGACGGTGTAGGCACCGCTCACTTGTGCCTCAACGCGTGCTCCTGCGAGCGCCTTGTCGTCGAGCGAGCGAACAATTCCGCGGACGACGCCACTGCGTCGCGCTGACGGGGAGGACGCGAGTCTCAGATCCTCGAACGCGAGCGGAGCGCTCCCGGTGCTGACCGTGACTTCGCCCGTCTTGACGTCTGCCCGGGACGCCTGGACCGTCGCTTCTATGTCGCGGGGAAGTCCACAAAACTTGAAAAAACCGGAAGCGTCGGTATCGACGTGAAGCTCGTGGGGCGTGCGCACGAGCTGGGTTCGTTCGCTCACGTTGATATCCGCCCAGGCGATGGACACGGTCGCCCCGCGAATGGCGTCGTCGGTGTCGGGATCGCGAACTCGGCCAGCAATCACGGCGGGCAGAGACTGAGTCAGCGAGTCTCCACAGTACCTCGACGCGAGAGTTTTCATCGAGGGAATGGCAAGAACGGCGACACCGGTGCTGTCTCGCCCAATCGAAAATGGCTTTGTGGCGAGGGTGAGGCCCAAGGTCTCGAGCAAAGGATGAAAGGCGCCGACCTGATACGTTCCGGGCGAAAGGCCCTCGACATCAAAGCGGCCGAGGGAATCGGTGATAACCGGAGATGTATGTCCGGATACGAGTATCTCAGCTCCTCTCAGGCCCGTCTGGTCGATGCTGTCGACCACGATTCCGACGATGCGTGCAGTGGGTGCCGGCGCGTTCTGCGCAAAGAAGGCGTCGAACGGAAAGAGCAGAATCGCTCCAGCCCAGATCGCCTCGCGACGCATCAGGTGTAACCTCCAGCACTCACGTGAGAGCTCGCCAGCGCCTCACGCTCGGCCGTTGTAGAGCCATCCCGCTGCATCTCCTTGAAGCGGGTGATGTACTTGTCGGCTGCGATCGCGGCAGTAGTGGCGTCGCCAGAAGCGGTCGTCACCTGGCGCGTCAGCTGAGCGCGCAAATCACCGGCGACGAAGAGTCCGGGAATCGAAGTCATCATCGCGTTGTCCGTCACGACGTAACCCATGATGTCGTGCTCGAAGTGCCCTGCGATCACTCCCGTGTTGGGACGGAACCCGACGAACACGAACAATCCGGTCGCGTCGAGAAGCTTTCGCTCCTGCGTGACGAGGTTGTGGATCCTCAAGCCCGTCATTCCAGTTTGCGGATCGCCTTCCACCTTCTCCGCCACGGTGTCCCAGATCACTTCTATCTTCGGATTGTCGAAGACGTGCTGCTGCAGAATCTTGGACGCGCGGAATTCGTGGCGCCTGTGGATCAGGTAAACCTTGCTCGCATACCTGGTCAGAAAATCCGCTTCCTCGACAGCCGCATCTCCGCCCCCGACCACCGCCACGACCTGCTGCTTGAAGAAAGCGGCATCGCAGATCGCGCAGTACGACACGCCCTTCCCCGCATATTCCAGCTCGCCGGGGATCCCAAGCTTGATCGGCGTTCCGCCAGCGGTCACGATCGCCGCCGGAGATCGAAAAATGTCGCCCGTCTCGGTCTCGGTGTGGAAATATCCGTCGGGCATCTTCGTCACCGACGTGACACTCGTCGTCTCGAAGAATTCCGCGCCAAACTGCTTCGCGTGCTCGGCGAATTTTTCCGCCAGCTCGTGACCGAGAATCTTCGGGAAGCCGATCACATCGTCCAGGAACTCGGTATTGAGCAGCTCCCCGCCCGGAAATCCGCGCTCGAGTACGGCCGTCCGCAGCATCGCGCGCCCTGTATAAAGGGCGGCAGTCATTCCTGCCGGACCCGCACCGACGATTACAACATCGTAGTCGCGAATTGTCGCCACAGGATCACCTGGAAAGAAGCACAACGGAGAGCGAGAAACACACGGCGCACAGTGAAATATAACCGCCGCTATGCATGCCTACTCAGATGCGGACGTGACGTCCTCCGTCCACGATAATCGTCTCGCCGGTGACGTATTCCGCGTTGAGGAGATACAGGACTGCCTGCGCAACGTCTTCCGGAGAGCCGAGCCGTCCGAGCGGTGTGGTGGAAACGAGCTTGTCCGCCTCTTCCTGCGTCCAGCCTTCGGGCAGCAGCACTGGTCCCGGAGCAACCGCGTTGATGCGGATTTTCGGCGCGAGCGCGTGCGCCAGGCCTCGCGTCATCTGCACTACGCCAGCCTTGGTGATGGCGTGTGGGATGTACCCGCGCCACGTCTCGAATGCAGCGAGATCCGCGATGTTGACGATAGAGCTCCCTTCGCGCATCACGCGCGCGGCCGCCTGGGAGAGAAAGAAAGGTGCGCGAAGGTTGAGAGCGAACATCGCATCCCAGTCTTCCACGAGGACTTCTCCGACAGGGGTCTTCAACATCACCGCCGCCGAGTTGACGAGCACGTCGAGCGAGCCGAACACCTTGACTGTGTGCTCCACCAGTCGCGGTCCAGTGGCGGGATCCATGAGGTCGCCCGGCAGTGTTCGCGCGTCGCTGCCTGCGTGGATGATCTCCTCGGCGGTTTGTCGGGCGCCCTTTTCGGATCCGGCGTAGTGCACTCCGACGCGCATTCCCGCCTTGCCGAGGGCCAGGGCGATAACGCGTCCGACGCGCGTGCCGGCTCCCGTGACGAGAGCGGTACGTCCTTTCAGCTCCACCTGAAATGCTCCATCAGGTTCTCGTGGCAGATGTCAGCCCGGCAATCCTTTCGTCCTGTCTCTCCAGCCATTCCATCGGCACGTTCATCATACCCAGGCGTCGCGGCCCCTCCGATGCGCCGTGCCAATCGGAGCCGCCGCTCGGTACAAGTCCGAAGAAGTCCGTCAGCGCCTGCAGTCGTTTCATGTCTTCGCTCGAATGGCTCGGATGCTTTATCTCGACCCCATCCAGGCCAGCGGCCACGAGTGGCTCCAGACGTTCGCGGCGCCCGCCATCCGACGGGTGCGCCCAGATTGCGATCGCTCCCGCTTCGTGCGCGATCCCGATCGCGTCCTGGATCGAGAGGCGATCTTTGGCGACGAACGCGCTTCCGTTGTTGCCGAGATACCGCATGAATGCTTCGCGGAAGTCCGGTACCACCCCACGCGCAATCAACGCCCGCGCCACGTGTGGCCGCCCCACTGCGCCGCCTTTCGCCTGCTGAAGGACTTCGTCGAGGGTGATGGGAATCCCGAGAGAGTTGAGCTTCTCCACGATCCTGCCGGCTCTCACGTGGCGCGACGCGCGCAGCTCTGTCAAGCGCTTCTCGAGCGCGTCGAGATTGGAGAGATGCAGCGCGAGCACGTGTATCTCCCGTTCCTCGTCGAACGCGCTCAGCTCCACTCCCGCTATCACGCGAATACCCACCCGCTCAGCCGCCTGACGCGCGAGACGAACGCCGTCGATGGTGTCGTGATCCGTGAGCGCGAGCGCGGCCAGACCGCACCGCGACGCGGCCTCGATTACCTGCTCGGGAGTAAGAGTGCCGTCAGAGGCTGTCGAGTGCGTGTGCAGGTCGACCAATTTCGGCCCGCCCGCCTCGCCGCTCACCGCTCGTAACCGGCCTCAGGCGATGTGAAGCTTGGCTGGGATTGCTCGAAGAGCTCCTTCAGCTGAGCGTCCGACAGCTCGGCGAACGCCTGCTCCCGCGAGCGTGTTCCCTGCGGCGAATACCGGGTCACGCGTACCTCGCGATCCTTTCCACCGCCGCGAGAGAACAACAGACCATATTCGTCCTGAGTGTATTGGGTGATGTGCCCGGACGGGTAAACTTCCCACTTCTGCCCGCCAACTTCGAGTGCGCGTGCCGGCATCTAGAGCTCGATCTCCTGATAGACGCGCGACGGATCGAGCGTCTTGTGTGGTGCGTTGGCGTGGGCGACGCTGAGCGTCTGCTGGTCGTCCGCTTCAGTGAATTCGATGAAAGCACCGGGAAGCGATGATTCCTCGAAAACCCAGAACCGGCAGTTCGCCGCCGCGTAATGGGATCGAAGCGCCTTCAGTCGCTTGGTGTAATTTGCGCGCTCCGCCGAAGGAACCGTCGAGCGCTGAATGGTGAGAGCCTTGGGCATCTTAAAGTCCGGTCTCCGGAAATGTCTCGATGGTCTTCTTCACAAAAGCCAGGAACTGGTCTGCGACAGCGCCGTCGATGACACGATGATCGAACGAGATTGAAAAATAGGCACAGGTACGAATTGCAATGGTGTCCTCGCCATCGGCGCCAGGCAGAACTTTCGGACGCTTCTCGATGGCGCCGACGCCGAGGATCGCGACCTGTGGCTGGTTGATGATCGGCGTGCCCATCAGCGATCCGAATACGCCGGGGTTCGTGATCGTGAAGGTTCCTTCCTGAACCTCTTCGGGCGACAGCTTCTTGGCGCGCGCGCGCGCGGCAAGATCGTTGAGCGCGCGCGTGATTCCCGAGAGGGAAAGATCGTCGGCGTGCCTGATGACGGGCACAATGAGTCCCCAGTCGAGCGCGACGGCGATGCCAATGTTGATCTGCTTTCTATAGATGACGTTCGTGCCGGCGACTGACGAGTTCATCACCGGGAATTCGCGCAGTCCCTGGGTGACCGCTTTGATGATGAACGGCATGTAGGTCAGCTTCTGCCCGGTGGCCGCCTCGAACTCGGCGCGGTGCCTGGCACGAATGCGCGCGACGCGCGTGAAATCGATCTCGATGAACGAGGTGACGTGCGCCGAGGTGTGCCGCGACGCAACC
>DATCPG010000386.1:0-15386 GCA_036570225.1 Gemmatimonadaceae bacterium | reverse complement strand
AGTTAGGGGCTCCGCCCGAGCTAACAGTTGCCGACGAAGAGGATACCCGCGCCGACCGACCGCGCAACGATCTAGACCGCGCAGCGATCTAATCGAAACGAAGGATCGCTAGCTTTCGGTCGTGAGATTCTCGGCTTCGCTCTCGGCGGCGGCGAGCTCGAGCTCCTCCGCGAGGTCATCCCAGACGTCGTCGTCCTCTCCGCGGAACCGTTGCGCGATTCGTTGGCGGGTGTCGTAGCCGCTCCCCGGCGCAAGCATGAGAGCGAAGGTTGCCCCCAGGATGGCCCCAACCGCGATCCCCGCCGTAAACAGACCGATATTGTTCCAGTCGGGAACGGTTTCATGCGGTAATCCGTCCGGTTTTGGCTGGGGAATCGAGCCGGGCGGAGGGGCCTTGGGGATCGAAGACGCCGTCCGGGAAGAGCCGGGAGAATTGAACATGAAAAGGCGTTGCTCAGGGGATGGTAAGAAATTTGCCCTGAACCATTACCCAGCAATAGCCGTGCGAGGATACTGAATGAGTAGTTCAGGTAAAATGGTATTGTTGGTGGAAGACAACGAAGACAATCGTATCGTCTACTCCACCATCCTGAAGCACTTTGGTTACGAGGTAACCGAAGCATTGAATGGCGAGGAAGGCATAGCCAAGGCCCGGTCAGAAAAACCTGACTTGATCCTGATGGATATCTCCATCCCGATCATCGATGGCTGGGAGGCGACGCAGGTGCTGAAGCACGATCCGGCGACAAAAGGGATTCCGATTATCGCGCTGACCGCTCACGCTCTTGCGTCCGATCGGGAAAAGGCGATGGAAGTTGGCTGCGATGGCTATCTCGCAAAACCGTGCGAGCCGAGGGCGGTGGTCGCGGAGGTCCAAAGATTCCTCGGCAAGAATAATGGAGCATAAGCCCCGGTACAGAATCCTCATCGTTGACGACCACGAGGACAACATCGAGCTCCTTCGGGCTCGTCTCGAGGCCCGCGGCTACGAAGTACAGGGCGCTAACGACGGCCAGGAAGCACTCGACACAGTCGATCGGTGGTGTCCGGATCTGATTCTGCTGGACGTCATGATGCCGAAGATGGACGGCATGGAAGTCGTGCGCCGGCTGAAGGCGAAAACCGACCGGAAGGAGCTCCCTTTCATCCCGGTCATCATGCAGACGGCCCTCGACTCCACCGAGAACAAGGTGGAGGGCCTCGACGCGGGCGCAGACGACTACATAACCAAGCCGATCAACTTCGCCGAGCTCGAGGCGAGGGTCAAAGCCCTCCTTCGGATCAAGCAGCTGCAAACCGAGGTGGAGGCTGGTCGGGCGGAGCTGGCGCAGTTGAACGACAAGCTGCGGGAGATCTCCCTCACCGACGGGCTGACCGGTGTCGAGAACAGGCGCTCACTCGAGGAACGCCTGAAGGAGCAGTGGAACCACTCTGTTCGCCTCCACGAGCCGATGGCGGTCGTGATGTGCGATATCGACAAGTTCAAGAGCGTGAACGACGACTACGGTCACCAGGCCGGCGACACAGTGCTGAAGACGATCGCGCAGATCCTCAAGGGCGAGGCGCGCGAGATCGATCGCGTGGGGAGATATGGCGGAGAGGAGTTTCTTCTGATTCTGCCTGGAACGGTTCTCGACGCGGCGGTCACGTTCGCGGAGCGGCTGCGGGAGAAGGTGGAGAATCATACATTTGCATATGAGGGCGGCACGCTCCGCCGGACGATGAGCTGTGGCGTGGCCGCCGCTCCGCACCCGAAAGTGCAGGATCAGGAAGGGCTGGTGAGAGCAGCGGACGACGCCCTTTACGTGGCGAAGGAAACCGGGCGCAATCGCGTGGTGCGCTTCGACGGCAGTGATTTCAACGCGCATACGCAGAGCAAAGGAAACGACCCGACGGATGGCGACAAGCCGGTCAAAGGAGCAACGGGAGGAACCAGCCCAGGTTCCCCGCCCCGATCAGTTAGCACCGCAGCCGCGGCAAGCGAGCCAGCAACAGCGTAACCGCGCGGCGGAGCTGCGCGCCCACCTCACTCGCGCCTCGCACGAGTACTACGTTCTCGACCGGCCGACCATCGCGGACGCCGAATACGACAAGCTCTTTCGCGAGCTCCAGGAAATAGAAAGGAATTTCCCGGAGTGCCTCACCCCCGACTCGCCAACGCAGCGAATCGGTGCCGAGGTCCAGAGCCAGCTCACCAAGCACGAGCACATCAAACCGATGCTCTCGCTCGACAACGCCTTCGATGACGACGAGCTGCGCGCGTGGGAAGAAAGGCTCGTTCGCATGGCGGGTGCGGACGTCGCCAGATCGGGATACACCGCCGAGTTGAAGATCGACGGCATCGCGGTGGCGCTGACCTATGAGAATCATGTTTTCGTCGTCGGCGCGACGCGTGGAAATGGAATCATCGGTGAGGACGTCACGGTGAACCTGCGCACGGTGCGCGACGTTCCCCTTCGTCTGCACGAGAGCGCGCCCCGGCAGCGAATCGAGATAAGGGGCGAGGTTTATTTTCCGTTCAAGCGATTCGAGGAGATGAACGAGGCTCGCGCGCGTGCCGGCGATCCCCTGTTCGCCAATCCACGCAACGCCACCGCGGGGAGTCTCCGCCAGCTCGATCCCGCGATTACGGCTTCGCGCCCGCTCCGCTTCTTCGGGTACTCGGTGGCGGCTCCCGACGACGTAGAGCTTCCATTCGAGTCGCAGACGGATCTGCTCGATACGCTGGTGGAATGGGGCGTTCCGGTTGCGCCGCACCGCATGCGCGCGAAGACCCTCGCCGAAGTGGAGAAATGGGCACACGATCTCGAGCACAGGATCAGAAGTGAGCTCGACTTCGCGATCGACGGCGGCGTGGTGAAGGTCGATTCGCTCGCTCTGCAGGAGGAGCTCGGCGTGGTCGGCGGGCGCGAGCCGCGTTGGGCGATCGCGCGCAAATTCGCTCCCGACATCGCCGAGACCAGATTGCTGGCGATAGAGGTCAACGTCGGTCGCACGGGCGCGATGAATCCTTTCGCAGTGCTGGAGCCGGTTGAAATCGGAGGCGTGATCGTCAAGCTGGCGACCCTGCACAACGAGGATCTGATAATCGCCAAGGATCTGCGCGTTGGCGATTGGGTGCAAGTGAAGCGCGCCGGAGATGTCATCCCGCAGATCATTGCGCCAATCCCGGAGCGGCGAACCGGAGACGAAAAGGCGTGGCGCATGCCAAAGCGCTGCCCCTCGTGCGGGACTCCGGCGACTCGTGAAGTGGATGAAGCCGCGATCTACTGCCCCAACATCGCCTGCCCGGGAAGGCAGCTCGAGGGGCTTGTTCACTTCACGTCGCGCGGCGCGATGGACATTCGGGGTCTTTCGTACGCGAGGATCCAGCAGCTGGTGGTCGAGGGACTGGTGCGCGATCCGGGAGATCTTTACGCGCTCACTCGCGACCAGCTCCTGAATCTCGAGGGCTACGCAGAGAAGGGCGCGGAGGGTTTGATCGCAGCCATCGAGGCATCCAAGGCCCAACCGCTGTCACGCCTCCTCAACGCGCTCGGAATAAGACACGTCGGCTCGATCGCGGCGCAGCTTCTCGCCCAGCACTTCGGCACGATGGACGCGCTAGTGTCGGCGTCGGCCGACGACATACTCGCCGTGCGGGGCATCGGCGCCACGATCGCGAATGGTGTCGTCGCTTATTTTACGGATCCGGCGGGACGCGCTCTGGTCGAGAAGCTGAGATCGCGCGGAGTGAATTTCACGGAGCCGCGCGCCGTCGTCGCGGGCGGACCCTTGAGTGGTCAGACGGCAGTCATTACCGGGACGCTTCCGACTCTGAGCCGGGCGAAAGCGACATCCATGATCGAAGCGGCGGGAGGACGCGTGACCGGATCTGTGTCGAAATCAACCAGCTTTCTTGTTGCCGGCGAGGAAGCGGGAAGCAAGCTGGACAAAGCAAAAACCCTCGGCGTCGAGATCATCGACGAGGCCGCCCTCTTGCGTCGAATCGATCCTTCAGCAACATCTTCCGCGTGAAATCGTCCTACTTCGCATGACAACTTCCGAAGGTCCTGAGCTCATTGGCCTGGCGCAGCGCACGCTGCGAGACCTCCGCCTGCGCGTTGCCGGCGCCAGTGGTGGTGGTCCCGACGCGCTTCGGGAAGCGGGTTACGCCGGAGCTGCGTCGTTGTTCGACGCCTTCGAGACATGGCTCGGCGATCAAGGGTCGAAGCGGGCAGAAGACCTCGCTATCGAGGAGTTCTCGTCGCGCGCTGGAGTGTTTTTCCAGAGCGCTGGCTGGGGAAAAGTGACGTTCCGCTCACTCCACGACGCGCTGGCCGTGATCGACATCGAGAATTGCTGGGAAGCGCAGCTTCACGGTCAGGGCGAGACCGGTTGTCATCTCACGACCGGTACTCTCGCGGGATTCCTCGGCTGCCTCGCGGACTATCCCGTCGCGGTCATGGAGATCGATTGCGGGACGACCAGCACCGCCCGTTGCCGATTTCTCGCCGGAAATGGCGACATGCTGGAGCACGCATACGAGCAGCTCTCGCGCGGCGAGATGTGGGAGACGATCGGGGCGGGCGAGTTCTAGCCGGTGCTGCGAGCTGCTCGGTCACACATCAAGGTTCAATGGTTGCACGGATTTGGCGGATTTGTCTGATTCGTCGGATTGCTCCGTTAGCAGCCAGAAAGCGTCTCGCCGGTCCGGGATTTATTGGTAACTGCCGCTCCGGATGCTTCACACCGTCTCGCCGATCTTTCCTCCGAAACAACAAAAAAATCACAGGGCCGCGATCGGGGCCATGCCGCCATTCGGAGCAATCCGTCCGATCCGTTTAATCAGCCAAATCCGGCCAACCCTTGAACCTTGATGCCAGTTCGGGCGCTCGCGTTAAATCTCTATCCAATGAGTCCCAGCGCGTCTGCGTAGAGTGGGTTCGGCCGCAGCTCACCGTTGACCAGAACCTCTCGGTCCCACGGGAGGATGATTGTGCTCTCCGTCGCGATCGCGTGAAAGTCGGGAGTGTATTCGCCGGTTCGGAACGCGACGGCGGTTCTGAGCTCCGATGCGCCGGCGTCCGAGACTGCTGCAATCGCGAGCCGCATCGTGTCGCCGGAGTCGCAGGTCTCGTCGACGATCAGCACGCGATGGCCGCGCACTTCCTTGGGCGCGGTTCCGAAAACTTCCGGAGTCTCGCGCGCGCTGCTCGCTCTGAACTTTCTGCTCACGACCAGCGAGTGAAACTCACGACCAAGAATTGCGGCGATTACTGCGCCCGGAATCACCCCGGCCGTCGCGATGCCGATCACGATCTCCGGATCGTACGCTCTCGCCACCTTGAGGGCGAGTCCGCGGGACAGCTCGCCGAAGAACGGCCATTCGATTTCGAGCACGCCTTTGGTGGCGTCGATCGTGCGTTTGCGGGGTGACATTTCGCTCTCAAAGCGTTCGGGGAAAAGCAGTTAGAGTTAAGCTAGCCCTCTCACATCTTAGTCGGTAGATTCGACCAAATGTCATTCTGGGACCGCCTCACCGGTGGAAAGCCGAAACCTCCGGCTGATAACCTCGACTATTTGAATGAGGCGCTCGCGCTGGAAAGGCAGGGCGACTACGATGCCGCTTTGACGTCATACCGGCTCGCACTCCGCCAGAGGCCGAACAATCACAAGGTCATCCAGAACATGGCTATCGCCTACTCCAAGCTCGGCCAGATGGACGAGGCAGTGCGTTGTTATCGTCGCGCTCTCGCAATCGAGCCCAGGCTCTCGGGCGCGCACTACGGTCTCGCATTTCTCCTTCTCAGACGCGGTGAGATGAACGATGCCGCGTTCCACCTCGAGGCGTTTCTGATGGATCCACCGCGCAGCCCCGAGGCGGAGCGGTGGGTTAAGCACGCCCAGAAAACTCTCGACGAGATGAAAGCCGCCGGCCCTCCCGACTCTCCCCAAACCCAGGGAGTCGAGTCGAGCGAGCTCCCGGGAATTGTCGAATAGATGGGAGCCGTACTCGCTGTTGTAAGCCAGAAGGGAGGAGTCGGCAAAACCACCACCGCAGTCAATCTCGCCGCAGCGTTCGCGAGGCGCGGTATGAAGACGCTGCTGATCGACGTCGATCCGCAGGGATCGGTGCGGTATGGCGCAGGGCTCGCGCGCGGTCACGAGACCGCCGGTTTCGCCGATTACCTGAACGGCGAGAAGACTCTGCGCGAGATCATCCTGCCGACGGCCCTTCCCTGGCTGCGCGTCATACTCGCCGGCTCCGTCGCCGACGAAGCGGATCACGCCGTTTACTCGCAGCTGGTTCGCGAAACCAATGTGCTTCACGATCTGCTCACGATGGCCGAGCAGCGCTGTCAGGTTGTCGTCGTCGACACGCCGCCTGGACTCGGACCCATAACGCGGAAAGTGCTGGGACAGACCGAACACGTAATCGTGCCGCTCCAGTGCGAGCCGCTCGCGCTGCAGACGACGCCGCAAATTCTCCGCCTGATCCAGGACATCGTCGCCACCAACGAGCGGCTGACTCTCGATGGCATCCTCCTCACCATGTACGAGGAGAACAATCCTGCCAGCGACAGGGTAGTTGATTACGTGAGGAGACACCTTCCGGCCAACATCGTTTTCGACGTCGTCATTCCCCGGACCGCCGCCACGGCGGACGCCTTTGCGGCAGGCCAGCCTGTCGTGGTGCGCAGTCCCGCCGACGCCGCTTCGCAGGCATACGTGAATCTCGCGACGATGCTGTCTGATCGTCTGGTATGAAGCTTCGCGCAGTCACAATGGGGTTCGCGGCGTGCTGCCTCGCGGCGCTCGGCTGCATCGATGTGAGTGGCGCCTCGACCTCGGTGCTCTCGATTCAGTTCGACTCTCTGGCCGCGCCGTCAGTCGTCGTGGGCGATACGCTCCGGGACACGACTGGCGCAGTGATCCTCCCCAAGGTCCACGCGTTCAACTACAGGGGCAAAGAGATCCTTCCCCCGCCCGTGTGGTTTCAGTCGCCGGACTCCGGAGTCGTGGTGGACAGCGCCACCGGCATCGTCACCGCAGACAGCCTCCGCTCCACGCCGGCACGGATCGTCGCGACAGCGGGCGGCCTTCAGGCGATTCAGAGAGTGGATGTGACACTGAGGCCTGATTCGCTCTTGGCACAAAATGGCTTCGATTCGCTCTCATACTCGCTCCTGGACACCACATTGAACGTGTCGCCGTCGCTCACCGTCAAGCTCACCCATGGCGTCGCGCCCAACGACAGCGCGGTCAAGTCATACATCGTAAGCTTCTCCATTGTCTCGCAGAGCGATCCACAGCTCGGCCAGCTCGTGAACGATGCCGGGAAGCCATCTGTCGTCGATACGACCGATGCGTCCGGCATAGCGGGCAGAGGGATTCGTCTGCATCCTCTCTTTCTCAGTTCAGGAACGACGGTCGATTCCATAGTCGTGAACGCCACCGCCAAGTATCGCGGGGCAGAGGTTAAAGGCAGTCCGGTACGACTCGTTCTTAAAGTGAAACCGCGCAGTTAGACACGAACTTTGCGGGGGAGCCGCTGATGGAAGCACGAGGTGGACCGCGTCCCGCTGCCGGGACGCTCAACAAGCTTTTTTTCGACGCGATCTCGAGCTACAACCGCCCCGATGCGCTGCAGGCGAAGTCGGGCGGCACTTACAAGCCCATCTCGCACTCCGAAGTTGCCCCCCGCGTCCGCCGCGCGGCGCGGGGACTGAAGACCCTTGGTGTAAACGGCGGCGACCGCGTAGCAATCCTCTCCGAGAATCGACCCGAATGGGCGATCGCCGACTTCGCGAGTCTGACGACGGGACTCACCGATGTTCCGATTTACCCGACTCTGCCAGCGGACCAGATCGCCTACATGCTCAGGGACTCGGGCTCGGTGGCGATCTTCGTGTCCGATCGCGTGCAGGCGGAGAAGATAAAGGCGATTCGTGGGCAGCTCCCCGCGCTCAAGACCGTGATCGGATTCGACGACGTTCCCGGCCTGACCGACATGTCGATTGCCGAGCTCGAGAAACGCGGTGCGCAGGGCGAGACCGACGAGACAGTCGCGCGGTACCGCGCCGACGCACTTAGCGTGAAGCCCGGCGATATCGCAACGATCATCTACACCTCCGGAACGACTGGAGAGCCCAAAGGAGTGATGCTCACACACGACAACATCTACTCCAACGTCGCCGGCTCGAGAACCGCGATCCCGTTTGGGGGCCGTGATACTGCGCTCAGCTTTTTGCCGCTCTCCCACATTTTCGAGCGAATGGGCGGGCATTACCTGATGTGGGCGACAGGAACATCCATCGCCTACGCGGAGTCGATCGACGCGGTTCCCGTCAACCTCCAGGAAGTCCGACCGACTCTCGTCTTGTCGGTCCCGCGTCTCTACGAGAAGATGTACGCGCGAATTCTCGAGACCGCGCTCACCGGTGGATTCCTCAAGAAGAGTATTTTCTTCTGGGCGCGCGGCGTGGCCGAGCGATGGGCGAACGAAAAGCTGGCCGGCAGGGAGCCGGGCGGAATACTCGCCGGGCAGTATGCGATCGCGCAGAAGCTGGTCTTCTCCAAGCTCAAGGCCCGCACCGGGGGACGCCTCCGCTACTTCGTCTCGGGCGGTGCTCCCCTCTCGCCCGAGATCAACAAGTTCTTTTTCGCGGCCGGCCTGGAGATCCTCGAGGGATACGGACTGACGGAGACCTCACCCGTGATCGCCGTGAACACGCCTACAAACTTCCGGATCGGCACCGTCGGAAAGGCCATCGACGGAGTCGAGATAAAAATCGCCGCGGATGGCGAGATCCTCACTCGCGGACCGCACGTGATGAAGGGCTATTTCACCAAGCCGGATGCGACACGGGAAGCGATCGACCCGGACGGCTGGTTCCACACTGGCGACATCGGCGAGCTACGCGATGGCTTTCTCGCCATCACGGATCGCAAGAAAGACATCATCGTCACCGCCGGTGGAAAAAACATCGCGCCGCAGCCGCTCGAGAACAAAGTCAAGACGAACAAATACGTGGCCCAGGCGGTGATGCTCGGCGACAAGCGCAAATTTCCTTCGATGCTCATCGTCCCGAACTTCGATCAGCTCGAGAGGTGGGCTGCGCAGCACAACATCATCTGGACCGATCGTGCACAGCTTTTGAGGATGCCGACGATCCACGCCAAGATGGAGAAAGAGGTGAATCAGGAGCTCGCTGGGGCGGCGCATTTCGAGGTGCCAAAGAAGATCGGCCTGCTCGAGCACGATTTTTCGATCGAGCGCGGCGAGCTCACGCCCACCCAGAAGGTGAAGCGCAGAGCAATCGACAAGAATTATAAAACGCTGATCGACTCGCTCTATAACGAAGCAGAGCGCTCGGGGATCACCGACTCCCACGCGAGATCGTGACGACCGCGGGGGCCTTCTCCGCCACCCAGTACTTGTCGTCGTGAGCCAGGATCGCAAGCTCTGACGGTGCCTTGATGGCGGCCGGCCCGACAATCCGACCGCCAGGTCTGACAACCCGCACGGCTGATTCGACGATTTTCGCCGGGAACCACGCGTCGAACGCGACGCCAAGCACCGATCCCGGCGCGAGCGGAATCTCGAAGCCCGCCCGCACCAGTCCCACCGTCTCAGACTCCTTGACTTCGCCTGGCGCATTGATGGCGATCACCCGAACCTGCGCCATCTCACTCAGCTCCTGCGCGGCATACGCCCACAGCCCACCGAGCACGATCGTCGCACCTGGCTCTGTCGCTTCGAGATAGGCGCCGGCGCGGGTCGCGAGCTCTTCCCTGCGATGACTCGCAGCCTTGCGCTCGTCCTCGCATTCCGGAAGAATCACCTCTCCGCTGAAGTCGGCCACTCCGCCCCGGATCCAGTACTCGCCGGAGCACGACGGGCAGCCGAGTCTCGCTTCCTCCACGAAGCGGTTGCTCACCTTGCTGAAGGATGCAACAAGCCAGGTGTCGTCGTGCGGTTTGACGCAGCGCAGCAGATCGATCAGCTCGATGAACACGGTCTAGCTGTGTGAGAGTCGCAGCTCGTCGATGCTCACGTGATCAGGCTGGCTGAGCGCGAACATCACGGCTCGCACGACGTCGTCGGGATCGAGCATCGGCCGCTTCGAGTGCGGCTTGCCGGCGGGATCGGTCACGGTGACGGTATTCCAGATGTCCGTATCCGTCGCGGCAGGCGAGACGAGAGTCGTGCGCACGCCCGTACCCTGCAGCTCGGCGCGCAGCACTTCGTGTGTTGCTCTCAGCCCGAATTTGGCTGCGGAATACGCTGCGTTGCCCGTAAAGATCATCCGGTCGGCGATCGAGCCGATCGTGATCACGTGTCCGGTCTTTCTCTTCTTCATCTCCCCGAGAAACGCGCGGACGAGCAGAAAGGGGCCGATGAGGTTCGTGTTGATCGTATCGATGAAGAAGTCAGCCGACGTCTCCTCGACCGTCGAGACTCCAAAAATCCCGGCGTTGTTGACGAGAATATCGGGCGCGCGCTTGAGCTCGCTCAGGATGCGCTTCGCCGCCTTTTGCACGCTGTCGGGGCTCGTGACATCGCAGACGATCGGAATCGAGCCCTTGAGGGATGCCGACCGCTCCTTGAGCTTCGCTTCGTTGCGGGCGAGCAGAACGACCTGCACACCATCCGCCGCCAGCGCCGCCGCGATTCCGGCACCGATGCCCCGGGATGCGCCGGTGACGACCGCGGTCCGTCCCGCCAGCGACTTCATTTTTTCGGTGCCTCGGCGCGCCGGCGCTGCATCAATTCGAGCCGTTGTGAGCGAGCCTCAGGAATTCGTCTCTGGTCTTCGGATCTTCGCGGAACGCGCCGCGAAGCGATGACGTGATGGTCTTCGAGTTCTGCTTCTGCACCCCGCGCATCATCATGCAGAGGTGATATGCCTCGATCACCACCCCCACTCCCGCGGGGTTGAGCACGCTGCAGAGCCCTTCCGCTATCTGCTCCGTCAGTCTCTCCTGAACCTGAAGGCGCTGCGCGTAGACATCCACGATCCGGGGGATCTTCGAGAGGCCCACGATCTTGCCGTTCGGGATATAGGCAACGTGGGCCTTGCCGAAGAACGGCAGCATGTGGTGCTCGCACATCGAGTAGAGCTCGATGTCCCGCACCATGATCATGTTGTCGTGCTTTTCCTCGAAGATGCCGTTCCCGACGACATCCTTCGCCGACGAACCGTACCCCTGAGTCATCCACTTGAGCGCGCGCGCGACCCGGGCTGGGGTGCGCCGCAGCCCCTCTCGATCGGGGTCCTCGCCCAGGAGCTCCAGCTCGCGCCGGACGAGCGTCTCGAACTCCCTGTCTGCTTCCTTATTTTCCTGTGTATTCGACATAGTTGTTTTCGGTCTCCCAGAGGACGAGTCGCGCCAGCTTGCCCGGCTTGACCTTGGGGGCGAGGATTTTCCAGAATGCCGTCACGATGTTTTCCGAGGTCGGGATGACATCGCGCATGAACGGCACGTCGAGGTTGAAGTTCTTGTGGTCCACCACGTCGACGATCTCCTTTTCCACGATCGTCTTGAGTCTGGACAGATCGCACACGTACCCCGTCTTTTCGTCGATCTCGCCTTCGACCGAGACATCCAGGGTGTAGTTGTGGCCGTGCCAGTTCGGGTTGTTGCACTTCCCGAACAGCTTGGCGTTCTCGGCGTCCGAGAGAGCGGGGTTATGAACGCGGTGAGCGGCGTTGAACCGCATACGGCGGGTGACTGTTACGCGCGGCATGTTTAGGGTAAGATATCGCACAAGAAGAAGCTCCGCCCATGGTCTAAGTGCTCTTTAACAGAAAGGTCCGCCCGTGGTCCAAATGCTCTTTAACAGAAAGCTCCGCCGGTTAAACCGGCGGAGCTTCACAAAAGAAGGGACGGAGAGGTTTTTTGAAGCCCGGTCGAATTTTTGAGGCCCTCACCCTGCCTACCGTCTTCCCCGCACTGGGGCATGACGTCAGCGAAGTTTGTTGGACCCACTCGAAGGACTTGTTGGCTCAAAAAGTGAGTTCTCCGCCCCAACGATGAAGGCGAAAATTTTTTTGCTGCTCGTGCAGTATTGACTGTCTGAACTTACCGGTCGTCACATTCAAGGTCAACGATTTTTCCCATGGATCTAGGCATAATCGCTGCGGTCGTAATGCTCATAATTTGGGCATTTGTCACCTTCACCACTTCGGCCCCGGGATGGATTCACATCCTCCTCACGATGGGGATGTCGCTATTGATCTACCGCATCGTGGTGCGGGGTACTCGCGGCGTGGGCCGCGGCCCCAAAAGTGACGATCAGCCACGGAGCTGATGGATAGCCGCGGCCCGTACTCCTACGAGAGCGAAGGACCCGCGACCGCCGTAGCCGAACAGCCGCTCCCCCTTTCGGCGGACAAGAAAAAGCCCGTACTGGTAACCGGGGCCGCCGGACTGGTAGGCATCCACACCTGCCGCGAGCTCACGAAAAACGGCTGGCAGGTGAGGGCGCTCATCAGGGATCCCGCGCGAGCCGCGATGGCCCTCGGACAGCTCCCCGTGGAATTCAGGGTCGGTGATGCCCGCGATGCGACCACCCTTCGGAATTGCCTCAGTGGATGTGGAGCAGTCGTCCACCTCGCCGCAATCGCCATCGAGAAGAAGGGCGAGAGCTACCGGGATTCGAACACCGCCGCGACGGAACGCCTGATCTCGGCGGCGCGGGCCGAGAGCGTGCAGCGAATCATTTTCATGTCGCAGAACGGGGCCGATAGCAGATCGCCCTATCCATTCCTGCACAGCAAAGGTGTGGCGCAGGACTCGGTGAAAACGAGCGGCCTGCGCTGGACGATACTCCGCCCATCCGTGATCTTCGGCCCCGAAGATCAATTCGTGAACGTGCTCGGCCGGTTGATCCGACTGACTCCGAAGATCTTTCCACTTCCGAACGGCGGAAAAGCGCGGTTCCAACCGATCGCGGCAGACGATGTAGCGCGCGTCGTTCGACTTTCGCTCGAGAAGAAGGAGACCGTCGGTCAGGTTTACGCTCTGGGCGGCGCGGTTCCCCTTACGCTGCGCGAGATGACTGAGCGGATCCTGACCGCGATGGGCACACAGCGAACGCTCGTGCCGGTTCCGGTCAGGCTCCTGCGTCCGCTGGTCGCGCTGGCCCAGCGCCTCCTGCCCAATCCACCCGTGACGTCGGGTCTGCTCGATCTGCTCTCGCTCGATAACACGATCTCGAGCAACGCACTCACGGAGACGTTCAAGATCGTTCCGGTTCCGTTCGCAGGCGATGAGCTTCAGTACTTGCGCAGGATCACGGTGAGAAACGCCTTCAGATCATTGTTCGAGCGAAGTTAGCTTTAAACCGGAGCCGAACGCAGCTGCCGCCATCGCCAGGATCGCCGCTCCGAACACTACCAGTCGGAACCCAGAGACAAATGCCTCGTCGATCGACTTCTGTACGATCGCTCGCTCGCGGTCGTCGATCGCAACAGGCTTGAGATCCACGCCTGCCATCTTTGGCAATTCCTTGTCGATCTGCGCCCGGACAGATGCTGGCAAGGCGAGATGGTCGAGCAGCGGTTTGACCTCGGCGTCGAACGTGCGTGAGAGGAGAACTCCGAAAACTGCGATCGCGAGCAGTCCGGCAACGCGCGAAACCGTGTTGTTGATTCCCGAAGCGACTCCTGAGTGGTCAGCCTCGACGGCGCCCATCACCGTCGTCGTGAGTGGCGCGACGGTGACAGTCATTCCAATGCCCAGGAGACAAACCGCCGGGAAAACGGTCGACCAGTAGGAGTTGCCGATCGTTCCGCGCGCGAACAGAGCGATACCGGCAGCAGCGATGGCAGGGCCCACAGTGAGTGGGAGCCGCGGGCCTGTCCTCGCAACCAGACCACCAGCCCATCTCGACAGCGCAAACATGATGACCGCAAGTGGCACCAGCGCAGCTCCGGCCTCCGTTGCAGAGTAGTGCTGAACCTGTATGAGGTCGAGGGGGAGCAGGAACAGGACGACACCAAGTGCCCCGTAAAGCAGCAACGTCAGAACATTCGTCAGCGTGAATGTGCGCGAGCGGAACAAGTGCAGCGGCATCATTGCGTTACGAGATCGATGCTCAACGACCACGAGCAGGCCAAGACAAACCATCCCCAATGCGAGCGATCCAATCACCAACGGACTGCTCGGTCCGAGGGGAACCCACTCGAGCAATCCGAAGACGAGTCCTCCCAGTCCGACGATCCCGAGGGCCGCGCCGAGCCAATCGATACGCTGCGTCCGGGAGGGATCGCGGCTCTCGTTCATGAAACGGAGCGACAGAAAGACGACGATCGCCGCCAGCGGCACGTTGAGGAAGAACGCGGCTCGCCAGCTAACGTGCTGGATAAGCCATCCGCCGATCACCGGGCCGAGCGCCGTCGTGATGGCGCTGAATCCAGACCACGTCCCGATCGCCTTTCCCCGCTCGGCGTCGCTGAAGGTCGCGCTGATGATCGCGAGACTTCCCGGAACCAGGAATCCAGCGCCGACTCCTTGCAGCGCCCGCGCAATTATAAGCACGCGCGGAGAGGGCGCGAGGCCGCAGAAGACCGACGCGGCGGTGAACGACACAACGCCGAATAGAAATACTCGCTTGCGGCCGAACTGATCGCCCATCGCCCCGCCGACGAGTATCAGCGCGCTCAGAAACAGCGTGTAGGCTTCGACCACCCACTGAACATCGGTGATCGTTGCGTGGAGGTTCGCCTGCAGCGCGGGCAGGGCGACGTTGACTACCGTGCCGTCGATGAACGTCATCGCGGACGCGAGGATCGTCGCGATCAGGGTCCAGCGCTGAGATCTGCTCGTGATCGGCCGTCCCTACAACTCTCTCCGGTTCAGCTGATTGACCGCGTAATCCACGGCCCTCGCCGTGAGCGCCATGTAGGTGATGCTCGGATTCTGATTGGCGGTCGACGGCATGCACGCGCCGTCTGTCATGAACACATTGGGCGCATCCCACACCTGATTGTGGGAATTGAGCACCGACGTTTTCGGATCGCGCCCCATTCGCGCGGTGCCGGTCTCGTGGATCACCAGGCCCGGAGGATTGTCTTCCCTGTATGTCCTGATATTGGTCGCGCCAAGCGCCTCCAGCATCTCCGTGGCGGTCACGACCATGTCCTGCTGCATCTTCTTTTCGTTCTCGCTGTAGGCGCAATTCACTCGCAGCGCCGGAATTCCCCACGCGTCCACTAGATGCGGATCGAGCTCGATGTAATTCTCGTGGCGCGGAAGCATCTCACCAAAGCCGCCGAAATCCATCTCCCAGGGCCCGAGGTCCCCGATCAGGGATTTCTTGAACGACGCGCCGAAACCGGGCATCTCCGATCCGCGCCGCCAGTCCGGACGATAGGCGCGGCCCTCGAATCCATACC